>JAZRVI010000059.1:0-26451 GCA_045599035.1 Desulfocucumaceae bacterium | reverse complement strand
GTGAGAAAGATGGCATACAAAGCAATTAAATATCGAATATATCCTGCAACTGAACAAAGTGTTATGTTTGCTAAAACCTTCGGCTGCTGCCGTAAGGTTTATAATCTTATGCTTGCCGACAAGATTGAAAGTTATAAAGCTACTGGTAAGTTTGCTGCTGTAACTCCCGCTAAGTATAAGAAGGACTACCCATATCTAAAGGAAGTAGATAGTCTTGCTCTTGCTAATAAACAAATGGATTTACAAGCAGCTTTTCGTAATGCATTTAGTAAATCTCGTAAAAAGAAAAATGGATTTCCTAAATTCAAATCTGCAAAGCATAGTCGTAAATCTTATACTACCAATAATCAAAAAGGAACAGTTGCTATTATAGATAAGAAATATATCAAATTACCTAAAATCGGTAAAGTAAAGGCAATTATACATCGTATTCCTAATGCTGATTGGGTAATTAAGTCTGCTACTGTATCACAAGAATCAGATAGTAAATACTATATTTCCATACTCTTTGAGTTTGATAACGCCGTAAATCCTTATGTGGCAGGTAAAACAAATGCCATCGGACTTGATTATGCTTCTGACGGCTTATATGTGGATAACAATGGCAATATTGGTACTAATCATAAATACTACCGTGAAAGCCATGATAAACTTTCCAAGGCTCAACATAAATTATCGCGTAGGCAAGGGTCTAAAAAACAAGAAGTAAAATCCAATAACTATATAAAGCAACTTCGTAAAGTCAATAAAATCCATAGACATATTGCAAATCAGAGATTAGACAATCTACATAAGATATCTGCTGAGATAGCCAATCAGTATGATGTTGTTTGTGTGGAATCCTTAAACATGAAGTCTATGTCTAACAAAGGTTTTGGTAACGGCAAAGCTACTCTTGATAACGGATATGGTATGTTCCTATCTATGCTTGAATACAAGCTATCCGATAGAAATAAGTATCTTATAAAAGTAGATAAGTGGTTTCCGTCATCACAAATATGCCACTGTTGCGGTACTCTGCATCCCGAAATGAAGGATTTGCGTATCCGTACAATAAAATGTGATTGTGGTCTTACAATAAACCGTGACACGAATGCTGCTATCAATATACTGAACGAAGGACTGCGGTTACTTGCTGAAGTAGCCTAAAATTAAATATACAGTAGGGATGGAATAGCCCAAACTCATACGCCTGTGGACATTGTGTAAGACTTGAGCTAACGATTATGTTAGCCAGGCAGTAGTGGTTGAAGCAGGAAGCTCCGACTTCTATAAGTCGGAGTAGTTCACAGGTGATGTTCCAGGTACTATTGAAGGTGATGTATTTTATGGAGTAGATAAGTATTGCACAATTTATTATAAGGAAGGCAAGTCCGGCTGGACTGATAGATTTGAAGATTCTAAATGGAATGATCATCCCCTGGAAGTATGGACTGCTGGTAATTCACCCTCAGAATCAACTGTAGACTATTCAGCTCCTGAACCAGACATCAGCTATTCAAAGCCGGAAGCAAACCTGGATGATGGGAAGTCAGGTAATAATTATGATTCCAACAAAACTTCAGCAAAAGCTGCTTTTGTCATTGGAGCTGCCAGCTATACCCTGAACGGCAAAAAATATAGCATGGATGCTGCTGCCTATATCAGCAATGGCCGTACCATGCTGCCCATTCGTTATGTTGCTCAGGCTTTAGGAATTAACGATTCTAATATTGTTTGGGACAACAGGCTTAGAACCGTAACTTTGAGCAAAGGAAGTGTTGTATTGCAGGTTCCGGCTGATAGCGATTATATGACCGTTAATGGGGTGCGTGTTATTATAGATGCCGCTAATCCGGGAACTATGGCCAGAATAATTGGGGGTCGGCTTTATTTGCCGGTTAGAGGCGTATGCGAACAATTTGGCTACAGCGTTGGCTGGGAGGCTAAAGAGCAAAAAATAACTATCTCTAGTGTTTATTAAGTGCAGGTTTTGATAGTGGAAGTGTTGTAAGTAAATAGAAAAAGGGCGGTTGGAATTACATTCCAACCGCCCTTGCTTTAGCATCCAGATTAAGCCTGAACAACTTCTTTAACTTCCGGAATTTCCTGTTTGAGGGCTTTTTCAATTCCGTTTTTCAGGGTCAGGGTAGCCATGGGGCAGCCACCGCAGGCTCCCTGCAATTTAACAGTAACTATGCCGTCTTTTACATCAATTAATTCCACATCGCCGCCGTCATTTTGCAGCATGGGGCGAATTTTATCCAAAACAGCCTGTACTTTTTCTTTCATTTGTCTAAAGACTCCCTTCTAAAATAGCTGATTTATCTTTATTTTACCCTTAATTTTGCTCTTTGACAAGACAGTTTATTCCTTTTGAACCTGATGCTGTCTGGAGGTCGAATCAACTAATTCCAAAATAATTTCATTGTATTTTAACTCTTGAGAAAGCAGAAGATCCTGTTTCTCTGAACTGTTCAAAGAATCCAAATGCCAAACTAAATCGTCCCAGTTTTCCGGGTTCAGCCTTAACCAAAGGCAGCCCTTCGGCTCTATTTCCTGATATTCTCCTTGATAAAATTCCACTTGATGTTCGATTTCCTGCAAAATTTCCTCCCGGCTGTCATTTACTTGCAGGGTAATATGAGGAATTGGGTAAGCATTGCCGGTCAGGGCATAGGTTCGGGAAGTTGAACTGACTTTCCATTCGGAAGAATTTGAATCACTAATAGCCAAAGTACGGCTTGAGTTACTTTGTTCTGAAGCCATTTCTTCCGGAGTGATGCCAGAATTTTGTAGAGTAAAAAAGCTTACCAGCAATATTGCGGCCAAGCCCAAAGCGGCAAACCAAATCCTGGGAGTCCAAATTCGGCTGAGACGGGACAGTTTTTGACAATCATTTTGCCTGATTTGCTGGTGAATCAGTTGAGCCAAAGTGGAAGGAGCGGATAAGCCGGACAAATTGTGCAGCAAATCCAGCTTTCTTTGCCAATCCTGCCATTGCTTTTGGCAATGGGGACAGCTTTGGAGATGGGCTTCCAGATTCGTAATTTGCTGAGATGATAATTGATGATCCCGAAATAAGGAAAATTTTTTTTGGCATTCCAGACAAGTCATAAATTCCACCTTCTTTAAGAGTCCTGACGGTTGAAAAAATCAAAAAGTTCCTGGTTGTTTTCGATTTTTTGTTTGAGAGCTTTGCGGGCTCGATTCAAGCGGGACTTAACTGTTCCCAGGGAACAGCCCAAACAGCGGGAGATTTCTTCATAGGGCAAATCCTTGATTTCCCGCAAAATCAGGATTAATCGGTGTTCTTCAGAAAGCTGGTTCAGGCAAAGCTGAACCATGCGTTGAGTGTCAGAGCTGAGAGCGGATTCTTCCGGGTTGCCTTGTTCAGAAATAAAAATCTCCGGATTGCTGCCTTGCTCCTGAAGCTCATCCAGAGAAAGGTTTTTTTTGCGTTTTTTCTTGCGATATTCGTCCCGGCACATATTAACCGCAATCCGATAAAGCCAGGTAGAAAAACTGGATTCCCGACGAAAGCCAGCCAAAGCCAGATAAGCTTTCAAAAAGGTTTCCTGGGTCAGGTCAGCCGCATCCGTTGGATTTCCAGTATAACGATAGGTAAGATTATAAATTTTATGCTGATAGCGTTCAACCAAAAGATCATAGGCCGCCTGATCGCCGTTCAGACACTTTTTGACCAAAATTTCGTCCGAGTCCATCGGCTGCTCCTCCTGTTCCTCTGATTATGATTTAATTCGACATTTGAGGAATTTAACCTGCTTGAGGCAGCTTTTGAACTTGAAAAAGAGACCCGGCTGTTTTTCCGAGTCTCTTGGAATTTTCTGCTTATTATTGTTCCATTTGACGAGCTAAAAAACCGGCCGCAGTTTCGGCCATTTTGTTTTCCAGTTTGCCTATTGAGTCATCGTCTGAGGCAGCTATAATTACAGTTCCAATGGGGTCTCCAGCAGCAATAATGGGAGCAATAACCGCTTGAGGACATCCGATTCGCTCATCCACAGTGGGGAAAACTTCCTCTGAAAATACTTGAACCTGACGCTCTTCCATAATCTTTTCCAACAAAGGACTGATTGCTTTGTGTTTAAATTTTTCTGCATCGCTGCCGGCAACAGCGACAACTTCGTCTTTATCCGTAATTAAAGCCAAATATCCCAGGGCTTCATGTAAAGATTCAGCGTATTCCTGGGCGAATTTGCCCAGCTCCAAAATAGGGCTGTATTTTTTGAGCATAATTTGCCCGCCCCGGTCCACATATATTTCAAGAGGATCTCCTTCTCTGATTCGTAAATTTCGGCGGACTTCCTTGGGAATTACCACCCGTCCCAAATCATCAATCCGCCGGACAATTCCGGTTGCTTTGGCCATAACTGACCTCCTTTCAAATTCAATGGTTTTATAATTCTCTTTTTTAGGAAATTTTATGCTTTATTTTTTCTCGAAAGAGCTGAAAAAGAAGAATTTTTACAAAATTGAAATGAGTTGAAAAATAAAAAGAAGGTATCCTCAAATTTGGGGATACCCTCTTTTTATTGATTTAAGTCGTTCAGGGTAAACTCTCGAGAAGCCACATCGGTTTGGGAGAAGGTTCCCAAATCCTGGCCATTGAGGGTTACCTGTAAGGCCAGACCATATCCGGCTTGAACCTTGATGGAATTTTGGGCTTTAAAGCTTTCGCTGTTGCCGTTGGTCAAGATGGTTTCCAAAACCTGCTGTCCGTCTGCTGTGACCAAAATCCAGCAGTCATAACCGCTGGCAGTCAGGGTTAGTTCCAGACCGTCATAGGTGGGAGTGGGCGGAGTTTCCGGAACGGTGGGTTCCGGGTTGGTTTCAGTGGTTTTTGTAGCTTCGGGCGGGGGAAGTGCGGCATCTTTTTCCTGCTTGGAGATTCCCAAACCTGCGATGATCCACCAAATTATAATAACCAGGACTAATGCTCCGACAATAATTTTAATCCATGTTTTCTTGTTAGGAGCGGTAAAAGATTGCTCATAGCTGGGAGAAGCCTTGGATTCTTCTTCCGGAGCTTCTTCTGCTTTTAAAGCTTCAAATTCCTGCAAAAGAAGCTCGGCATCCAAACCTAAAAACTGGGCATAGCTTCTTAAAAAACCTCGAGCATAAACCTTTTCAGGCAAAACAGCAAAATTTTCGTTTTCCAGGGCTTCCAAATAGCGACTGCGGATTTTCAGCTTTTCTTCTGCTTCACTCAAGGATAAATGTTTGGCTTCCCGGGCTTCTCGTAATGACTTGCCAATTTCCAATGGAAATTCACCTACTTTCCGGCTGGTTTAACCAGCCTGTTTACGCTTCGTGATGATCAGTCCATTCTTTAAAAATCCGGGCGAATAGTTCCTGATAAAATTTTTGATAGGTTTTGGTATTACAAACCTTTTCAAAATCAATTTCAAAATCCTCTGGAAGCTGCAAGCCTACTGCCTCAATATAAAAAGATGCCATTTTCTTGAGTTGGGCTTTCAGAAAATCTTCATCTTCCAAGGCTGCACTGACAAATTCTTCCAAGCCATATTCCGAGTGCATATCCATTTGAACCAAGGTGGCCAAGACACCATGAATTTCATCTTTGTTTTTTACTTTGGATAAGTCAAATACAATACCGGTACTCAAAATTAAATTAGCCTCCTTAAATAATTTCTTTATCTAATCATAACACAAAACTTAGAGCAAAACAGCAAAATTTCTAAATTCAGCCAAGATAATTTTTTATTTTTTTCCCTAATTTTCCAGGGAAATTAATGGTTGCATTGCTCAAACTAATATGATAAAATACAGAAGTGAAACAAGCTGGTGTGGCTCAATGGTAGAGCACGTCACTCGTAATGACGGGGTTGTGGGTTCGATTCCCACCACCAGCTCCAAAAGAGTCTCAGCTTTGAGACTCTTTCTTTCTTAGAAATAAGGTGACAAGATGCTGGTTTCCCTGGAAACTATCGCTCGAATCAAATCTGATTTCCCCCAAAAATTTGGTATTCCCCGGCAAAGCGGTTTGGTAAAAACTAAAGCTCAAATTATTTTTGAGCCGAAATATCGTAAGCCGGAAGCCTTGCGGGGGCTGGAGGAATATTCTCATTTGTGGCTGCTTTGGTATTTTTCTGAGGCCAAACCCTCTGGTTCCTGGTCGCCGACTGTTCGCCCTCCCCGGCTGGGCGGCAATCAGCGTCGAGGCGTGTTTGCTACTCGTTCTCCTTTTCGTCCCAATCCCCTGGGACTTTCTTCGGTGCAGTTGGAAGGCATTGAATTTGGCTCGGAACAGGGGCCGATTTTGCATATTATTGGGGCGGACTTATTGGATCAGACCCCGATTTTTGATATCAAGCCTTATATTCCTTATACAGACAGTCATCCGGAAGCCTGGAGCGGTTTTTCAGTCAGTCAGTCTCAGCTTTTGCAAGTAGAAATTGCCCCCGAATTACTGGTTCGGCTGTCCGAGGAGCAGCAAAAAAACTTATTGGCAATTTTGGCGGGAGATCCCCGGCCAGCTTATCAAAATGATCCGGAGCGGCTTTATTTTTTGGAGTTTGCCGGACTGGAAATTTCTTTCCGGGTGCAAGGGCAGCAGCTTAAAGTGGAAAATTTGAAAGTTCCGGATAATTTATAAAAAAGGATTGACAAGCAACAAAAGTTTTGCTATCATAAATAGCGTGAGCTCTGGCCGAAGTGGCGGAATTGGCAGACGCAACGGACTCAAAATCCGTCGCTCGCAAGAGCGTGTGGGTTCGACTCCCACCTTCGGCACCAAAGAGCAGCTTGAATGTGATGTTCAAGCTGTTTTTTTTGTTGCTTTTAGTGAAAGTTAAAGACCATCCCAAAGTTTTAGCCTTGAAGGTGGTCTGTGTGATTTTAGCACTGCTTAACAAAGATTATTTGAACAATGTGTGTTTTTTACTTTAAGTTTAACTCTTTTTTTAATTTTTTTAAGGTGCGGCGAACATCCAAATATTGTTTGCCCCGGTGTTTAAAACCTTGCCAGTCCCGACCGGTGGCCTTGTGGGATAATTGGGTGGGGACTTCAATAATTTTAAAACCAGCTTGGGCGGCCTTGATGGTCATGGCTACCTCTACTCCATAACCTTCAGCAAAGGGTAAAACCGCCTGCAAGACCTGTTTGGTCAAGGCTCTTTGGCCGGAAAGCGGTGCTTGAACCTGCAAGCCCTGACCCCACTGAGCAATAGCTTGACAAGCCAAATTTTTGACCAGTCCAAAACCGGCTTTTTGGCCGGTGGCAGGGAAAATGGCAATGCTCATATCGGCCAATTTTTTTTGAACCGGCGGCAGCAGTGGAGCGGCTTTTCTGGCAGTTGCTCCCAAATCTGCATCCAGCAGCAAAATTATTTCGTTTTCTATTAAAGCAGCTCCGGCGTTTAAAGCAGCTCCCTTGCCCTGGTTTTGCTCCAGTCTTTTGACCAAAGCTCCGGCTTGTTGAGCTGTTTCAGCGGTTTGATCGGAGGAGCCGTCATCTATGACAATAACCTGGCTGACCCCTTCCAATTGCCAGGCAGCTTGAACTGTGGCTGCAATACAGTCCGCTTCATTAAAAGCCGGAATTAAAACACTGATCATGGGCTTATCCTCCTCTAGTAGCTGTTTAGGACAGAACGATCAGGGATTAGAGCCTGAGCTGTGGTTTTAATCCCATAATTGCCGTTAGCTCCGGCCAAAACCAAAATGGCGGCATATTGTCCGGAAAGATAATCCAGATTATCTACGGTGTTAAGCCCCAAAGCCTGATAATCACTCATATAAGAATAAGGGGCAGTTGAAGTTTCACTGCCGCAAAGCCGAACCCCTGCTGCATTGCAATATTGAATCAGGGGAGCATCAAGAGTTTGAAGCCTGGAATTTTTAGAACTGGAATTTCCTCCCAATAAGATTATTGTAGTAATGCCGCCGCTGGCTTCTCCTTCTGTCTCTACCAAGTCCAAATCGTTTAGCTTATTCCAAAAACCAGTTTGATCTCCAGCCAGAATTACCCGGACGATTTCCTGAAGCAAGCGGCTGCGAACCAAATCGGGCGTAATGGGGGTGGAGTCTTCGCTGTCTGCTCCTGCTTCCAAGTCCGGGTTGAGAACATCGGCCGGAGTCCAATTCAGTTTTTCCAAAAGGTCAGAGGTATCGGCCAAATTAAGATTATCTTTAATATTAACCACTAAATCTACTTTGGCTCCCGCCAGGCTGAGATTGGCACTTAAAGAGGCGGGAATTTCTTGAGTTCCGGTATTAATCAGGGCTACTTTATGTTCAGTCAGGATTCCGCCCACCAAAAACGGAAAAACATTTTGTTCAAATTGCTTGAAGTAACCGTTCTGTTGTTTTACAAGCTCAGAGTCAAGCTGGAGCTGCTGATTTTTTTCATTTAAAACAGTAAGTTGATCTTCAATTCTTTCTACCAGTAATTCCTGCTGTTCCATAACCACATCATCACCCTGCAAAAAGCTGCCAATGAAAATGCCTACAGTTAAGGCCATAAAAATGGCCACCAAGGTTACTACATGATAACGAAAATTAATAATCATACCTCAAACCTCTTTTAGGAAAATAACAATTTCAGATGAATAAACAGCAAATAAAAAAGATCTCGAAAGGAAGGCGTTAGGATTATTACCGCAATAACCGGCAATAAAGCAGCCAAAATTATTTGTACCAGATAACGCATTTTTAAAGGATGGTTATAAATTTTGCTGACCCCTTTGGCATCAACCAGCCGGGAGCCTACCTTCATGCGAACCAGAAAAGTGCTGGCCATTCCTTTGCGGCCTTTTTCCAGAAAGTCCTGGATATTGGAATGGGAGCCAACGGCTACGATTAGTTCTGCTCCCAGATCATAAGCAATTAACATGGCAATATCTTCGCTGGTTCCGGCGGATTTAAAAACATGAGCTTTCAGTCCCAGCTGCTGAATTCGTTCCAAACCGGGAGCCTGACCGTTTTTATAGGCATGAACTACCAGCTCGGCTCCGCTTTTAAGCAAGCCGTCAGTTACACTGTCCATATCTCCCATAATTAAATCTGGTTTATAACCAAATTCCTTCAAAGCATCGGCTCCGCCGTCCACCCCAATCAAAATTGGTTTCATATCGTCAATATAGCTTTTAATGGCGTTTAGATCTTCTTTGTAATTTTCCCCTCGAACCACAATTAGAACATGGCGTTTTTTAAAAACCGTTTTTAAAGGTGGTAATTCATATTCATTATTAACCAGACCAATTTCGTTTTTGGCATAGGTCAAAGTATTCATTACAAAATCAGCAGTCACCTGCTGCATATGGTTTTGAATAAATTCCATATGTTTTTCGATTTCTTCTTCTGTCAGGAGCTTTCCTTGAGCCAAAGCCTGTTCTTCTCGATAAATGGAATTTCCTTTGATTTCAATAACCTGTTCTTCGCTCAAAAGCTCCATGATCTCCGAGCCAACATTGTCCAAAAGGGGAATTTTAGCTTTAAGCAAGGTCAGGGGGCCGGGATTGGGATATTTTTCGCTCAAAGAAGGAGAAGCGTTAATCACTGCCTTGACTTTGAGTTGTACCAGAGATTTGGCGGCTACATCGTCAAGCTCTGGATGATCAATGACGGCAATTTCTCCTGCTTTAATCCGTTTGGTCAGATTTTTGGTTCTTCGGTCAATTCGGACTAAACCCTTCATAGTTACCTCACAAAAATCAAGCTGTTTTCTTTCCCAGCTTAACATAGCAATTCGGATAAATCAATCCTCTTTTCAAGCAATTCCCAAAAACCTTGCCGGACAAGCAGGCAAGTCTGTGGCAGAAATAAACGATTTGTGTTATAATACAAGAAATAAATACTAAGTAATCTTTTGTCTGTAGGGACAAAAGTTTTTTAAGTTTGCTTTAGGTGAATTATATTAAATTAAGAAAATAAAGAGCGTGGAGGTCAGTGTATGTTGATATTGGCTCTGGAAACTTCTTGTGATGAAACTTCGGCGGCCATCGTTCAGGATGGCCGGATTTTGCTTTCCAATATTATTTCTACCCAAAAGGAACATCAAAAATTTGGCGGTGTGGTTCCAGAGATTGCCTCCCGCAAGCATTTGGAATTGATCAACCCCATTATTTCTGCTGCTTTGGCCGAAGCCCAGGTTGGCTTTGGGGATTTGGATGCAGTGGCCGTGACCTATGGCCCCGGTTTGGTGGGGGCTTTGCTGGTGGGGGTTTGTACAGCCAAAAGCATTAGTCTGGCTCAAAAAATTCCCTTGATTGGGGTTAATCATTTGGAAGGGCATTTGTATGCCAATTTTTTGAATAAACCTGATCTGGCTTTTCCCCTGCTGGCTTTGGTGGTCAGCGGCGGGCATACTGATTTAATTTTAATGCAGGATCACGGGGTTTATGAAATTATTGGCCAAACCCGGGATGATGCAGCCGGAGAAGCCTTTGATAAAACCGCCCGAACCTTGGGTCTGGGCTATCCCGGCGGGCCAGTTATTGATCAGTTGGCTCAAAAAGGCAATCCCCAGGCCATAGATTTTCCGCGGGCTTACCTGGATTCTTTGGACTTTAGCTTTAGTGGTCTGAAATCCTCGGTGATTAACTATTGTCACAAGTTGAAGCAGCAGGGAAAACCCATTCCGCAGGAAGATGTAGCTGCTTCCTTTCAGGCCGCAGTGATTGAAGTGCTGGTAGAAAAAACCCGGCAGGCTGCTCAACAGCATGAGATCAAAACCATTGTGCTGGCTGGAGGG
Source organism: Desulfocucumaceae bacterium (assembly GCA_045599035.1). Classification (GTDB taxonomy): domain Bacteria; phylum Bacillota; class Desulfotomaculia; order Desulfotomaculales; family Desulfocucumaceae; genus CATZDY01. The sequence continues at coordinate 15,734 of JAZRVI010000059.1, read as the reverse complement.
GTAGCAGCCAATCAAGGCTTGCGTAAGGGCTTGCAGCAAATGTGTCAGGCAGAAAACTGGCAGTTCTCCTGCCCGCCGGTTATTTTGTGTACAGATAATGCAGCCATGATTGGCTGTGCGGCTTATTATAAATATTTGAAACAAGCTTTCGCTCCTTTAACCCTGAATGCCCTACCCGGCTTAAAAATAGGGCAGGAGCTTTATTCCAGGAATTAGGGGAATCAGATTATGCTTGAAGCCTGGACTTGGCTGCAAGAGGCCGCCCGTCAGAATATTTTAGCTTTGACCTCGGTTTGTAATGTTCATTGCCGTTTTTGCAGCCACTATCAAAACCCACCTGAGGTGCAGACTGTGGAAATTCCTCCTTTAAGCTGGGAGCTTATCGAAAAGCTGCTGGCCGAGATTTATCCGGAACGGCCTCTGGTTATTGGCGAATCTATTACTCGAATTCGAGAAGGGGAATGTCTGACCCATCCCCAAATTAAAACTGTTTTAAGCCGGATTCGGACAGCCTGTCCTCACACGGAAATTTGGCTGACCACCAATGGCAGCCTGCTTGATGAAGAGATGGCCGATTTTTTGGCCGAGCTGGGACAGGTGCGGATTACTTTGTCCTTAAATACCGCTTCGGCGGAAAACCGGCGGCTTTTAATGCGGGATCGCTGGGCTGAACAGGCGGTCAAAGCTCCAATTTGGCTGCAAAAATACCAAATTCCTTTTCAGGGCAGTATTGTAGCCATGCCCCAATTGCTGGGCTGGGAGGATTTGGAACAGACTCTTGCTTATCTGGCGGAGTTTGGAGCCGAGAATATTCGGATTTTTCGGCCTGGTTATACGGATTATGGCCGCTTGGCTTTGGGTGAAGGTCTGGAGCTGCAAGAAAAGCTGGCTTTTAAGGTTGCTTTTTGGCAGAAAAAATATCCGGTGACCTTGGAACCTCCTGATTTGCAGGATTTGCAGGCTCGAATTGCCGGAGTGATCCGCCATTCCCCGGCGGAAAAGGCCGGTTTGCAAAGTGGGGATTTAATCACGGCCATTGGGGGACAAAAGCCTTTTTCCCGGGTGGATGCCTTTGAAGCTTTGCAGCAAAGCGGTTCGGTGCAGCTTCAAATTGTACGGAATGGGCAGGAGCAGGTGATCTTTTTAAACAAACTGCCCTTTACGGCTTCCGGTTTAATCATGGATTATGATTTAAATCCAGGTTTATTGGCCAAAATAAAAAAAGAACTGAAGCCCTGGCGAAATCGAAAAATTCTGTGGTTATGCTCAACTGCCGGAGAAAAGGTCTTGCGAGCCGGAATGCAAGAAAAATTGAGGGATTATAATTTAACCTTGCAAGCGGTACCCAACAGCTTTTTTGGCGGTTCAATAAGCTGTGCCGGCTTATTGACGGTTCGGGATTTGGGGCAAGCCCTGCGGGAAGCCCAAACTGAAGCGGTTCTTTTGCCTGCTGCTGCTTTTGATCGGCAGCAGCAGGATCTTACCGGGCAAAGCTGGGCAATCTTAAAGGAATTTTGTCAAAAAAATAGAATCCTAAGTAAATTGCTTTGAGTAATTGAGGAGGACAGAGTTTGAAAAGACTGGTTTTTGCTGCGATTTTAGCCTTGGTATTGCCATTTATGTATAATAAAATGGCAGCAGGGCTTGATTTTCACGAATATACTGGTTTAACTCTGCTGCTGGCGTTGTTGGTGCATTTGCTGATTAACTTTAAGTGGATGCTTAAAACCAGCAAAGTAATTTGGAAAAAATTAATTTCAGGGCGATTCAAGCTAAGGTATATTTTAAATTTGTTGCTTTTGATGCTGTTTTTTCTGGTCGGAATCAGTGGTCTGGAAATTTCCAAGGTTTTGTTTAATTTTCATCCCTCCAATCCGGGAATTTGGAAAATGATTCACTTTAGTGCGGCTGCCTATGCTTTAATTATGGTGGGAATTCATTTGGGGCTGCATTATCAATTTATAGTGAATAATATAAAAAAATTACTTCCCTTGTCGGCGGCGATTTTAAAGCCAATAGGACTGATTTTTTCGGTTCTGGTGCTGATTTACGGAGGTTATAGTCTGGCTGCCACTAATTTTATAGGTTATTTAAGCTTTAGCTCTCATGACGGAGGCGGACAGCATCATGGAGGAGTTTGGATTAAATCAGGCAGTCTGGACAGCACCAGCGATTTAGCCTGGGAAAACGGGCAGCATCATGGTCAGCCCTACTTCCAACGAAACGGACAGGGAATTGGCTGGGGTTCCAAAGGAGAAGGTTTTTCCACCCAGATTTGGGCAACCATAGCCAGCTATTTTTCCATTATGTTTGTTTTTGCCGCCTTAACCCGGCTGGCTGATTTTCTATTTAGCCGAAGAAGAAAAATATAAATAAATCAGAGAGAGGATCTGCTATTATGTATTGGGACGAAGCAGTCGAAACCATGCCCAGAGAGAATCTGGAAAAATTACAGCTAAAAAGGTTGCAGCATACGGTTAAAAAACTTTATGCCAGAGTACCTTTTTATCAGCAAAGATTTTCGGAGGCCGGAATTATTCCGGAAGATATTCAAAGCCTGGAGGACTTAAGCAAGCTGCCTTTTACGGTGAAAAAGGATCTCCGAGATACCTATCCTTTTGGAATGTTTGCGGTTCCCCGGGAGGAGCTGGTTCGGGTTCATGCTTCTTCCGGCACTACTGGCAAACCAATTGTGGTGGGCTATACTCGGGAGGATCTGCAAATGTGGGCTGGTCTGATTGCCCGATCTATGACCATGGTCGGGGGCAGCTCTCAGGATGTAGCCCATATCAGCTTTGGTTATGGTTTGTTTACCGGAGGCATGGGAGTGCATTATGGGGCTGAACGACTGGGAGCCATGGTAGTTCCGGCTTCGGGGGGCAATACAGCCAAGCAGGTGATGCTGATGCAGGATTTTAAGGCTACTATATTGGCCTGTACCCCTTCCTATGCTTTATATTTGGCTGAAACTGCGGAAAAAATGGGCATTGATTTGATTAATTCTTCTTTGAAAATTGGGATTTTTGGAGCCGAACCCTGGTCGGAGAAAATGCGGAAGCAACTGGAAGAAAGACTGGGCATTAAAGCTTATGATATTTATGGTTTAAGTGAAGTTATGGGGCCGGGGGTGGCTTCGGAATGTGTCTGCCAAAATGGAATGCATGTTCACGAGGATAATTTTATTGTAGAAGTTATTGACCCGGTAACTGGCAAAAGCCTGCCGCCCGGCCAGAAGGGGGAATTGGTTTTCACTTCTTTGACCAAAGAGGCTTTCCCGGTTATTCGCTATCGCACCCGGGACTTGACCTCGATTATTGAAGAACCCTGCGAATGTGGCCGTACCTTACGCCGAATTAAACGGATTTATGGCCGAAGTGATGATATGCTGATTATCCGAGGTGTCAATGTTTTTCCTTCTCAGGTGGAAAGCGTACTGCTGGAATTTGGAGAAACCCAGCCTTATTATTTGCTGGTGGTAAATCGGCATGATAATTTGGATACCCTGGAAATTCAGGTGGAAGTTACCGATAATTTCTTTAATGATAAGGTTCGTTATATTTCCGAGCTGGAAGGCCGCTTAAAAGCTCGTCTGGCCAGTGTTTTGGGGATTAGTGCCAAAATTAAGCTGGTGGAACCCAACACCCTGCCCAGAACCTCCGGCAAGTCCATTCGAGTGCAGGATAATCGTAAAATTGATTAATTAGCTAAGGGGGAATTTTTTATGCGGGTAGAACAAATTTCCGTTTTTCTGGAAAATAAGCCAGGCCGTTTGGCCAAGGTTGCCCGGCTCTTGGGAGATAATCAAATTAATATTCGAGCTTTGTCTGTAGCGGATACAGCCGATTTTGGGATTTTAAGAATTATTGTAGCCGACCCACAGAAGACCTTCGAGCTTTTAAAGGCTCATGGTTATATTGTAACCAAAACAGAGGTTATTGCGGTGGAAGTGCCGGATCGTCCCGGCGGGATGGCTGATATTCTGGAATTTTTGCAGGAAGCCCAGGTTAATATTGAATATACCTATGCTTTTGTACAAAAGGGCATTAATTCTGCCTTGGTGGTTTTCCGGGTGGAAGATCCTGAACGGGCTGAATATTTATTTACCCAGCATGAAATCCGGGTGATCAACGGCGAAGAAATAGGAAGCATTTAATTTATAAGTGTTGCCAATCGGTTTGAACAGTCGATTGGCAACACTTCAACAAGGGTTGAGTTTATGCAGAAAATAAAGCTTTGGCTGGTGGTTTTGGCGGCCTTGCTGCTGGTTGGGTGCAGTCAAAGCCAGAACACAGAATTTGAAGAATACTCTCAGCTTGGCCAGTTGGAGGGTAAAAGGGTAGGAGTTTTGGGAGGATCGGTTTTTTATGCTTTAATTGAGAAGTCAGTGGAAGATTCTTCCTTACAAATATATGGGAGCTATGCTGATTTATGTTTGGCTCTTCAAAATCATAAAATTGATGTTATAGTTACGGATCAGCCAATCGCTCAGATTTTAGCCGAAGAAACTGGTTATTTTGCTTTCTGGGGAGATACCGGACTTAATTATGAATATGCCCTTGCTTTTCCCCGCACTCCGGAAGGATTGAAGCTAAAACTTGAGCTGGATAATTTTTTGCAGAAAATTCAGGCGGACGGAACCTGGAAAAAATTGCAGACTGCTTATTTAGGATCTCAGGCTCAAAAGCTGCCGGAACTGGATAATTCGGGCGACAAGACCTTGAAATTAGCGGTTAATGCGGTTTTGCGTCCTTTTGCTTATTTTTTTGATGGACAGATTACCGGTTATGAAGTGGCTTTGGCCACCAGCTTTTGTCGGGCTTCCGGCTATCAGCTTCAGGTGGAAAATATGGACTTTGCCGGCACCATTTCGGCAGTGGCTACCGGAAAATGTGACTTTTGCACTCCCTGCATTGGGATTACCGACCTTAAAAAAGAGCAGGTTTATTTTTCTCAGCCCATTTATGAAGGGGAAGCGGCGGTAGTCTATTTAAAACCGGAGGCTCAGGTCAGCCGGGGGTATTGGCAGGGGTTAAAGAATGACCTGTTTAATAATTTTGTGGTCGAAAATCGCTGGAAATTAATTTTGCATGGCTTGGGTGTGACTCTTTTAATTGCTTTGTCGGCGGGGCTTGGCGGTACGGCTTTGGGCTGTCTGTGGGTTTGGCTGAGAAGAAGCTCCAGTCCAATTTTGTTGTGGCTAGTCAAAATTTTGCTTCAGATTCTCAAGGGAATGCCAATTTTAATTTTGTTAATGATTTTGTATTATATAATCTTTCGTTCTTCCGGCCTGAGTGGTCTGGTGATAGCTGTTATTGGTTTTTCTATTAATTTTTCGGTTTATGTGGCGGATATTTTACATACTTCCATTAAATCCGTAGAGTCCGGGCAGTTGGAAGCGGCTTTGGCTTTGGGCTATAATCGGGTTCAAGCTTTCAAACGGGTTGTTTTGCCTCAAGCCATGAAATTTTGCCTGCCTCTTTATAAAACCTGCCTGATTTCCATGGTTAAGTCAACCTCCATTGTCGGCTATTTGGCTATTATGGACTTAAGCAAAGTTACGGATCTGATTCGGAATATGACCTATGAACCTTTTTTTCCTTTGCTTTTGACTACCATAATCTATTTTATTTTAACCTGGCTGTTGTTTAAATTGCTGGTTTGGATGGAGAATAAAATTAGTCTTCGTCGGCGGGAAAGAATTTTAAAGGGGATCAAAATTGATGCTTGAAATTAAAAATTTGTCCAAAAGCTTTGAACAAAAACACTCCTTAAAAGGAATCAGCTTTAAGGTAAAAAAAGGAGAGATTATTTCAATTATCGGTCCTTCCGGATCTGGTAAAAGTACCTTGCTGCACTGTTTGAATCGGTTGGTTGAACCAGACAGCGGGGAGATTTTTTTTGAAGGAAAAAATATTCTGGATCGGCATTTTGAAGTTGCCAAATTGCGGCAGGAAATCGGTATGGTTTTTCAGGAGTTTAATTTATTTAAGCATTTAACCGTAATTGAAAATATAATGCTGGCTCCGTTAGATCTGCGAAAAATTCCCCGCCAACAGGCTTATGAAGAAGCTGTTTATTTCCTGTCCCTGGTTGGCATGGCAGAAAAGTCCTACAGCTATCCGGAGGAGCTTTCGGGAGGACAAAAACAGCGGGTGGCCATTGCCCGGGCTTTGGCCATGTCCCCCAAGGTTATTTTATTTGATGAACCGACCAGTGCTTTGGATCCCACCATGGTGGGCGAGGTTCTGGCGGTAATTCGGAATTTGGCTCAACAGGAGTCCTTGACCATGTTAATTGTAACCCACGAAATGCAGTTTGCTCAGGATGTTTCCAGCCGGATTATTTTTTTGGATCAAGGACAAATTTATGACGATGGAACCCCGGAAGAAATTTTCCTTAAGCCGCAGAAAAGCAAAACCAAAGAATTTGTCTGGAAAATGAAAAGCTTTCATTATCAAATTACCAGCCAAAAATTTGACTTTTATAATTTGGTCAACCAGCTTAATAATTTTGGCTATCGTTATTTGTTGCCCCCCAAATTAATTTATAATCTGCAATTAGTCTGGGAAGAATTGGGAGTGCAGAAGATCCTGAATCAGTTGCCTGAACAGGGGTTTGCATTGGATTTGACGGTGCATTACGGGGAAAAAACTCGACAATGTGAGGTTTTGCTGGAATATAATGGGGTAAAATATAATCCTTTAAATGATTCAGAAGACTTATCCTTACTTTTGATCAGAAGAATTTCCCAAGAGTCTTTTTATAGTGAAGAAGGCGAACTAAACCGTTTGCGAATTATTTTGGGGTGAACAAAAACCTTTCCAGCAAGTGTTTGGCACCGGCCGGAAAGGTTTTTTTAGATCTTAATCTTCATTAATATCAACGATTTTTTCTTCTAGGATAGCAATATCCTTTTTCAGCTCAACAATGCTGTCACAGAGCCGTTGGATTTCTGTTTCAGCCAAAGTATTTTCCCTGATTTGTTTATAATATAAGATTCCAATGGACTTGTAATTATTGGAGATTTCTTTTTCCAGTTTGTCAATCTGGCTTTTCAATTTGCTGGTTTCCAGTTTATCTCCAATGTTTTCGCTGATATCTTTAGCCTTATCTCCGATATTGCGTACAGTATCGGTAATGCTTTTTTTCCAGTCCATAAACAATCTCCTTTCGGTTTTTTTATATAATAAAAGCCGGATCCAAAGACCCGGCTTTTTGGCAGGGGAGACACGAATCGAACGCGCAACCTACGGTTTTGGAGACCGCCGCTCTACCAATTGAGCTACTCCCCTTTGCAACTAAGACAATACACATTATAAGCAAGTTTTCCGGATTTGTCAAGAATTTTTATTGAGAAAATCGAAGACGGGGCTATTTTAGTTCAGCAAATTATTGTATAATAACTCAAAATCTCAATTTGGAAGTGAGCTTGTGATTAAGAAGGAACAAATTCAGGCTTTGATTCTGGCTGGAGAGCTGGAGGAGATTGTCCGGATTATTGGAAAACAAAAGTCGGCTTTGCGTTATTTGCTGCGGCTTTTGTGCAGCCTGGATAATTTGGTTAAATGGCGAACAGTGGAAACCGTTGGGCTTTTGGGAGCCTGGTGGTTCGATCAAGGACGAGCCGAAGAAACCAGGATTTTACTCCGAAAATTTTTGTGGACGCTAAATGACGAATCCGGCGGAATTGGCTGGGGTTCGGCGGAATGTATTGGGGAGATTGTCAGCTTGCGTCCCCAAAGCTTTGCTGATTTTGCCCCTGTTTTATTAACCTATACTGAAGAAGAAATTTTGCTGCCTGCGGTAATTTGGGGGGGCTGGAGAATTGCCCGTCAGGCTCCGGAGCTGGTGCAGGAATTTATTCCGGATTATTGGCCTTATTTAAAGCATCCTGACCCGGAGGTGCGGGGCTATACTTATCTTTGGCTGCAAACTGCCGGGGCGGATTTGGCTTCAATTACCTGGGAGCGGGATAATGCAGGTTTCAAGCTTTATCACAATCGGCAGATAGTGGAAGTCAAACTGAAGGATCTGCTACGAAATGAGGTTAAATAATGATTTTTGCTATTATGTTTGTTCTTTTGCTGGCTGATGTTCTGGCCTGTTATTTGGGCTATAAAGCTTTCAAAAACTGGTTCTGTTTTTTTGTATGGTTTATAGTGGTCTGGGGCTTGACTGCCATTCCTTTTCTGCATCTTTTCGGTCTGATGCCGGAATGGGGAGAAAAATATTGGCTGATTGGCGGTTATAGCTGGCTGATCGGGGTTTTCTATCTGGATTTTTTTATAATCCTGACCAATATAATTTTTTGGCTGATAGATCCGAAAAAGAGCTTATCTGGCCGCTTCTGGTTGAAAGCATTTGTAATATTTATTTTTATGTCTGGTTTTTTTGGAGTCGGAACTTATTTGGCTCAGGTTTCCAAGATTACTACTTATGAAATTAAAATGGACAAGGAAAATTCTGAGCTGAAGAAATTAAATTTGCTTATGGTTTCCGATTTGCATTTGGGGCTTTTGGAAGATCAGCAGCAATTGGCTGAATGGGTGAATAAGATTAACGCTTTGCAGCCTCAGCTTATTTGTATCAGTGGAGATATTTTAAATGATGGCTTTCGGGACATGAGCGATCCCCAGGGCTTTCAGCAGGAATTGGCTCGGCTTTCCGCTCCTTACGGGGTCTATGCTTGTTTGGGCAATCATGATTTGGGACAAAATACCCAGGAGGAAATTGCGGAATGGTTTAAGGGAACTGGAGTGCAGCTTTTGCGGGATGAATATGTGGAAACGGCTGGTCTGATTGTGGCAGGCTTGGATTATAAATCGAACTGGCAAAGCGAAAATACAGCCAGCCTAGACTTTTTGTCTGATTTGCCCAATCCGAATCAGCCGGTAATTTTGCTGGAACATAATCCTGCCCGACTTGCCGAGCAAGGGAAAGCGGATTTGATTTTGGCCGGACATACCCATCGGGGGCAGGTTTTTCCTTTGAATTTGATAACCCAGCGTTTATTTGAAAATGATTATGGTTATTCCTCCAATGGAATCACTCAAATGATTGTAAGCTGCGGACTGGGAACCTGGGGTCCGCCTTTGCGGTTGGGTTCCCAATCCGAGATTGTGCAGATTATTATAGAGTTTTCCAATTAAATTTAAGCTTGCTGACCCCTATAGTTAAAAGCAAAGTGAACAGTATATCCGGCAGGGTATTGCCTACAATTAAGTCTGCCTGCATTAACAGGCGGTAGGCAGCAAAGCCGGCCAACCAGATTATTAACCTGTTGATGACCCAATTTTCTTTATAGTGATCCTGATGGAGAATAAAGTAGTCGGCAATTAAAATGGCAGCCATGGGAGCAAAGACCGAGCCAATCAGGTATAAAAAATCGCTTAGATCCTCCAACGGATAGAAAATGGCACTCAAGGTTCCCAAAATTGTTATCATAACTGCGGCCAGCCGAGAGTTGATTTTGGAGCTGATGGCCGAACTGGAAACTCCGGCGGAATAGGCATCCAAAAAAGTAGTGGTGACAGTGGAAAAAACTATAATGGTAATTCCGATCAAGCCGTGTCCAATTTGCTGTAAAATAGAAGTTATCTCGAAGGCTCCCGTCCAAAGGGCGGCTCCAAAACCAATTAAATACATCCAACAGCTAATCAAGCCATAAACAATGGTGCTGACCAAAGTGGCGGCCAAAGGTTTTTCGGCCTCCCGGGTGTAGTCACTAATCAAGGGCAGCCAGGAAATAGGCATGGCTGCGGCCAACTCCACAGCAGATCCAAAGCTTAAACCAGCTTCAAATTCAAAGGCTTCCGGATTGGGATGCAGGACTACCTTGCTTAAAATTAAGGTTAAGGCAAACAAAAGCAGCATAGCTGCCCAATTTAGTTTGGTCAGGTTTTTCAAGCCAATGGACAGCCAAATTATAATCAGGCCGCCAATGACCAAAGCCCAAAACCAACTGCCCCAGGGCAAAAGGGTATTGGCTACCTGTGAACCCTGGTAAATCATAATCCCCGTCCAGCCAAAAAGCTGGAGAACATTTGCAAGGCTAAAGCAAAGACTGCCTTTTTGACCAAAGCTTCTTTTTACTGTTTCCATGGCTCCCAAACGGGTTTTTGCTCCAATTAAGCCGACCCAAAATAATAAAAAGCAGCCAATTAAATGCCCCAGCAGGATAGCGGCTAAACCTTGAGTAAAACCTAAAGGAGCAAAATAAATTCCGGTTAGAATTTCGGCTAGTGAAAGTCCGGCTCCAAACCATAAAAGTCCGTAGGAAGTTGTTTTCAGCATTGATCACTTAAAGCAAAGCCGTGGTTTAAAGGTCCTCGGCCTTGTCCCAAATTAAGTCCGGCTCGAATGGCTCCGGCTACATAAGCCTTTGCCTTTTGAATGGCGGTCGGCAGGTCTGAGCCTTGAGCCAAATGAGCAGCAATGGCACTGGAAAGGGTGCAGCCGGTACCGTGGGTGTTTAAATTAGCAATTTTGGCTCCTTGATACCAGATAAGCTGACCATTGTGATAAAGCAGATCCTTGGCATCACTGTGGCCTCCTTTACATAAAACAGAGCAATGATAAGCTGACCCGATTTTTTGAGCCGCTTTTTCTCGATCAGCCAAGGTTTGGATTTTCATTTCGGCTAGGATTTCTGCTTCCGGCAAATTGGGCGTAATTAAAGCAGCCAAAGGAAAAAGCTGTTTTTGGAGGGTCTGAATGCCGGTTGGAGAAATTAGTCTGGCTCCGCTGGTGGAAACCATGACCGGATCTACTACGATATTGGAAGCCTGATAGAAACTTAATTTTTGAGCAATTACTTCAATTAACGGGCTGGAGGATACCATGCCGATTTTAACAGCGTTCGGAAAAATATCCTGAAAAATGCTGTCCAATTGTTGAGCCAGGAAGGGCGGGGTAACTTCCATAATTCCCTGTACTCCCAAAGTATTTTGAGCGGTCAGGGCGGTAATGGCCGTCATTCCGTAAACCCCGTTGGCCAGCATTGTTTTGAGATCAGCTTGAATCCCGGCTCCTCCGCTGCAATCACTGCCGGCAATGCTTAAAGCGGTTTTTAAAGGAGGGGTTTGGGTGATTTGGCTGGCCAATATCTTTAAGTGTCGGGTGGTCTGCACAATATCCGGAGCTGACCAAATGGCACTCATCAGGGAAACTCCTGCCAGCCCGCAGCCGTTAAGCTGGGAGAGATTGTCTTGATTTAAGCCGCCAATGGCCACCACCGGCAGGGCAACGGCTCGGCAAATAGCTCGCAAGGTATTCAGGCTGACCAGTCCGGCATCTTTTTTACTGTTGGTAGCAAAAACAGCTCCTACTCCCAGATAATCTGCTCCCTGTTTTTCGGCTGTAAGAGCTTCCTCTACATTGGAAACCGAAACTCCCAGAATTTTGTCAGATCCCAATCTTTGCCGGGCTTCACCGGCAGCCAAGTCCTCCTGTCCAATGTGCAGGCCATCGGCCTCGGAAGCCAAAGCTACTTCCAGATTGTCATTGATAATCAGGGGAACTCCGTACTGGCGGCAAAGAGGTTTTAATTGCAAGGCTTCCTGTAAAAAAGCGGCTGAGTCCAATTCCTTTTCCCGAAGCTGAAGCAGAGTGCAGCCGCCCTGCAAAGCTTTTTCCACTTGTTGAGCCAGGGTTTCGCCTTGCAGCCAGCGACGATCTGTTACCGCATATAAAAGTAAATTAGTAGATTTCATATTTAACCTCGTTTTCCAAATTTTCTCCGGTTAAGTGATCGATGGCATCAAGAATCCGCTGGCCGTAGGTGGCATTGCCTTCGTAAGGCTGGAGGTGCTGCCAGGCTGTTTCTCCGGCCAAACCCATTAGACCCACAGCAGCAGCGGCGGCCTTTAAAGGTTTCTGGGGGTTGGCAGCTACAAAAGCCGCAATCAAGCCGCTGAGTTGACAGCCAGTACCGGTGATTTGTCCCATTTCCGGACGGCCATTTTGCAAAACATAGCATTGTCTGGCATCTCCGACCAAATCCCAGGCTCCGCTGATAGCAATGATACTTCCGGTTTGAGCGGCCATTTTCCGAACAAATTGCAGGGCTTCTGGCAGGTTTTCTGCGGTGATTAAATCAGCTAAATTAGCATCTACCCCTTGAGTTCGGTTTTGCTCACCGGCCAAAGCCTTGATTTCAGAAATATTGCCCCTAATGACCGTAAACTGGTTTTCCTGGATTAGCTTAAGAGCCGTTTGGGTGCGTAATTGACTGGCTCCGGCTCCCACCGGATCCAAAACCAGGGCTTTTTGTTTTTGAACAGCGGTCTGAGCGGCCAAAAACATGGCGGGAATCGTTCTTTGATTCAGGGTTCCCAAATTGATATTGACTCCCTGAGCCAATTCGACCAGCTCGGCCATTTCCTGCAGCTCATCGCTCATCAGAGGGGAAGCCTTGGCCGCCAGCAAGACATTGGCCACCTGGTTGACGGTGACATAGTTAGTCAGGTTTAAAATCAAAGGGTGTTGTTCCTGAACCTGCTTCCAACAGTTTTTCATAATTTTGTGATCCTTTCCGGGACAAAGAAAAAAACAGCTCCGTAAGGAGCCGCTTTGAATTGACTGTTTGTGTCCCTACGTTGGCATTATCCAAATCAGGTTATGGGTCGAAGCCTTTAGCTTCCTCTCAGCCTGCTTGCACAAGCTCCCCTTATAGGTTCAATTTAAACACTAAAACAAAACTTTGTCAAGCACCTTAATTTTTGCGAAAAACAGTACCTTGAGCCAGGGCAACCAATTCTTCTTTGGTATTGCGGATTTCAATGCGATAGAGGCCGGTTCTTTTGGTCAAATTGTCCTCAGTTGCAATGGCTGTCAAAGTATCGCCCAAAGTGGAAGGCTTGAGATAAGAAATGCTGGCCTGCAGGGAAACGGCGGGAATGCCGTGACTGTTGCTGGCGGCGGCAAAAACTACATCAGCTAAAGTAAAAACCGCTCCGCCATTGGTGGTATGCAAGCCGTTGAGCAGTTCTTCTTTAATGGGCAAAATACCTTTGGCATAGCCGGGTCTGACTTCCACCAGTTTGATGCCCAGATAATTGGCCAAAGCGTCGTTTTCCTGAAAGTTTTGGCGAAAAGCTTCCATTTGGGGGGCTAATATGGTATCTTCCATAAAATTATCCTCCTAGTCTTCCAGATCAGCCGGAATCATTTCCTGCAAGGCACCTCTTAAAAGCTTACCGGAAAGGTTTTTAGGAATATTATCTACAATCTTTATATATTTAGGTATCTTATACATGGCAATTTTATCCCGGCAAAAGCTTTGCAGATTTTCCGGGGCAATTTTTTTGCCTTCCCGCAACAAAATAAAAGCCAAAACCTCCTCGCCCATCAGGGAATCCGGAACACCGGTAACGGCGGCTTCCATAACGAAAGGATGCTGATAGAGAACACCCTCCACTTCCTGGGGGTAAACCGGAAAACCGCCTCGAATGATTACATCCTTCTTTTTATCCATAATGTACAAATAACCGTCGGAATCCTTATAACCAAAATCTCCGGTATGCAGCCATTGTCCTCTTAAAGCCAGTTCGGTGGCCTCTTCCTGCTGATAATAGCCTTTCATAATGTTGGAGCCGCGAACGATAATTTCACCTACATTGGAGCCATCCAGCTCGTTTTCTTCATAGTCTACCACCTTGACCTCCACTCCGGGCAAAGGCAAACCGGTTGAACCGGGTTTTTTCAGACCTTGGGGAAAATTGCAGCAAACTAATGGAGAGGTTTCAGTCAGGCCATAAACCTCACATAGTTCAATACCAAATTTCTCCTTGAACCAAAAGAAGGTTTCGGCGGTCAAAGCTGCTCCGCTGCTGACCGCAATTTTCCAACTGCTTAAATTATAATCAAGAGCTTTCGGGTGGTTGAGCAGTAAATCATAAAGGGTTGGCGGGCCAAAGGTATAAGTAATTTGATAATTTTGGATTAAAGTCAAAATGTTTTTGGGATTAACCCAACCGTCTTTAATGATCAGAGTTGCTCCGGCAATTATAGCTGCATTCAAAAGACAGGTTTGAGAAGCAGCCTGAAACAGCGGACTAATCATTAAAAAGCGATCTTGGGGCTGAAAGTTGTAAAGCTGAACAAAGGCTCTGGCATTGGTATATAAATTGTAATGGGTCAGCATAACTCCCTTTTGGGAGCTGTGATTGCCGGAGGTATAGATGATTTCGGCAGTATCATTGCGTCCATAATTTTCCCGGAGCTTGAAATACTTGGTATTGCGTTCCGCCAAAGCGGAAAAGCTTAAATAGGGGGAATTGGCTTCTGTAGGTCTGATTATAATTAAGCCCAGGTTATCCGGGATTTCAGCTAAAACCGCAGCCAACACGGAAGCCCGGCCTTCTGTGGTAATGACCAAAACCGGGGTGCAGTCCAGCATAATATTGCGAAATTCGTTTTTGGTATATTGCAGGTTGACAGGTACCAAAACAGCTTTGACCCGCATGGCGGCATACCAGGCAATAATGAATTCCGGGCAATTATTCAGGGCGGTTAAAATCCGATCTCCGGGGGTTACTCCCAAATCCAACAGGCTGGAAGCAAATTGATCTACCAAAGCATTAAGCTGGGAATAAGTAAAACTTTCTTCCTTATAGATCAAAGCTGGCTGTTCAGCAAATCTAAGAGCATTTTCTTTTAATTGTAAGGGTAAATTCATAAAAAAACCTCCTTACAGGCTGAAAAAATATTATGTGAAATAAATAATTTTGTCAATAAATAGAAAATAGCCAGGAAACAAAGTTGCTGGCTTCGGAAAAGGAAAAATTTTTCCCATTTTTTTTGTATTCGGCTTTTTGCTTGAAATTCCTTTTTTCTAAGGAAAAATAAAAATGACGGGCTTGTCAGAGCCAGGCGGGATATTATATAATAAAGTCTGAAAATAATTCGAGTTGGGGAAGTTGAGCAGGGAGAATGAAATGAAAGAACCCAAAAAAGGTTTAAAAAAAATTAAAATAGGCCGACTGAAGGTCGATCCCATATTTTTGGTTATTTTTAGTTTTTTTACTTTAACAGCTTTATTATGGTTTATTTTTTTGCTGGTAGCTGGAGCTTAACCGCTTCTTTCAAGGGATCAACAGGTTAAGCTCCATTGCTTTAACGAGTAACTGCTAACAAATAAACTTCGGAATTATTGTGGCCATGGTTAATGTTTTTTTCAACATCCTGTAAACTTTTCAGTTGAGATTCGCTAAGTTCGGCTACTTTCATGCCTTTGGTGTCAATCTGAGACATATTCTGATTCCTCCTTAATGATTTTCATTTAGTTTGTCCAAGGAAAATTCTTTTATACCAAAGAATTGGGATGGCTAAACCGGGCAGGAAAAAGCAAAAATTTGCCGAATACGAATAAAAATGATAATTAATCTTATAGGAGAAACAAAGTCAACTACCCACCCACTAAAGTGAGTGGGCTTGTAAATGCCCAGTCGTAGTAACGGCTCACGCCTCCGACCTTTAAACCCCAATAGATATTGCTATCTAAAGTGGCGTTACACCATGGGGTGGTTGACAGCACCCCTGACATCTCAGATATACTGAGGTGCCACTGTATCCGGTACTTGGCTATCCTTAAGATAGTTAATTCCCATGCGATACAGATTCATTGCTCCGATACGGTCATCTAAAACAAAGGGTGTATGCTTTGGGTGTTTTCAGCGAGTGCCTTTGATACATCCTGTATCCAACGGTTTTCTCGCTGACCCGAAGATTATTAT
>JAZRVI010000058.1:0-21971 GCA_045599035.1 Desulfocucumaceae bacterium | reverse complement strand
AATGTAATCAACGGATTGCTTGTCTATAAAGTTTCTTTGCTCTAAGCATAAACTTGTATTCCAAAGTCTGAAAATGATGTACGATTACAAGCAACGCTTAACAATTGGAACCCCGCAGGCTTGCCTGTGGGTAAGTCAGTTCAGATAAAGCAATTCAAAAAGGCAGCGTAGTTTCTGTTTTCGGGACACAGCTTTCTATTGCCGGAAAACTGAAATACGATCCGTTCAGTTCCGATGGAAGTTCTGAAGGCAAAACAAAACTGATCGTATCGGATGAAGTATTCAGGAATATGACCGGAATATCTTATTATACTATGCTGCTTGTCCAGCTTTCTGATTCGGCAACGGATGAAAATGTTGATACATTGCAAACGCTGACCGGAGACCGGTACAAATGGATCGATAACCGGGAATACGATACCCACGGAACATATATCGCATTTTTTGTATGTGTATACAGCTTTCTCGTAATTATTGCTCTTGTGACAATCCTGAACATTGTAAACAGTATTTCTATGAGTGTATCGGCAAGAATCAAACAGTATGGCATCATGCGTGCAGTCGGTATGTCAAAGAGACAACTTGGAAGTATGGTGAAAGCTGAAACGCTTACCTATTCCTGTCTTGGCTGTACGATAGGACTCGTAATAGGGCTTTTATTCAGCAAGTGGTTGTACGGCTTTTTGGTTACATCCCACTATGCCTACGCTCTGTGGCACTTGCCGGTCGCAGAACTGATCGTGATTGCAGCATTCTTTGTTCTGTCTGTTGTGGCTGGTATCAGAGTGTCAGTCAAGCACTTGAATGAAATGTCAATCACGGAAACCATAGGTCAGCTTTGAAAAGTGAGATTGCAATAAAGCAGCATTTTCCAAAATAACACTGTCATTGACGATCCCACACGCCGCTGAAGCAGTGTGGGATCGTCAATTAAAGGCAGATACAAGATAGAGATTAATTGGCATTATTGCTGAAACCAAGCCAATAACCTTCACAACCGGGAATCAATGGATCACCATCCAGATGATCAATTACTATATCATCATTCCAAGAAATATCATAGTCACTATCCGAAGCCCAATGAATATTATAGGCACCATATATACTATTGGAACCGTCAGGCTCGCTCAGATCAAGTACCGTGACATCAGGATTGTCGTCAAGAATGTACCATTGGCCGGACAAGGAGGTAATCAGCTCACCGTCCGTATAGCCTAAGGTGTATTCCAAGTTACCATTGGAATAGAACATCAGGTACAGGGTCAGATCGCAATCAAGTCCGTTAAGATTAAGAGTAGTTCGATGCTGCCAGGAACCAGCCAGCTCCTGTGCGGTAAGACCTTTCTTGAGCTTATAAGAATCAGAAGACGGATATACATAAACAGTTTGTGTTATGGCCTCCCAGCCTACCTCACAGCCGAAGGCTTCCGCTACATAGCGTGCAGGCAGGAAGGTATAGCCATTCGTGATTCGGGGAGCTGCCTCTATCGTAGTGTTAACGCCGTTCACATTCATTGTCCGGCTGCCGATAGTCAGTTTTACTATATTGTTCCCCAGCTTCAGGGTGACGGTGCGAGTGTTTGCGTTCCAATTTACATCATCTTCCGCTACACCGCAGGCATAGGCCAGATAGCGCACCGGAAGCAAGGTGCGGCCGTTGTCAATATAAGGTGCGACCGGGAGATTGACACTTGAAGATTCAATAACTGCAAATGTGGAATTGATAGTAAATTCGCTTGAGGCCTGCGATGCGGCTGCAAACCCGAACAGGGCTATAAAAAGTGCGGCCAATACAATCAGCAAATAACTTTTTTTCATAAAACTAGCTCCTCCTTTATCATGGGATTATATAAGTTTACCTGCCTTTTATCTATCATAGCAAAAGACAAAAACATCTGCAACAAAAAACCAGGCATAAAAAATCATGCCTGGTTTTTTGTTATGATTTATTTTTAACTTAAACTTTATAAAGAAAGACAAAGACCCCAGATCTTTGTCTTTCTGGTCTTTGTCTTTCTGGCTGGTGCCGGAGACCGGACTTGAACCGGTACGAAGAGTGATCTTCGAGGGATTTTAAGTCCCTTGCGTCTGCCAATTCCGCCACTCCGGCCATTTGAACTGGTAAACCTAATTATACTATCTCCAAAATAAAAAATCAAGCCCCAGATTCGAAAAATTTTTCCTTCAAAGCTCAAATTGGGGCTATAAAAATTTGGGGGTCGGGGTTATTTTGTGATATGATAGAAGGGAGTAAGCCTGGTTGGAGGAAAAATGAATAATGGAAACTATCAAAAAAGACTTGCTGGTCAATATTGAAGGCTGGGAAATGGAAGTGATGGGCGAACCTCAGAAGGTTCAGCATGAGCTGTGGGGAGAAATGATTCAGCTGCGGGGGATTTGGCTGACTGAACCGGAACGGGGTTTGGTTACGGTTCTAACTCGGCCTGAGCATATTTATTACCTGGAAATTACCGAAACCCCGGTTCCCCCGCAAAGACGAGCCAAAATTACTCCTTTGCGGCGTTGCCCCATATCGAGGGACGAGCAGAATGACTAAAAAACTAACCAAACAAACCATGCTGCAAGGTGCTTTTGTGTTGGCCGCTGCCGCTATTGTAGTGCGGGTGTTGGGAGCGGCCTATCGCATTCCCCTGGGACGCATTTTGGGGGATGAGGGCATGGGGATTTATTCCATTCCCAACCAGATTTTTTATTTGTTCTACACCATTTCATCCGCCGGAATTCCGGTAGGGGTGGCCAGTCTGATTTCCAGCAAAATGGCTTCCGGTTTGTATAAGGATGCCTATCGTGCCTTCAAAGCTGCTTTATGGGCCATGCTGGGTACTGGTCTGGTCTTTTCATCCGTTTTATTTTTTGGAGCCGGTTGGCTGATTGATTTGGGTCTGGTCAGCAATCCCAACTGCTATTGGGGGTTAAAGGCCATTGCTCCAGTAGTTTTTTTTGGGGCAGTCGTGGCGGCATTTCGGGGTCTTTTTCAGGGCTTGCAGAATATGACTACAGTAGCCTGGTCGCAGGTGGCCGATCAGCTTTTTCTGGTTACCGGAACCTTGCTTTTTAGTTGTCTTTTAATTGATTATGGGCTTTCTTATGGAGCGGCGGGAGCCAATTTGGGAAGCTTGTGCGGAGTTATTGCTTCAACCTTGGTGCTGGTTTTCTTTTTCCGGCGAGCCAAGCCTCACTTAAAAAGCCTGATGCTGTCAGAGCAGGCAGCCGAACCGGAAAAATACCGCTCTTTGCTGAAAAAGGTTTTGGCGGTATCCGTCCCCATTTCCCTGGCCAGTATTTCTATGTCAATTGCCAATATTCTGGATAATGTGATTGTGATTAACCGCTTGCAGCTTTGCGGCTATACCCTGTCCGAAGCTACTGCTTTTTATGGCCAGTTTACTCAATATGCCATGTCCTTTGTCAATTTGAGCATTGTTTTTTCCTTATCCATGGGAACCAGCATGGTGCCTTTTGTTTCGGAAGCCTTTACTTTAAAGAAATATGACGATATTCGGCAAAAGCTGAGTCAATCCCTGCGGCTTTCGGTGCTGACCTCTCTGCCGGCAGCTACCGGGCTGCTGGTTCTGGCCTCTCCGCTGACCCTGTGGATTTATAACAGTGAACCGGCTGGGGTTCCGCTGGCCTGTATCACTCCGGCCATTTTGTTTTGGGGAATCAATCTGGTTTTGTCCGGAACCTTGCAGGGAGCCGGTAAACCCGGAATCCCGGTTCGCAATTTGTTGATTGGTTTGATGGCCAAGGTCGCAATTACTTACTTTTTAACTCCAACCGTTTTGGAAATTAGAGCTGCCGCATTGGGAACCAGTTCCGTATTTTTGATTGCGGCTGCCTTAAATATTTTATCCATTCATCGTTTGATTGGTTTTTCTTTCCCGGTAGTTCAGGGCTTATTGCGGCCGGCTTTGGCCACAGCCATTATGGGCTTGGCAGTTTGGAAAATTTATGCCTGGATTTTGGCTGGGCTGGGCAATTATATTTTGGCTATTTTGCTTGCTATTGGAGCTGGTGCGGCCATTTATGGCCTGGCTGTAATTCTGCTGGGAGCCTTAAATTCGGAGGATGCCCAGCGATTGCCCAAAATTGGCCGTCAGGCCGCCAGAATTATTGGCCGCTGGGAACAGCTTAAAGCTGGCTGGTTCAAGCGAAGCTAGACCGGTTGTCAAGGCAAAAGCCTTCTGGTATAATTAAAAGCAATCCGGTCGGATTGCTCTTGCTTTTGGAACCTGTTTCCCAGGGGAGATTGAGGCCTGAAAAATAACCTGAAGAGAGGAATAATGAATGGGCAGATTGCGTCGAGAGATCAAAGCGGTTTTTGAAAGAGATCCAGCAGCCAAAAGCACGCTGGAAGTTTTACTTTGTTATCCCGGCTTGCATGCCATTTTAATGCACCGGGTAGCTCATTTTCTTTATTGCCACAAATGGTTTGTGCTGTCTCGCTTTATTTCTCAATTCTCCCGCTTTATGACCGGAATTGAAATTCATCCCGGAGCCCAAATCGGTGAAGGCTTGTTTATTGACCATGGCATGGGTGTGGTTATCGGGGAAACTGCCGTGGTGGGGGATAATGTGACCCTTTATCAAGGAGTAACCCTGGGCGGCACCGGCAAGGAAAAAGGCAAGCGGCACCCCACAGTGGGCAATAATGTGGTAATCAGCACCGGAGCCAAGGTTTTGGGTTCCTTTGAAGTGGGGGATAATGCTAAAATTGGAGCGGGATCAGTGGTTCTCAAACCAGTTCCGGCTAACAGCACCGTGGTGGGAGTTCCGGGACGGGTCGTAATCCAGGACGGCCAACGCTTGAAAGACAAACAAGGGGTCGATTTGGCTCACGATAAATTGCCCGATCCGATTGCAGAAGCTTTGCAAGCTATGGAAGAACGGATTGCCCAACTGGAAAGTCAATTAGCTGAATATCAAAAATCTGGGAGGTAATAATTTTTATGCAGCTTTTTAATACAATGACCAGAAAGAAAGAAACTTTTGTTCCCAAGGTGCCGCAAACCGTGGGAATGTATGTTTGCGGGCCGACTACCTATAATTATATTCACCTGGGTAATGCCCGTTTTTTGGTGGTTTTTGATACTATCCGCAAATATTTTTTGTATAAGGGATATAAGGTAACCTATATTCAAAATTTTACTGATATTGATGATAAAATTATTAATCGAGCCAATGAGGAAGGGGAAAATGCCCTGGCTTTGGCTCAGAGATATATTCAGGAATATTTTCAGGATGCTGATGCTTTGAATATCATGCGGGCGGAAGTTCATCCCAAGGTTTCAGAGCATTTGCCGGAAATTATTGATATGGTCAAAACCCTGGAAGAAAAAGGTCATGCTTATGCGGTGGATGGGGATGTTTATTACAGTATTCAAAGCTTTCCGGAATATGGCAAGCTGTCCGGGCGTTCTCTGGAGGATATGCAGTCCGGAGCCAGAGTGGAAATTAATCAGAAGAAAAAGCACCCTATGGACTTTGTTCTCTGGAAAGCGGCCAAACCGGGGGAACCAGCCTGGGAAAGTCCCTGGGGGTTGGGTCGTCCTGGCTGGCATATTGAATGTTCGGCCATGTCTTTGAAATATTTGGGTACTGATTTTGATATTCATGGCGGCGGTTATGATTTAATTTTTCCGCACCATGAAAACGAAATTGCTCAATCCGAAGCAGCTACTGGACAAAACTTTGTCCGCTATTGGATGCACAATGGTTTTATTACCGTTAATCAGGAAAAAATGTCCAAATCCCTGGGAAACTTTTTTATTGTGCGGGATATTCTGGCCAAGTTCTCTCCAGAAGCAGTTCGCTTTTTCCTGCTTTCCACTCATTACCGCAGTCCCCTGGATTTTGACGATCAAAAGCTGGAGGAAGCCACCAAAGCTTTAACTCGAATTAAAAACTCTCTGCGGGCAGTGCAGGAAGCCTTACAGGGCAATTTAAGCGACAATTTGGAAGCAGCCGATCAAAGCTTATTGGATCGCCTGACTGAATTTAAGGCCGATTTTGAAAAAGCTATGGATGATGATTTTAACACCGCTTTGGCTACTGGGGTTTGGTTTGAAATGGTGGGAGCAGTTAATGCCTATTTGGGGCAGGGCGGCCATAACCGCCAGGTGATAACGGAAGCCTGGTCCATTTTTGAAATTTTCAATTTTGTTTTAAGTCTGTTTAAAAGCGATAGTCAACGGCATTTAATTCTGGAAGAAGCAAGCTCTGCCGATGATGGACTTTTGGAAGGTTTGATGGAGCTGCTGATTGAGGTGCGGCAGGAAGCCCGAAGCCGCAAGGATTATGCTTCTTCGGACAAAATTCGGGATCGGCTGGCTGAATTGGGACTTATTCTGGAGGATACCCCTAAAGGAGCCAGATGGAAAAAACAAGACTAAAAATGGTCAATCGAGATAAAATTAATCTAAGTGAGCAGCAAAAGGAACGCCTGTCCTCTTTGGATTTGGCTTATTTGGGCGATGCCGTTTATGAACTGATGGTCAGAAAGCATTTGTTGGCTCAGGGGTTTTTGGGCAATAAAGCCCTGCATAAGCAGGCAGTTCAGTATGTTTGTGCTGATACTCAAGCCAAAGCCCTGCGTTTTTTGGAATCGGAGCTGACAACGGAAGAAGCGGCAGTGGCCAGACGGGGACGCAATGCCAAAAGCGGGCATAGTCCCCGTTCGGCTTCTATAGTAGCTTACCGCTGGAGTACCGGACTGGAAGCTTTGATGGGCTATTTGTTTTTGGAAAACCATCTGGATCGTTTGGAAGCATTAATGGAGCGGATTTTTCAGTGGGTGGAAAATGGAGGAATAAATGAAAGTGGAGAATAAAAAAGGAGTTGGCCAAACCGCCAGATCAAACAGGGATTTTCGGTCAGATCATAAAACGGCAGGGCGAAATGGAGGAGCCAGGAGAAGCTCCAAAGAAGGCTTGCGAAGCAAAAAAGCTTTTCGCTCAGATCGAACTTTTGAGGCAGAAACTGCGGGAGAATCGAGAGTTAAAGAGGAAGGTTGGGGGACAGAGCGAAATTTTCGGCCGGATAAAAATTTGGAAAAAAGAAAAGAAGATTTGCTGCTGGGTCGCAATCCAGTACGGGAAGCCTTAAAATCCGGGCGTTCCTTAAACCGGATTCTTTTGGCCGAGGAAAGCCGGGGCAATATTTTAAAGGAATTAATTGGTTTGGCCAAGGTTGCCCATATTCCCATGCAATGGGTGGAAAAGGAAAAGCTGGATCGACTGACCGGCGGAGCCAACCATCAGGGGATTGTGGCTTATGCTGCGGCTCAGAACTATTGGGAATTGGAAGATTTGCTGGCTCAGGCTGGTGAAAAGCCCTTTTTGCTGGTTTTGGACGAAATCAACGATCCGCATAATTTGGGGGCAATTTTGCGTTCTGCGGAAGCCTGCGGAGTTAAAGGAGCGATTATTCCCAAAAGGCGTTCGGCTTCTCTCAATTCAACCGTCCTGAAAACCTCAGCCGGAGCTGCGGAATATATTCCGGTGGCTCGAGTGGCTAATTTAGCTTCTACTTTGGATTGGCTGAAAAAGCAGGGGCTTTGGGTGGTTGGTGCGGACATGGGCGGTCAATTATTTTGGCAGGAAAAATTGGAACTGCCTTTGGCTGTGGTAATTGGCGGAGAAGGTCAGGGACTCAGCCGCTTGATTAAGGAAAAATGTGATTTGCTGGTACAGATTCCCATGCTGGGGCAGGTGGCCAGCCTCAATGCTTCTGTGGCCGCTGGTGTTTTATTATACGAAATTGTTCGGCAAAATTCTTAAAGCAGAGGGCTTTGCAAGCCAACCGGAGTGGAGTCAATAAATGGATGAGTATTTGGTGGTGGACGGCTATAATATTATTTATGCCTGGCCACAATTGGAAAATTTAAAATTGGAAAATTTAAGCCATGCCCGGGACAAGCTGCTGGATTACTTAACTGAATACTCTGCCCTGACCGGATGCAAGGTAATCCTGGTTTTTGATGCCCATCAGGTTCCTTTGAATGCCCGTTTTTCGGAAGTAATTAACGGAGTTGAAGTCATTTACAGCCGGGAGGGAGAAACAGCAGACAGTGTAATTGAAAAAATGGTGTCTTCCCTGACAAAAAAAGGCAAGGTTTTTGTGGCTACCTCGGATGGAGATGAACAGTTTGTGGTTTTTGGCCAGGGGGCTTATCGGGTTACTCCCCAGGAACTGTGGGATCGCCTGCAAAAATTAAAAAAAGAAACTCAGGAAAAAACCTGCTCTTCTTCCCCAGTCGATAATTATTTGGAAAACCGTCTGCATGGCGATTTGCGTCAGCTTTTTGAATCCTGGAGAAGGTCTTAGTGGGGAAATTCTGGGAATTAGAATGGACGGATGGGATTTTTTGATAATTTATTTAGCTTGACGGTGCTTTGGCTGGTAAGCTATAATAAGCATGAAGGCAACAACGGCCAAAATCCGTCGAATTTTACACCAGCCTGCCCAGATTCGTTTTCGACAATTAGCTGCTGCTTGTCTGGAGGGGGGATTTATCAGATGAATAATGCTCAAAAAGCAGAAAATCTAACCATTATGCCGGATGAAGAAATCGTAGGATTGGCTCGGGAAGGCGATGACCATGCCCAGGAATATTTAATTAATAAATATAAAAATTTTGTCCGAGCCAAAGCCCGTTCCTATTTCCTGATCGGTGCAGATCGGGAAGATATTATTCAGGAAGGGATGATTGGCCTTTACAAAGCCATTCGTGATTTCAGACTGGACAAGCTTTCTTCTTTTCGGGCTTTTGCTGAATTATGTATAACCCGCCAGATTATTACGGCTATTAAAACGGCAACCCGGCAAAAACATATTCCGTTAAATTCTTATGTTTCCCTGAATAAACCGATTTATGACGAGGATTCCGACCGAACCTTACTGGATGTGATTTCTGGAACCAGAATTACCGATCCGGAAGAATTAATTATCAATCGGGAAGAATTCTCCGATATTGAAGAAAAAATGGGTGAAATTTTAAGCTCCCTGGAATGGAAAGTTTTAATGTCCTATTTGGAAGGCAAATCCTATCAGGAAATTGCTCAGGAACTGGATCGCCATGTTAAATCCATTGACAATGCCCTGCAAAGAGTAAAACGGAAATTGGAAAGATATCTGGAAAAGCGAGAATAATTAACTGATTAGCCGCCAAAAGTTTTTTGCAATTTTTCCGATTAAAAGTGTTGACAGACCTTTGGTTTTGTGTTATCATCTTAATTGCGTTGGCGGTGATGCCGGTGTAGCTCAATTGGCAGAGCAGCTGATTTGTAATCAGCAGGTTGCGGGTTCGAGTCCCATCACCGGCTCCAGGCAAATAGAATATGGAGGGGTTCCCGAGCGGCCAAAGGGAGCAGACTGTAAATCTGCCGGTGATACCTTCGCAGGTTCGAATCCTGCCCCCTCCACCATTTCCAATATTAAAAACACCTTTTGCAGCGGGGTGGAGCAGCTGGCAGCTCGTCGGGCTCATAACCCGAAGGTCGCAGGTTCAAATCCTGCCCCCGCAACCAGTAAAAAAATGCCGTTATAGCTCAGTAGGTAGAGCGCATCCTTGGTAAGGATGAGGTCACCAGTTCAAATCTGGTTAACGGCTCCATATATGGCGGTGTAGCTCAGTTGGTCAGAGCACACGGTTCATACCCGTGGTGTCCGGGGTTCAAATCCCTGCGCCGCTACCAATAAAACTGGAAGATATTCCGGTTTTTTGTTTTTTTCGGTTGCTTTTAAACTTTTTTTAGCGTATAATTCAAAAAAATGAAGGAGGGATTTTTGATGGCTTGCTTTGTGGCTCCATTGGTTGAAGCTGTGGTGGTTTCTGTGGTAAAAAAACGACTGGACAAGCAGGAGGGGACAGTCCGTTCCTCTTTTAGTCAAAAGCTTGGCTGGCTAAATAAAATGCTGTGGGGTGGCAGCTTCCTATTAGCAATAGAGCATATCTGGCATGGAGAAGTGGTTTTTACCCCTCCTTTTCTGACAGCCCTAAATAGTGCGGCAGAAGCCCAGATTATGCTGAAGGAAATAGCGACGGTCGGACTTGGAATGGCGGCAGCAGTAACGGCGGCTTGGGGGGTTATGCTCTTGGGTTCCAAATATCTGGAAAACAAAAAATCCCGGAAAGCTTTGGAAGAATAATGTGCTTGCTTTTAACAGGTCTGGCGGCTTTAATCACCACCCTTATTCGCTATAAAGCTGATAAGCCGACTTGGGGTACTTTGGCCTTAATCTATTGGGGAGCAACCCTGATGTGGCTGGTGGATGGCTTTTTGGCTCTGGCTGCCGGAGAAGCTTTTTGCAAGTTCAGTTGGAGTGAAACTATTTTGGGTCTAATCGTCATTTTATTGGGCTTGACAGCCTGGGTCATTGTGCTTTTGGCTCAAAAGAGAATCGGAAGAAACTGGGATTAAAAATTGCCCTGCCTCGGATTTAGCCGGAAAGCAGGGTTTTTTTATGAAAATTTTTCCTGTGAAGCTTCTTTTTTGCTGGATGGAAATTGGAAAAAGAGTTGCTTTAAGTTGTTGGCTGGATCAAAAATAATCAGGGGCTAAAATTGGTTGGAAGGGTAAATAACTCCTTGCAATTCCGAAATTAATCGCTTATAATGGATAGAACAGTGTAAAACTGTGGTAATACGCACGCTGGAGGATCAGGGCAATGGTGTTTTTCTTTGGGAAAATCTTGCCTCTAGCTGAATCCGGCGGAGGAGAAACCTAAGGAGGTAAAAACATGGGCGTTATTTCTATGAAACAATTGTTGGAAGCTGGGGTGCATTTTGGCCACCAAACCCGGCGTTGGAATCCCAAAATGGGTAAATATATTTTTACCGACCGCAATGGGATTTACATTATTGATCTGCAAAAAACTGTACGGAAAGTTGACGAAGCTTATAATTTTATCAGAAGCGTTGCTATGAACGGGGATTCGGTTCTGTTTGTAGGTACCAAAAAACAGGCTCAGGAATCTGTTCGGGAAGAAGCTCAAAGATGCGAAATGTTTTATGTCAATCAGCGTTGGCTGGGCGGAATGCTGACCAACTTCCAAACCATTCGCCGTCGGATTGATCGTTTGCATGAGCTGGAAAAAATGGCTGAAGATGGCCGGATGAGCCTGCTGCCCAAAAAAGAAGTAGCTCAATTGATGCACGAAAAAGAACGCCTGGACAAATTTTTGGGCGGGATTAAAAATATGCGGAAGCTGCCGGGAGCTTTGTTTGTTATCGATCCCAGAAAAGAACGCATTGCCGTGGCTGAAGCCCGCAAATTAAATATTCCGATTGTGGCTATCGTTGATACCAACTGTGATCCGGATGAAGTTGATTATGTTATTCCTGGTAACGACGATGCTATTCGAGCTGTCCGTCTCTTAACTGGAAAAATGGCCGATGCTGTTTTAGAAGGCAAACAGGGCGAACAAGTTCAGGAAGAAGAACCGGTCGAAGAAGTTGCTGAATAAGGCTTAGAAAATAAAGGCAGGAATCTTCCTGAAAAGGAAGCTTTTCTGCCTTTTTTGGCCGTTATCAATTAAAAAATTTCTGAGGAGATGATTTACTATGGCTGAAATTAGTGCCAAAATGGTAAAAGAATTAAGAGAAATGACTGGAGCCGGCATGATGGATTGCAAAAAGGCTTTAGCTGCTGTAGACGGAAATTTGGAAAAGGCCGTTGATTATTTGCGGGAAACCGGGAAAGCTGCTGCTGCCAAAAAAGCCAGCCGGATTGCTACCGAAGGTTTAGTTGAATCCTATATTCACGGCGTAGGCCGGATTGGGGTCTTGCTGGAACTGAACTGTGAAACTGACTTTGTGGCTAAAACTGATGAATTCAAAGCTTTGGCTCGGGATTTGGCCATGCAGGTGGCTGCTTCCAAACCGGAATATGTTCGGGTTGAAGAAGTCCCGGCTGACATAGTAGAAAAAGAAAAAGAAATCCTGGCCGCCCAGGCAGCCAACGAAGGCAAACCAGAAAAAATTATTGCCAAAATGGTTGAAGGCCGGATCGAAAAATTCTATAAAGAAATTTGCCTGATGGAACAGCCTTTTGTTAAAAACCCGGATATGACTGTTAAAGAATTGCTGACTGAAAAAATTGGTAAAATTGGAGAAAATATTTCCATTCGGCGTTTTGTTCGCTATGAACTGGGTGAAGGACTGCAAAAAAGAGAAGACGATTTTGCTTCTGAAGTAGCCAAGATGTCTCAGAAATAAACTTTTAGAGAGGGTAGGCGATTCCCATGGTAATCCCCAGATATCGCAGGGTAGTTTTAAAATTAAGCGGTGAGGCTTTGGCCGGGGACAAGGGCTATGGCATTGATCCGATAGTGGTTTCTTCCATTGCCTCCGAAGTCAAAAAGATTGTCAGCAATAATGTGCAGGTAGCTATTGTGGTAGGCGGCGGCAATATCTGGCGAGGCGTAGCTGGTTCCACCCAGGGGATGGATCGGACTACCGCCGACTATATGGGAATGTTGGCCACTGTAATTAATTCCATGGCTTTGCAGGACGGTCTGTCCAAGCAGGGCATAGATACCCGGGTGCAAACTGCCATTGAAATGCGGGAAGTAGCTGAACCATATATTCGCTTGCGGGCTATTCGGCACATGGAAAAAGGCCGGGTGGTAATTTTTGCTGCCGGAACCGGTAATCCTTATTTTTCTACTGATACCACGGCGGCTTTGCGGGCGGCTGAAATTGAAGCGGAAATTATTCTGATGGCCAAAACTGTAGACGGGGTTTATGACAGCGATCCTAAAAAGAATCCAGAAGCGGAAAAATTTGATAAGCTTACTTATATTGAAGTGCTGAATAGAGGATTGGCGGTTATGGATACCACAGCCATTTCTTTGTGCATGGATAATAAAATTCCCTTGCTGGTATTTAACTTAAATCAAGCTGGTAATATTATGAAAGCTATTATGGGCGAAACTATCGGTACTTATATCGGAAGTTGAAAATCAAGCCGCAGGAAGTATCGGTTTTGCTAACGGAGGTTGAGAAGATATGGTTAAAGAAATTATCGCTGAAACCGAAGAACATATGCAAAAAACTGTGGAATCACTGAAAAAAGAACTGGCTTCTTTGCGGGCTGGGCGGGCTACTCCGGCTTTGCTGGATAAAATTACTGTGGATTATTATGGGACTCCGTCCCCTCTTAATCAGGTGGCCAATATTTCGGTTCCGGAAGCTCGTCTTTTGGTAATTCAGCCCTGGGATAAAAAAATGATTGGCGACATTGAAAAAGCCATTCAAAAATCTGATTTGGGAATCAATCCTACCAATGACGGAACGGTAATTCGTTTGGCTATTCCCCAATTGACCGAAGAAAGACGCAAAGAATTGGTTAAAATAGCCAAGAAGAAATCGGAAGAAAGCCGAGTGGCCGTTCGGAATTTGCGGCGGGATGCTAATGATCAGATCAAGGCTTTGGAGAAGAAATCAGAGATTTCCGAGGACGAAATGCGGGATGCTCAGGATCAAAGTCAAAAATTAACCGACAAATATATTAAAGAAATTGATAAAATTTTTGTCGAAAAAGAAAAAGAAATTATGACGGTTTAAAGCTTATATGTATTCTATGGAAGAAGAAAAACTGGCTGCCCAAATTGTAGGCTTGGAACGATTTGAAGCCGTCCGGATTTTACAGGAAGCCGGTTGGCCAGTACAAGAGCTGGAAGCTGTTTTGTCAAACTGGGGCAGCAAAAGCGAAAAGCCGAGGGTAATTCGTTTTCGACTGGTTTCCGGGCAAGCCGAAATAGTTTTAAGTTAATCAAAATGTTCCCATGCAAATTGGTTTATTTTTAGCCGGACTGCTGGGGACATTCTTTTTTAAAGGAGATCTGAAATGTTAAAATTCAAGTGGGGCTTTGTTTTTTTGACGGTTTTGTTGCTGTTTGGGCTGTTGATAAGCTGTTCCTGGGCGGAGCCTCTGTTAGGCGAAGCCGACGGGGTAATTAGCTTTACGGTGGGCAGCCTGGACTTTACGGTTAACGGGGAAAATTATCTTTTGGATGCAGCTCCTTATCTCAAGGATGGACGAACCTTTATTGAAATCCGCCATCCGGCGGCTGCTCTGCAAATTCCGGAAGAATGTTTGGTTTGGGATAATACCGAAAAATCCATGACCGGCACTTGGGAAGAAAACAGTATTAAAATGACCATTGGCAGTAAAGTTTGTTGGGTAAATGAGGTTCCCTATTTGATGGATGTTTCGCCGGAAATAGTTAATGGTCGGGTCATGGTTCCTCTGCGTTGGGCTGCAGAAGCTATGGGAGCCAAAGTTGAATGGAAAGATAATGTAGTTACTTTGACATATTAAAAAAAGGCCGCTGTCGGCCTTTTTGCTTGTTGAGAAAAGATTAGTGAGTTTTGGTATAGTTTTCAATTTTGCGATTGCGAATCCAAATTAACAGATCGGTTAAAACCAAAATAATGTCCAGAAAATAAAAGTAGATCACCCAATCATAATTTCCGGGGGTGAGCTTGTGAATAATTCCGGCCAGATAGCCGATGATTACCACAATCATAAACATCAGGCTTTTTCCTTTGGTGGAGCGGCTTTTCCAAGAACGATAGATGGAAAAGGGCCAGGCGAATCCGAAGCAAAGCAGCATTATAGCTTCAAAAACAGGCATATTCTGATTTCTTTCCTTTCCTAAAAACAATTAACAAAAAGCCGCTTATTGGAATAAGCGGCTTTTTGGATTGGAGGCGACACCCAGATTCGAACTGGGGCGTAAAGGATTTGCAGTCCTCTGCCTTACCACTTGGCTATGTCGCCAAAAAAAATGGAGCGGAAAACGAGATTCGAACTCGCGACCCTCGCCTTGGCAAGGCGATGCTCTACCACTGAGCTATTTCCGCAAATCGTAAAGCTTGAAATTTTTTGGTGGTGCCACGGGCCGGAATCGAACCAGCGACACGCGGATTTTCAGTCCGCTGCTCTACCAACTGAGCTACCGTGGCGTGAAATATTCCCGTTGCCCGGAGGCGGGATTTTCCCGCTCAAGCAGTTTCCAAAGAAGGACTGGCTCTTGCTGGGAGGGCTTTAAAATAATGGCGGAACTGACGGGACTTGAACCCGCGATCTCCGGCTTGACAGGCCGGCATGTTAACCGACTACACCACAGTTCCGCATCAAGGACTTGAGAAGATTGGTGTTATCTCTCACCTGCAAGATTTATTATACATAAGGTATGGGTTCTTGTCAAACCTTTTTTTTAAAAAAACTATAATTTTTTTAAATTCAGGGTGGGGGAGGGGAAAATTGAGGCCAGAATTTATATGTTCTGGATATTTAAGACAAAAATCAAAAAAAGCAGAGAAAACAGGGTTCAAGCAGGTGGATCGGGAATAGAATAATTAAGTTAAAGGAGATGATCATTTGCCGGACAATAAGGCTTTGCAGGAAATTTTAAAAACCGCCTTGGCCAAAGGCGGGGATTTTGCGGATATTTTTATTGAGGAAAAAAAGGTTTTGGGAATGAGCTGTGAGGATGGCCGTTTGGAGAAGGTACAAAGCGGAAGCGATTTGGGGGCTGGAATCCGGGTTTTAAGCGGAGAAGCAACTTTATATGCTTATACCAACGATCTAAGCTCAGAGGGGCTTTTAAAGGCGGCAGAAACGGTTTCCAGCGGAGTGGCTGGGGGTCAAAGCCGGGACTATCAACTGAAATTGTTTCCGCAAAAGGCGGAGCTTAATTTTGATATTGAAAAATGGCCGGATACCATAAAAACGGAGGATAAAGCCGAAGTGCTGAAAATTGCGGATCGAGCTGCCCGAGCGGTCAGCCCGGAACGGATTCGGCAGGTGACAGCTATTTATTCAGATACCCTGCAAAAAATCACCTTTGCCAATAGTTTGGGCGAGTGTGGCGAGGAACAGCGGGTGCGAACCCGTCTGGTGGTGCAGGCCGTAGCCGGAGCCGGAGGGCAGATTCAAACTGGTTCGGAAGCTTTGGGTGCATTTTCCGGCTTTGAACTAATTGAAAACAATTCTCCAGCGGCTTTGGCTGAAAAAGCGGCCAATAGGGCAGTGCAAATGCTGGAAGCAGCAGCAGCCCCCAGAGGAGCGTTGGATGTGGTTATGGCGGCAGAAGCCGGGGGGACTATGGTGCATGAAGCCTGCGGGCATGGTTTGGAAGCGGATTTGGTACAGCGGGGACTTTCAGTCTATGCCGGGCAAAAGGGCGAAATGGTGGCCTCTCCGGAAGTCAGCGTTGTTGATGATGCCACCTGGCCGGGCAAATATGGTTCCTATGCTTTTGATGATGAAGGAGTATCTGCCCGTAAGGTTACTTTAATCAAAAATGGCTGTTTGGAAAACTATCTTTATGATCGTTTGACTGCCCGGCAGGATGAGGTGGAATCCAATGGGCATGGACGGCGGGAAAGCTATAAGCATAAGCCCATTCCCCGCATGGGCAATACCTTTATTGTGCCGGGCAAAGAAGCTCCCGAAAAAATTATTGCTTCAGTCCAAAATGGCCTTTTGGTGCAAAAAATGGGGGGTGGGCAGGTTAACACCACCACCGGAGATTTTGTTTTTGAGGTGGCCGAGGGCTATTTAATCCAGGAAGGAAAAATTGGCCGTCTGTTGCGGGGAGCTACCATTACTGGCAACGGGCCGGAGGTTTTGCAAAAAATTGAATCGGTTGGCCAGGATTTGGGATTTTCCATTGGAACCTGCGGCAAAGATGGGCAGGGAGTGCCGGTGAGTGATGCTCAGCCTACTTTACTTTTAAAAGGCATTGTGGTGGGTGGTACTAACTAAAGCTTAATTTAGCCAATTTGGAATCTTTGAAAAGAGAGAAGTTAAGCGTTAACTGAACTTGAGCAAAAATCAGGGGTTTTCTTGGTCAACCAAGAAAACCCCTGGCTATTGGTTAAGCCTGAATATCTTGGATAAGCTGCTTGCCCAGTTCCCAGGATTTTTGACAGTCTACAGGAAATTGGGTTGCATGCACTTTTTGTTTATGCTTTTCGTCAAAAGCGGTTGCCACATATTTTGAATAGTCGTCAAATTGCAGCGTATCATTGACCACCAAACTGGTACAGGAACCAAAAAAGCGAGCCAAATAATTGGCGGAGCTTTCCAGAGGTTGGGCATAATTATATTGCTCCATTTGTTCGGCTGTAATATTCATGGTGTAAATAAAGGCGGTGGGAATTTTTTTCTCCAATAAGCCTTGATGCTCTGGGGTATAGGCCAAAATTGGGAACATCAGGCGTTCCAAAAAAGAACGCATTTCTCCGCTCAAGGCTCCAAAATAAATGGGAGAACCCAGAGCCAAAGCATCAGCAGCCAGGATCTTCTCTAAAATCGGGGAAAGCTCGTCTTGGGCTGCACATTTTCCATAACTGGAACCGCCTTTTAATTTGCAGGCAAAACAGCTTTGACAACCCTTGAAATCCAGATCGTAAAGGTTAATCAGTTCGGTTTCCGCTCCCAGGCTGGCCGCTCCGGCCAAAGCTTTTTGCAGCAAAACCGCCGTATTGCCTTTTTTGCGGGGACTTCCGTTAACAGCGATAATTTTCATAATATAAAAACACCTTCTTAAAGCTGGGATTTTATTTAAATTGATTTTAAAAGAGAAAAAGATGGAAGTCAAGAAAGAAAAAACCGTTTCTACAAAGAAACGGTTTTTGGTGGTGGGAACAACAGGGCTTGAACCTGTGACCCCCTGCTTGTAAGGCAGGTGCTCTCCCAACTGAGCTATGCTCCCAAATGGTGACCCCTACGGGATTCGAACCCGTGTTACCGCCGTGAAAGGGCGGTGTCTTAGGCCGCTTGACCAAGGGGCCGGGATAATTTCTCGGAACAGCGTCTTACGACTTGTCTGACTAACACGCTCTCTGGTGGGAACACCAGGACTCGAACCTGGAACCAGCCGGTTATGAGCCGGATGCTCTGCCATTGAGCTATGCTCCCTAAAATTGGCTCCCCGAGTAGGATTCGAACCTACAACCTATCGGTTAACAGCCGATTGCTCTACCGTTGAGCTATCGAGGAATGCCTTCAACATTTACGATTATACAAGACCCCTGGGATCAAGTCAAGACTTTTTTTGCATTTTTTTAAAAAATTTTCGGGGACGAAGGTGTCCTGCAAAATTCAAGAAATCAAATCCTGGTTTTTTGGTATAATAAGGAGCAGGATGTTATTTGAGGAGGCGGGCAGTTTGTTTGAGAATAAACAAAGAGCCGCAGTAATATCTATAATTTCCAATGCCCTGTTGACTGGGGGCAAATTGCTGGTGGGGGTTCTCATTGGTTCGGTGGGGATTATTTCCGAAGCCATTCACTCCGGCATGGATTTGCTGGCTTCTCTGATGGCCTGGGGAGCGGTGCGAAAGTCCGAACAGCCGGCAGATCAGGATCATCAGTTTGGGCATGGCAAATTTGAAAATGTGGCGGCATTGCTTGAAGGACTGTTGATTTTGGTGGCGGCTGGAGTAATTATTTATGAATCAGCCAAAAAGCTGATTTATGGCAATGAATTTGCGGGCAGCGGCTGGGGAATTTTGGTGATGGGTGTGTCAGCCGGAGCCAATCTTCTGGTTTCTTATATTTTATTAAAAACGGCACGAAAAACCGGTTCTCCGGCTCTGGAAGCCGATGCCCTGCATTTGCGAACAGATGTTTATACCTCGGCTGGGGTATTTGCAGGTATGATTTTAATTTATTTTACTCAGCTCAGCCTTTTGGATCCTTTGATTGCTTTGCTGGTGGCTTTGCTGATTATTAAGGCGGCCTGGGTTTTAATGCGAAAATCCTGGGGCAGTATTTTGGATTCCCGAATTTCAGAAGTGGAGGAAAATAAAATCCGGGAGGTTATTCTGAGCTTTGAGACTGAATTTGTGGAGATTCATGAGCTGAGAACCCGTCATGCTGGTTCCGGCTGTCTGATTGATTTACATTTGGTGGTTCCCAGGCAGCAGAGAATTTATCGGGTGCATGAGCTTTGTGATCGGGTGGAAAAGGCTTTGAAGGATAATTTTACAGAAATTAATGTGTTAATTCATGCTGAACCCTGTGAAAGGCTTGACTGCCTCAATTGCAATTTTTCCAAATTGCATACGGATTGCGAGGTTCAACAAGGAAAATGCGAAGATTGTCATTGGCAGGGCTGTGAATAGGAGATTATATGAGTGAAAATAGTTGGAAGGATTGGCAGGCCAAGCCAGGCAATCCGGTTTTGGAAAGGATTTTGGTTTGTGAATTGGGCATTTCTCCGATTATGGCTATTCTTTTAGTTAATCGGGGAATTTGCCTGACCGAAGAAGCTCAATTTTATTTGGCAGATCAGGAGCTGCTTTATTTTGATCCCTTTTTATTGCAGGATATGGATAAGGCAGTTGCCAGAATCAGACAGGCAATAGAACAGCAGGAAAAAATTTTAATTTATGGCGATTATGATGCGGATGGAATTACTGCTACTGTTTTATTGGTTCGGCTTTTGCGAAAAATGGGAGCCGAAGTGGATTATTTTGTTCCCCATCGTTTAAATCAGGGCTATGGGCTGCATCGGGAGGTTTTGCAAAAGATTCGGCAAAGTGGTTTTGGCCTGATTATTACGGTGGACTGTGGAATTAGTTCGGCGGAGCTGTTGCAGGAATTGGGTGAAAAGAAAGACTTGATTATTACCGATCATCATGATGTTCCCGCCAATTGGCCTCAGGTAGCTGCGGTCATTAATCCCAAGCGGCCGGACAGCCGCTATCCCTTTCGGGAGCTTTGTGGAGTCGGAGTAGCTTTTAAATTAGCTCAGGCCTTGCTTCCGGAAGCTGCTTCGGAATTTTTGGATTTGGTTTGCATTGGAACCATTGCGGATGTGGTCAGCTTGCAGGAAGAAAATCGAATGCTGGTTAAAATGGGCTTGAAGCATTTGTCGGATTCTTTGGGAATGCGAGCTTTAATTAATGTGGCTGGCTTGCATAAGGAACAATTCAGCTCTCGGGATGTGGCTTTTAGTTTGGCTCCCCGGATTAATGCGGCTGGCCGGGTTGGGGATGCTGAAATAGCTGTTCGGCTGCTTTTGAGCGAGGACGAAAGTGAAGCGGCTTTGCTGGCCGCTCAACTGCAAAATTTTAACCAGATTCGTCAAAAAATCGAAAGCAGTGTACTGGCAGATGCTTTAAGCTTGTTGGAAATACAGCCTCAGGCAGAAATCGTTATTTTGGCGGCCAGGGATTGGCATTTGGGCGTGTTGGGAATTGTTGCAGCCAAATTGGTTAAAAAGCTTAATTTGCCGGTAGTCTTGATTGCTTTTAATGAGGATGGTCTGGCCAAAGGCTCCGGGCGTTCTCTGCCGGGTTTTCACTTTTATCAGGCTTTGGCTAATTGTTCTCAATATCTGTTGGAATTTGGCGGACATGAGCTGGCCGGAGGATTTTCTTTACGAGTGGAAAATCTGGCTGCCTTGGAAGCGGCTTTGCGGCAGGAAGCAGCGGGCTTTGTCTATCGGGAACGGCTGGAATTGGACGGCTGGGTAGATCTGGAGCAAATAAACCCGGCTTTAGTGCGAGATCTGGATTTATTGGCTCCCTTGGGGCATAACAACAAGGAAGCTGTTTTGGGCTGTCGGGAAAGCAGTTTATTGGGGTTGCGGGCTGTAGGGCAGGAAGAACGGCACTTAAAGCTGTTGGTTAAAAAAGCCTTTCGGGTTGTAGGCGGCATTGCTTTTAATTGGGGGGAAAAGCTGGAGCTTTTAAAGCCCCAGGCTCAGGCCATGGATTTGGCCTTTGTGCCTATTTTAAATGAATGGAATGAAGAAATTCGTTTGGAACTATCCATTTCCGATTTTCGTCCAGCTTGTCAGGCGGGGGAAATTGCCAGTCGTTTTAATGCGGAATTACGGGAAATTGTGCAGTTCCTGGCTGGTTCCGAAGCTTTTTGGCCAGGTTATTTGCTGGAATGTTTGGCGGGTTTTAGTTCGGAGTTTCAGGCCGGGCTGGGAGCTTTAAGTCTGACTGCAACCAACTGGTCAGCAAATGAAAACGATTTCAGCCCCTTGCATTGGGCTGAACTAAATTATCCGCCTGGGGCTTTAGGCAGCCTTTGTCAGCCGGGCAGCCTGGTTTTGGCTTCCAGTCCGGTGCGGGTGATTCAATTATATTTTTATGGGCAAAAGTTGGGCTGGCCTACGGCCTACTGGCATCGGGACTTAAAAGATCAAAAGCCGGATCTGAGTATTTTGGAACAGGGAATTTTAATTGCTACTCCAGAAATTAAAAAATTGGATATTCCCCAGGCTCAACGAGTTATTTTTTATGATTTGCCTTACTCTCCGGCGGAATTAAGCGGCTGGCTGGGCGAGATTTGGCTCTTGCCTCCTTCAAAGGGAACGGATTTGACTTTAAAGCTGCTGAACCGGGAAAAGCTGCTTGCGGTTTATGCTTTTTTACGGCAGCATTCTCAAATAAATTTCCAGGAAATTAAGGAGTGGAAGGCGGAATTTTTGGGGCTGGACGAGCTGGTTTTGCTGGAGGCTTTAATTATTTTTGCCGAATTGGGCTTATTGCAGTATCAGCGGGGACAGCAGGGCTTTCAAATTAAATTATTTTCAGGCTTGGGAAAACGCAATTTACAGGATTCTTCTTTCTATTGCCAAATTCAGGATCTGAAGCAGCAGTTGAAAAAATGGTGGAAGCAGTTGGAAACATGGGAGGCTTGAAAGCTGCATGGCAGGCTATGGAGTTTTTGTCACAGATTGATAATCAAAAAGCTTGAATGATCAAATATTATGTATTATACTGAAACCGAGTAAATCAATCAAAGATTTAGCAGGAAGTATCATTCAACGGGGACTGTAAAGTAAACATGAAAGAAGCTCGTTCAAAATAATCCAAAACGATTTAAGCTACCAGCAAGAATGTCCGTTTTCGTTTTTTTGAAAGCTTCAAACCGGCACATTGAGCTGGGGTAAGACCATTTAAAGCAGAAT
>JAZRVI010000057.1:0-14531 GCA_045599035.1 Desulfocucumaceae bacterium | reverse complement strand
CGTGAACCACTCCGACTTATAGAAGTCGGAGTTTCTTGCTTTACCCACTACTGCCTGGCTGACATAATCGTTAGCTCAAGTCTTACACAATGTCCACAGGCGTATGAGTTTGGGCTATTCCATCCCTACTGTATATTTAGCTTTAAGCTGCTTCAGCAAGTAACCGCAGTCCTTCGTTCAGTATATTGATAATGCAGCATGAATACTGAATGATGATTATTATCCAATTTCATAGTATCTATAACCTTTATGATGATTACGACCGATTATATTATGATTATAACACTATAAATAACAAAAGTCAAGAAAACGCC
Organism: Desulfocucumaceae bacterium; assembly: GCA_045599035.1. GTDB lineage: Bacteria > Bacillota > Desulfotomaculia > Desulfotomaculales > Desulfocucumaceae > CATZDY01. Next base: position 14,217 of record JAZRVI010000057.1, on the reverse strand, counting down.
GTGTTTATCGCAACTCATCCCGCCACCTATAGAGGTGGGGGATTTCTTGCTCACGGCGTGTTAAAATACTGGCCAATTAAAAAAGCGACTTCCTGGAAAGGAAACCGCTTTCGACACTCTCCATGCCTAAAGGCAGGGGATTCTTGTTACCTGCCAGGCATATTGGCTGACCAGTACATTTCTGTTAGGCCGCAGTACAAGGTATGGGTATGCCGTTACCCATCGCAGGGCAGAACATATAGTTCCCTACGCAGTATGTCTGATATTGCTGTCGCCGACAACAACCGCCTGGGAATACGAGCCGACAGCTACAGGTGCATCAGTCGTGCTTACAGACCTGATCCCTCTTGCCTCATCCACAATCTCCTGCAGTTGAGCCGGATCAATATTGCCGCCGGAAACAACACAGACCACCTTTTTGCAATCTGCGGGGATCTGCCCTGTCATTACCGCAGCAGCCGCCAATGCACCCGCACCTTCCGCCGTGATTCCTTCTTCCATATACAGATGTGCAATCGCCGCCCGGATCTCCTTCTCCGTAACGGTGATGAATCCGTCGCAGAGCGTACTGCAGATCGCATAGGTCAGATCGCCGGGCTTCTTGACAGCGGTTCCGTCCGCAATGGTGTTCGCACTTGCAAGCTCAACGGGCTTCCCAGCTTTTATGGATTCCTTCATGGAGGCGGCAGTTTCTGGTTCAACCGCATACACACGGCAATCCGGATTGATCGCTTTGACCGCCACCGCAATGCCCGAGGCCAGTCCACCGCCGCCAACCGGTACAACAACTGCATCAGCATCCGGCAGCTGATCCATGATCTCCAGCCCCACGGTTCCCTGACCTGCGATCACATCCTTGTCATCATAGGGCGGGATGTAGATCTTTCCGCTTTCTTCAACATCTGCCAGACACGCTGTCTTCGCATCGTCAAAGCCGCCCTCTATGATCTTAAGCGTGACATTATTATAGGAACGGATCTTTTCCAGCTTCGTCTCCGGAGCTGTGGACGGCACATAGACGGTTGCTGCACAATCGAAGTGATCCGCCGCCAGTCCCACGCCTTGTGCATGGTTGCCTGCGGAACAGGTGCAGAGTCCCTTTGCCCGCTGTTCCGGCGTGAGCTTGCTCACCATATAAAATGCACCACGCAGCTTGAAGGACTTGACCGGCTGCATACTTTCCAGCTTCAGAAATACCTGCTGTCCATTCCCGGACAGGCTTTCAGCCTCTTCCAGATCACTCACCACGGCAACATCCCGCAGCACTTCGCTTGCGTCCTGTATATCGTCCAGCGTCACCGAAGATTCCGTCTTGGCGGTGCAGCCGGGGGCAATCATCAGAAAAACGGCCAACAGCAGAGCAATCAGTTTTTTCATAAACAAAATCCTTTCGTTTGTCGTAGGCGGAACCCCACTCCTCTTGAAGGGTGGGAGGAGCCTTTTTAAAGCTGTTATCCGTAATCCGCACAGAAATCAATTTTTGTGATTTAGGTAATTTGTAGTGATAGATTTACCCTGCTTTTTGATATTTTAGACTTGATTTTTGATGATTTTTATCTCTTGGATAAGTTTTTTGTGGAAAAAACAACTAAAATTTTCGTGCCAAACCACCTCGAATTTTGAAAATTGATTTCCGTGACTTTAGTGGGTGGGTAGTTGACATATTCCAACTTTCTTTCACTCATAAACAAAAGGATTTTATTTATGAAAACGGACATTGTTGTCGGCAGCTTAAATCCTTTTGGATTATTTTGGACGGGCTTTTTTCATGTTTACTTTACAGTCCCGATTAGTTTTTATTGTACTCACCTGAAACTTTTTGTCAAGCCTGGAATTTCCACCTCAATTATCAGTCAGCTATGGCTTGAACCTGCCGAAGGAAACAGGAGCAGGCCGGGTATTGCAAGTCATACCCGGCCTGGTTCAATGGGAAGCTGATTTCAGACGAACCGCCATTTTTTGCCGATATTTGCGGCGGGTGGCTTCTCCTCCCCGCAGGTGCCGTTCGGCTTTGTTCAGCTCCAACACCTGCCGGATCTGCCGACTGAGCTGCTGATCCAACACAGGCAGGCGTTCGGTCATGTCCTTATGCACAGTGGATTTGGATATATTAAATTGCCGAGCCGCCAGCCGAACCGTAGCTTTGGTTTCCAAAATAAATTCGCCTACCTCCAAAACTCTCTTTTGGATATACTCCTGCATAGCTTTTCCTCCCTGCCTCCCCGAAAACTGGCTTCGTTTTGGCATTTCATGCCTATTTATATGCCGGAGCAATTCAAAGCTTCCCTGAATTAAGAAAATATTTTTGACTTTCAGCTTAATTTACGGCCTAAGCTGTTAAAAGATAAATAAAAAAACGGAGAAGACCTGCTTCTTCTCCGTTTTTCTTCTATATATAATTTATAATTTGTTAAGCTTATTGCAAATTTAATTTATTTTGCAAAAGATAGCGTGACCACAAAAACAGTCCGCAGGAAATGCCGCCCTGAACTATGAGTCCGCCAAGCAGCAGCACCCAAAGTGAAAGAGAAATCTCCGCAGATTCCAGTTCCAGGAAAGTCGCAGCCAAAGCAAAAACGGCAAACAAAATAAATTTCAGACAAAATTGGGCTCCCAGATAAATGCCGGTGGAAACCAACAGCTTATATTTTTTGACCGCAACCCCACCGGCAATAACCGCAAAATAAATAGTTAAAACTTCCATTAAAATATAAAGCAGCAAATTGACAACGCCCAAGATAGCCATAAACCAAGAGCCGGAAATTCCATCATAACAAAACAGAAATTCCAGTACATCGCCAAGGTGTCTGAAAGTATCCACAAGCCCTTCCAGGAGCAATGAATTCACCAGCGAACCCTGAGTAGTACCAAATACCCCGACAATAAAGAGGCTCAGGGCAACGGCTATTCCATTTATGAAAATCCAGGCCGTACCGGTAATTACCTTGGACCAAATCAGTTTGGCGGGAGTAAGCGGCAGGCTAAAGGTCAGATAGCCTTCATCCCCAAAAAAATTCTTCTGCATCCGAATGCAAATCAAAATCAGAGTAACCAGACTGCTGCCGCAAATCACCGTAAAAAGTAAACCGCCCATTAATCCGGAAAATACTCCAAAAATCTGAATAGTAAAGCTGGAATCCGTCGTAACCATAACCATTGACAGACGGGCAAAGATCACAACCAACAAGCTGCTGGCCAAAACCCCCAGCTGCAAAGGAAAAAGGTTATGAGAAAAGGCTCGAAAGTCATATTTAAGCAGCTTTTTTAGCATTTGAATACCTCCCGAAACAGAGCATCCAGAGATTTTCCCTGATTTTCCCGGACATTATCCACTGAATCCTGCAAAGCAATTCGGCCATCCTTTAAAAACAAAAACTCATCCAGCACCTTTTCAACATCAGCAATCAAATGAGTGCTGATAATCACCGTGGATTCCGGCTCATAATTGTGGATAATAGTTTCCAGAATATAATCCCGTGTGGCCGGGTCAACTCCGCCAATGGGTTCATCCAGCAAATATAATTTAGCTTGACGGGACATGGTCAGCACCAGCTGCAATTTTTCTTTCATGCCCTTGGAAAGAGCCTTAAGCTGTCTGTCCAAAGGCACATTCAGGCGTTGCAGCATTTCTTCCGCCCGTTTCAAATCAAAATCAGCAAAAAAGTCCGCATAATATTCCAAGGCTTCCCGGACTCGCATCCGCTCCGGCAGGCTCAGGCGATCCGGCAAATAGCTGACCAGAGCTTTGGTAGCCAGACCAACCGGCTTTTGATCAATTAAAAGCGTGCCGCTGGTGGGAGTAAGCAGACCAGCCGCAATTTTAATCAGGGTTGTTTTGCCGCTGCCGTTGGGTCCCAACAAACCCACAATTTTGCCAGCAGGTAAAGAAAAACTGATCTGGGATAAAACCGGCACCCGGCCATAGCTTTTGCTTAATTCTTTTACTTCAAACACGCTCCAACCTCCTCTTGTTCCAATTCAAGCTGTTTTTCAATTAAAGCTGAAATTTGTTCCGAGTCAAAGCCCAAAGTCCGCATTTGGCTGACAAAGCTGGAAGCCAGCTTGACCGCTCGTTCCTGTTTTGCCTGCATAATAATTTCCTTATCCTCCGTCACAGTTCTTCCGCTGGTTCGCTGGGTCAAAATCAAGCCCTTTTGCTCCAGCTCGGCCAATGCTCTCTGCATGGTGTTGGGATTGACCGCTGCTTCCAAGGCCAATTCCCGTACACTGGGCAGGCGGCTGCCGCTGGAATAGGTGCCATTGATCACCCGCATTTCCAGAACTTCCACAATTTGTTTGTAAATTGGTTTTTGTGCGGTAAATTGCCAGACCACTTCTCTGCCCTCCATTCTTTACCCTTGTCTTATTGTACCAAGGACTTAATACAAGTATACAATACTTTGTTTGTTTGTCAACCCTATCAGCAAACTTTTTCAAATTATCCAAAAGCCTGAATTAACTACATAAAAACGCTGCATTTATTGATTTTTTTAACAGATATTCCACAATAAAGGTAAAAAGAGCCTAGATTCTGCTGCCAACTATTCAGGCTGCCAGTTTGCTTTCATCTCCAGCCTGTTTCCTAAAAAAACCAATTGAAGCAAAGCTGCACTTAATCGGAAAAAATATTTTAAATTTTGCAGGAAAATTTGGGTGAATGTTGAATAGTCCTTTAGAATGACTAGGCAAACTATCATAAAGATCTTTAGAAAGGGGTTTTTACTCAAAAATGGCCTATTATGATGCGACTAAATTAAAAGACTTTGAAATCTCCGAATTAGCTGAAAAAAATATGCCTACCGTTGAAGAATGGCGTAAAAAATTGGGCTTGCAGGAAGATGAAGTTATCCCGTATGGCAGAATCTGCAAATTAGATTTCATTAAAATCATCGACCGCTTAAAAGATAAACCCGATGGCAAATATATCAATGTTACTGCTGTAACCCCCACCCCGCTGGGTGAAGGTAAAACCACCACTACCATGGGTATTGTTGAAGGTCTGGCCAAAAGAGGCATGATGTCCGGTGCTGCTATTCGTCAGCCGTCCGGCGGACCGACCATGAATGTAAAAGGCACCGCAGCCGGCGGCGGAAACGCTCTGGCCATCCCCATGACCGAATTTTCCCTGGGTCTGACCGGTGACCTGAACGATATTATGAACGCTCACAACCTGGGCATGGTTGCTTTGACCGCCCGGATGCAGCACGAAAGAAACTATGATGATGCCCGTTTGGCCGAAATCGGTCTGCGTCGTTTGGACATCGACCCCACCAATGTTCAGTTCAAATGGATCATTGACTTCTGTGCTCAGTCCTTACGGAATATCGTAATCGGCTTGGGCGGCCCCAAAGACGGTTATGCCATGCAGTCCGGCTTTGCCATTGCCGTTAGCTCCGAAATTATGGCCATTCTGGCTGTAGCCAAAGACCTCAAGGATCTGCGGGAAAGAATCGGCAAAATTATCGTTGCTTATGATAAAAAAGGCAACCCGGTTACTACTCATGATCTGGAAGTTGACGGTGCCATGGCCGCTTTCATGCGGAACGCCATCAACCCGACTTTGATGTGTACTGCTGAATATCAGCCGGTTCTGGTTCATGCTGGCCCGTTCGCCAACATCGCCATTGGCCAAAGCTCCATCATTGCCGACCGCATTGGTCTGAAAATGTTCGATTACCATGTAACTGAAAGCGGCTTTGCTGCTGACATCGGATTTGAAAAATTCTGGAACGTAAAATGCCGTTTCAGCGGTCTGAAACCGAATGTATCCATCCTGACCACCACCGTTCGTTCCATGAAGATGCACGGCGGCGGCCCCAAAGTTGTTCCGGGTCGGGCTTTGCCGAAGGAATATGTGGAAGAAAACATCGGTTTGGTCGAACAGGGATGCGAAAACCTGGTTCATCACATCAATACCGTCAAAAAATCCGGTATCAAACCGGTTGTTTGCATTAACGCTTTCCATACCGATACCAAAGAAGAAATCGAAACCATCCGCAAAATCGCTGAAGCTGCCGGTGCCAGAGCTGCTCTGTCCAAACACTGGGCTCAAGGCGGAGAAGGTGCTTTGGATCTGGCTGATGCTGTTATCGAAGCTGCCAACGAAGAAGTTGATTTCAAATATCTGTATGACCTGGATATGCCCCTCAGAGAACGGGTTGAAGTCATTGCCAAAGAAGTTTATGGTGCTGACGGCGTAAGCTGGAGTGCTGAAGCTGAAGCCAAAGCCAAAGCCTTTGAATCCAATCCGGAATACAAAGACTTTGCTACCATGATGGTTAAAACTCACCTGTCCCTGTCCCACAATCCGGACTGGAAAGGCGTTCCCAAAGGCTGGATTCTGCCGATTCGTGATGTCTTAATCTTTGCCGGAGCCAAATTCTTATGCCCGATGGCCGGCAGCATCAGCTTGATGCCTGGTACCGGTTCCAACCCGGCTTACAGAAGAATTGACATTGATACCGAAAACGGTAATGTAAAAGGTTTATTCTAAGAGAATTTCTTCAAAAGCCTCGCTTAGTCGAGGCTTTTGTTTTATCAAAAAACACCAACCGGCAGCCGCAATTTTATTTTGAACCTGAGGAGCCTGGACGATGAATCGACTGGAAAAAATTTTAAATAATCCGCTTTATTGGGATTATCTACATAAAAACCACCAAAAAGAAATTGAGCGAATTTATTGTAAACATAATTGGGAGCATTTGGCCTTGACTGCCCAGCTAACCCAAAAATTACTGAGGGAAAAAAAACTGACTCTGGCTTCCGATCCGTTGGTTAACCTGGAAATCGTGGGAGCCGCTGGTATTTTACATGATATTGGCCGTTGGCTGCAATATGAAACCGGAGAAGACCATGCCCAGACAGGCAGCCGTCTGGCTCGGCCGCTTTTGGAACAGGCTGGCTATTCACAAGCCGAGATTGATCTGGTCTGTCAGGCCATCTTGGAGCATAATAAAGGTAAGGAAGCCCAAAGTCTGCTGGGGCAAATGCTTTGTCTGGCTGATGATTTGTCCCGTCCCTGCTCCACTTGTCAGGCTCAGAAGGGCTGCTATAAAATGCCCTGGCTTTTGGAACAGCAAAAAGCTTTGGGCTATTTGGACTTTGACGGAGATGAGCAGGAAAAGTTTTGGAGGTGTTTGGATCAAAATGGCAAAAACCATTAGAAAAATCAGCTTTTTAAATCGGGAAGACGCTTTGCAGGAATTAATTCATCTGGGAGCCGATCCCGCCGGCTGCCAATTAATGGCTCCCAAAGGAGTTCACCGGGTTTTAAAAATCTATGATCTGGACATTCGGCAGGCCAATATTATTAAGCAGGAAATGCTCAGTAAAGGTGGAGAAGCTGCCGTCGAAAAAGGAGTTGCCGACTGCACCGGAAATGGCACTCATATTATTATGATGGCCACCTTGAAACAATATGAGCTTGTTTGCCGCAAATTAAAAATGCAGCCCTTTGGCCTGAAGGATCTCAGCCAGCAAATTCTGGAAGCCCTGCACCATTTGGAAGGCCGCCCGGCTCGCCTTTTGCAATGCGGGTCATATCAGCTTCCCCTGGGGGAAAGAACCCTGGTAATGGGAATTTTAAACGCCACCCCGGACAGCTTTTCGGATGAAGGCTGCTATTTGGATCCCGGCTTTGCCCTGGAACAAGCCCACAAAATGGCTGCTGCCGGAGCAGATATTATTGATCTGGGAGCTGAAAGCACCCGGCCTGGCCATACTCCAGTTGCAGCCTCAGTAGAAAAGGAACGGCTGCTGCCGGTTTTAAAACGCCTGGTACAGGAAATAAAACTGCCAATTTCGGTGGATACTTTTAAAGGCGAAGTGGCCGAAGCTGCTTTGGCTGAAGGGGTTTCTTTGCTCAATGATCAATGGGCTTTGGGCTATGATGATCAAATGGCGAAGGTTGCAGCCAAGGCTCAGATTCCGATTGTTTTAATGCACAATCAGCAGGGCAATCAATATCGGGAATTAATGGGAGACTTAATTGCTTATTTTCAGGCTTGCTGCCAAAAGGCCGAAGCCGCCGGAATTAAACCGGAAAATTTAATTCTGGATCCGGGAATTGGCTTTGGCAAGGACTGGAAACAAAATCTGGAAGTTCTGCAACGCCTGGAAGAATTGGAAGTACTGGGTCTGCCCATTTTGCTGGGTACTTCCCGCAAGGGCTTTATTGGACAGGTTTTGGATCTGCCGGTTAATGAAAGAGTGGAAGGAACCCTGGCCACAGTAGTAGCCGGAATCGGCAAAGGTGCTGATATTGTGCGGGTACATGATGTTCAGGCCACCGTCCGAGCAGCTCGAATGGCCGATGCTTTATATCGTAAAAAAACAGGAAAGGACAGCTAAATGGATAAAATAGATTTACAGGGTTTGCAGTTTTATGGCCGCCACGGAGTCTTAAGGGAAGAAAACAGCCTGGGACAAAGATTCAAAGTGGATTTAAGCTTATTTTTGGATTTACAGTCGGCCGGAAGCAGCGATAATTTGGAACTAACCGTTAATTATGCCGAAGTCTATCAGCTTTGCCGGGAAATTATGGAAGGGGAACCCTGCCGCTTAATTGAGACCGCAGCCGAAAAAATTGCTCAAGCCGTTTTGCAGAAATTCCCCCTGATCAAAAAAATTCGGGTACGAATTGAAAAACCACAGGCTCCCATAGCTGGGATTTTTGACTGTATGGCTGTAGAAATTGAACGCTCCGCTAAATTACTGGAGGAAAAAGGGGATTTCTGTGACTATTAAGAAAGCATATATTGGTATAGGTACTAATTTGGGCAACAAAGAATCTAATTTGAGAGTGGCTTTGCAAAAAATAGCCGACCTGCCCCAGGTCAAAATCACCAAAACCGCCGCCTTTTATCGTACTGCTCCTGTGGGGCCGGTAGAACAGGACTGGTTTTTGAATACAGCAGCGGAAATTGAAACCGAAGAACAGCCTTTGGAGCTTTTGGAAAATTTGCTGTCTATTGAAAATCAAATGGGACGAGTCCGAACCATTCATTGGGGACCCAGAGTAATTGATCTGGATCTTCTGGCCTATGCGGATTTGGTGGTTCAAACCGAGAAGCTGACCTTGCCTCATCCTTACATTAAAGACCGCAGCTTTGTTCTTTTGCCTTTGGCCGAAATTTGTCCGGATTTGGAACTGCCCCAAATGGGTGTTGTCCGAGAGCTGCTGCAGGAGCTGGAAAAAAATCAAGTGCAGGCTTAAGCCGGAAAGGAAAATCCTGATGCAGGGAAAATTAGAATTAAAAAAAGCTCAGGTGCAGGCAATTCTCAGTCACCGTCCCAATTATACTGAAGTTCGGGTCAATTTGTCCGGCACTCTGGCCAAAGCGGTCAATTATGATGCCTTGACCGGAGAAATTGCAGTCGGAGACTGGGTTTATCTCAATACCACCGCCGTCAGCAAAAAATTGGGAACCGGAGGCTGGCATTTTGTTTTGGCCAATTTAAATCAGCCGGAACTGGCCATGGAAGAAGCGGGGCATATTATGAAGCTGCGTTATACTCCCATGCAGGTCAAGGTTCTTTCGGTGGAAGAAGAAGAACACCCGCTGAATCCGGCCTATCGCCAAACCAGCACCCTGGCCGGAACCCCGGTTATTATCGGCACTCTGCACAGTATGCTGCCCCCCTTGCTGGCTGCCTTGAACTATCAACAGCCAAACAAAGCCAAAATTATTGTTCTGATGACTGATGGAGCCGCTCTGCCCGCTTATTTCAGCCGCAATCTGGTTCAACTGCGGGAGAAGGGTCTGATGCAGGGAGTAGTAACCTGCGGTCATGCCTTTGGGGGAGACTGGGAGGCGGTCAACAATTACAGCGGTCTTTTGGCCGCCAAAGCCGCCGGAGCCGAAATAATTCTGGCCTGCATGGGGCCGGGCATTGTGGGAACCGGTTCGGCCTTTGGCTTTACCGGCATTGAGCAGGGAGAGCTGGTCAATGCCGTGCAGATTTTGGGCGGCAGACCGCTGGCCATTCCCCGTCTCAGCTTTGCCGATCCCCGTCCCCGGCATTGGGGCTTAAGCCATCACACCCAAACCGCTTTGGGGCGAGTAGCCTTGAAAGCCTGCGAAATTGTTTTTCCCCAACTGCCTGCTGAACAGCGGCAAGTGGTGGAACAGCAAATCCGGGACAGCCATCTGGCGGATCGCCATCAGATTATCTGGCAGGAAGCCGGACAAACCGAAGCTGCCTTGCAAAGCTTTGACTTGCAGGTCAGCAGTATGGGACGAAAATTTGCAGAAGACCCGGCCTTTTTCCAAGCCGCAGCCGCCAGCGGATTTTATCTTTCAGGTTCTAAGGAGTAAAAAATGTCTATTGTAACTTTAAGCACGGATGCCAGCGGAGCCGCTCAAGCAGCCCAAGCTGGTCAGGTAGTGGTCATTGTTGATCTGATAGATTTTTCCACCACAGCCGAGGCTGTTTTGGAAGCTGGAGTCCGGGCTTTTTGGGGAGCTGCTCCGGATTCCAGCCGACCTCCGGTTCCAGTAAACCCTTTTGCCCAGGGGAAGAAAGCCGGGGAGTTGGCCTTGCAATATCAAACCCAGGTCATTGCTGTTTCCGAACCCCGTTGGGGCAGCTCGGCAGAACAGGCTGCTTATGCAGCTCAGGCTTTGGCCGGAGTCCGAGCCAGCGGAGCCATGGTGGAAAATATTTTGCCCAATTGCGGAGCCGGAATAGTCCATCTGGCTGATTTTAACAATAAGGTGGTCTTGGGGATTACGGCCACCGGAGGAACGGCCTTCGATGCTGCTGCCTGTGCCAAAGCTCCAGCAATCCTGACCGCCACTATTGCCCGGACTGCCGGAAAAAAAGGCCGCCGACCGGCTCAAATCAGCATAGAGCGGGCGGTCAAAGCGGCCAGGAGCCTTAAAACCGGCTTAACAATAGTGGCAGCCAGTGCCAATTCCCTGGAGGATGTACTGGCTGCCGAATATTTGTTTAAGCTGGCGGTGGAGCTTTGGCGGCAATAGCTTCAAATCGAAAAAACCTGCCTATTTTCTGCCTGAGAACAGCTCTCCGATTGGAGCTAAAGGCCAAATAAAGTTTTGCCATTTTGCCAAATGGCCGTCCCCAATTCTTCCGGACTGGTTTGCCGCAAAGCTGCAATTTCTTCCAGCACATAGGCTACATAAGCCGGTTCATTGCGTTTGCCCCGGCGAGGCTGGGGCGACAAATAGGGACAATCGGTTTCGGTTAAAAGGCGTTCCAGAGGGCAGCGGGCAGCAGCTTCTTTGGGATGAACCGAATTGGGATAAGTTACCGGCCCGCCAAAGGAAAGGTAAAAGCCCATTTTCAAACATTCCTGAGCCATTTCCCAACTGCCGCTGAAACAATGCAAAATTCCGCCCCGGGAGCTTACTCCATCTTTCCTCAAAATTTCCAGGATATCTCCATGAGCTTCCCGGTCATGAATAATAACTGGCAAGTCCAGCTCCCGAGCTAAAGCCAACTGCTCCCGAAACAGCTTTTTCTGAGCTTCTTTGGGGGTTAAATTGCGGTAATAATCCAGACCAATTTCCCCAATAGCCGCCGCCTGACCGTTTTGGAGCCATTGCTGCAAGGGCTCCAGAGAATATTCCTGATCGGCGTGATGGGGATGAATCCCCACCAGAGCGACGGCATAATCCAGAGTAGCCGCCAATTCCACCGCCCGTTGGGAAGAAGTCAAATCAAAAGCCGCACAAACCAACAGCTTAATACCAGCTTTTTCCAGGCGTTGAATAACCAAATCCCGATCTTCGTCAAAAACTTCCAAATCAATATGACTGTGGGTATCCACCAAAATTCTGTCCATATTTATTCCTTCTCAATTTCAATGCGGGGGAACAGGGCTTCCCCTTTTTCCATTTGAATACCAGCCGGCAGTCTGCCCCATTGCAGGCTGTCCCAGGTCTGCAAGTCAGCCCGATCCGTCAAATTAAGCTGCTCCCAAACCTTGGCCGGAGTCTGCGGCATAAAGGGCGAAACCAGTACGCTGATAAAACGCACGCTTTCCAGCAAATTATAAAGAACTGTTCCCAAACGGGCATTTTGTTCCGGATCCTTGGCCAAAGCCCAAGGGGAAGTGTCATCTACATATTTGTTAGCCCGGCCTACCAGCTCCCAAATGGCTCCCAAAGCATTGGAAATCTCCCGTTTATCCATTAATTTTTCAACCAAAGCCGGGGTTGCCTCCGCCAGCTTTTGCAGCTCCGGATCGGGGTCGGCAGACAAGCTGGGTTCCTGAACCACTCCCTTAAAGTATTTCTTCAGCATTCCCAGGGTTCGGCTGACCAAATTGCCATAGTCATTGGCCAAATCCTGATTAATGCGATTTACCAGAGCTTCCTCCGAATAATAGCCATCGGCTCCAAAGGGCAGTTCCCGCAGCAAATAATAACGAATAGCATCCACCCCGTATTTATCACACAAAATAAAGGGATCAATTACATTGCCCAAGGACTTGCTCATTTTGCCGCTTTCCAGCAAAATCCAACCGTGAGCAATAACCTGCTGGGGCAAAGGTAAATCCAGAGCCATCAATAAAATAGGCCAAATAATGCTGTGGAAACGCACAATATCCTTGGCCATCAAATGCACCTGAGCCGGCCAGAATTTTTGATACAGGCTGTCGTCTTCGCTGAGATAGCCCAAAGCTGAAAGATAATTGGACAAAGCATCAATCCAAACATAAATAACATGCTTGGGATCAAAAGGCACCGGAATCCCCCAATTAAAAGTGGTTCGAGAAACAGAAAGATCCTCCAGGCCGCTTTTAATAAAGCTAATCATTTCATTACGGCGGGTCAGGGGCAAAATAAAATCCGGATGTTCTTCAATGTGCTGCAACAGGCGATCCGAATATTTGGAAAGCTTGAAGAAATAGCTTTCTTCTTCCAACAGCTCCACTTCCCGGCCGCAATCCGGGCATTTGCCGTCCACCAGCCGGGCTTCGGTCCACATGGATTCGCAGGGATTGCAATACCAGCCCTTATAGGTTCCTTTATAAATATCTCCCTGCTCATAGAGCCGGGTAAAAATCTTGCCGACGGTGGCCTTGTGGCGTTCCTGAGTGGTACGAATAAAATCATTGTTGCTGATATTCAGGGTTTTCCAAAGTTTCTGAATACCGGCTACAATTTTATCCACATAAGCTTGGGGAGTTTCGCCCTTGGCCTCGCAAATTCGTTCTATTTTTTGGCCATGCTCATCGGCTCCGGTCAAAAAATAAACCTCATAGCCGGTCAATCTCTTAAACCGAGCCAGCGAATCAGCGGCTACGGTGGAATAAGCGTGTCCCATATGTAAATTATCACTGGGATAATAAATAGGGGTGGTTATATAGAATTGGGGTTTCAAAACCAAATCCTCCTCCTGGCAATGATTTCTTTTATTTTAACAAGCTGATGTCCAAAAGGCAAGAGAGGAAGCTTTTCCGTTATAAAATTAATCGACCGTTTTTTCCTAAAACCCTGTAATAAAGGCAAAAACCGCAAATTTTCCCGGAAATAGTGCAAAAGCATATTGACTTTTACTGGTATCAATGGTATCATCTAACTAGTTATTTTAAATTTAAGTTTCAAGGAATGGTTTTTAATCCTTGGGAAAAGGAGGAAAAAATGATGAAGTCAACTGGTATTGTAAGAAAAGTAGACGAATTGGGACGGGTGGTTATTCCCATCGAATTACGCCGCACTTTGGGCATTGATGAAAAAGATGCTCTGGAAATTTATGTGGATAATGAAAAAATTATCCTCAAGAAATATGAACCGGCCTGCGTTTTCTGCGGTAACGCCAGCGATGTGCAAAATTACAAAGGCAAACTGGTCTGCAAAGAATGTGCCTTAGCAATGATTGAAACTGCCAAAGCTATGTAATTAAAATTTATTTTTTTGAATTGGATTTGGAGCATCTGCTTAATGTGAGGAAGATTTTTTAACAAATTAAACAAAAGAGACTAGAAAACTTAAACAACTTTTAAAAAATTCCCAGAAACACCATAATAAAAAAACTGTTCGAGAAAAGCCTAAGCTTTTGGAACAGTTTTTTTATTTTTTTCCTGAAAATAAATGCTGTGCAACACATGGTTATAATTTGCGGCGTAAAACCCACGTGCTTGCACGTGGGATATAAGCCGCTTTAATTTTTAACTCCAGCTTGTTGACAATTACATGGATTGAATATATAATCTATGTGTAACTTAAAGACACAAACAAAAGAAAAATA
>JAZRVI010000056.1:0-35253 GCA_045599035.1 Desulfocucumaceae bacterium | reverse complement strand
ATTGCATTTGGGACAATAAATTTGGTATGATTTTACCATGAGAACTCGTCTCCTTTTTTGGGAGGTACCTGGTTTTGTGGTGAAACTATTGTACCAAAAAGGATGGCGAGTTTTCAATTTTCATTTAAGTTTACAGTGCCAATAAGCTATAAAGGAGAATAATTTAATGAAATTCTTTCCAGTCAAAAAAAGGACTTTGGAAGAACTAAAAGCACATAAAAAAGCATCCGAAATTGAGGTAATGGCAGAAGCTGCAGAAGCCGAGGAAATGTATTTAAAAAAACAGGTTAATGCTTTGTATCAACTGCTGATTAATTTATATGGTTCGGATAAATTGGTTTTGCGGGCCACTAAATTAAATGCTTTGGGCAATATTAAATCTGATTCTTTGGCGGAACGGGTTTTGGCTTTGCAAAAAATCATTCAGGAAGAACCAGTTTTGGATCATTTGCCGGAAATCGAAGAAATTCCAGCAATTCTGGAAAATCTGCATGAACAAATTGCTGATAATTTGGCTCGCCGTTCTGTGGAGGATGATATTGAAAAGAAAATTAACAATCGTTTGCAGCAAAAACATGAAGAATATGTCAAGGAAATTAAGCTGCAAATTTTAAAGGAAGACGGCGGTCCGGAAAATGCCCAGACCTTAAAAAAACTGGCTATTTTGGAAAAGATGGAGCAAAAGCAAATGGCTCGAACTGCCATGGAATTTTTGCGTCCGGCTGCTCTGGAAGAAATTATAGGACAGCAGGCAGCGGTTAAGGCTTTGTTGGCTAAACTGGCCTCCTCCTTTCCCCAGCATATTTTGCTCTACGGCCCGCCTGGAGTGGGTAAAACTACGGCTGCCCGGTTGGTTTTGGAGGCGGTCAAACAGTTGCCCTCCAGTCCTTTTCAGGAAGATTCGCCTTTTATTGAGGTCAACGGCTCCACCTTACGCTGGGATCCTCGGGAAGTTACCAATCCGCTTTTAGGTTCCGTTCACGATCCCATTTATCAAGGGGCCAAACGGGATTTGGCAGACAGCGGGATTCCAGAACCCAAATTGGGTCTGGTCAGTGATGCTCATAACGGGGTTTTGTTTATTGATGAAATTGGGGAAATGGATTTGTTGCTGCAAAACAAACTGCTCAAGGTTTTGGAAGATAAAAGGGTTTTCTTTGATTCCTCCTATTATGATCCGCATGATCCCAATATTCCGGCCTATGTTCGCAAAATTTTTGAAGAAGGAGCCCCGGCGGATTTTATTCTGATTGGAGCCACCACTCGTTCGCCGCAGGATTTGAACCCGGCCATTCGTTCCCGGTGTGCCGAGGTGTATTTTGAGCCTTTGACTCCAGCGGATTTGCAGCAGATTGTGGAGCAGGCGGCTGAAAAATTGCAGGTACAACTGGCCAAAAATGTGGCGGAAACCATTGCCGAATATACCATTGAAGGACGCAAGGCGGTTAATATTCTGGCAGATGCCTATGGCACAGCTTTGGGACGAAATGGTTTTGCAGAAAACAATCCGCTGATTGAATTGGAGGATGTTTATGCTGTAGTACAGGCGGGGCGGCTTAGTCCCTATGTACTGCAAAAGGCTTCGGCTAAGTCTGAGGTGGGCAAGATTTTTGGTTTGGGAGTCAGCGGTTTTTTAGGCTCCGTAATCGAGATTGAAGCGGTAGCTTTTCCGGCGGCTCAGGCCAACAAAGGGGTTATTCGTTTTAACGATACCGCTGGCAGCATGGCTAAGGATTCGGTTTTTAATGCAGCTTCCATGTTCCGAATTGTGACTGGCCAGGATCTCAATACCTATGATTTGCATATTAATGTGGTGGGCGGAGGTAATATTGACGGTCCTTCGGCTGGTTTAGCCATTTTTTTGGCTATTTATAGTGCTTTTGAGAATTTCCCTTTACGGCAGGATATAGCAGTAACCGGAGAACTTTCCATTCGGGGCGAAATTCGAGCCGTAGGCGGTATTCCGGAAAAGATTTATGGAGCCAAGCAAGCTGGCATTAAAAAGGTGCTGGTGCCGGAAGAAAACCGGAAGGATGTTCCGCTTGGCCTGAAAAATATTGAAATTATTCCGGTGAAAAATCTGGCTGAAGTTTTACGCTTTTTTAGACAGTAAGGACTTTAGGAAATGGCAGGTTATTAAATGGAACATTCGTTTAATCTGATCTCCGAATCAAAGCCGCCCCAGAACCTTGATGCCGAACAGGCGGTTCTGGGGTCTATTTTACTGGAACCCAAAATTCTGTTTGAAATTGAAAAGATTATTGCCGCCGAGGATTTTTATTTAAGCAAAAACCGGTTGATTTTTCAGGCTTTGACGGTCTTAATTGAACAAGGACAAAATCCGGACTTATTGACCCTGACTGATTGGCTGACTCAAAAGGGACAATTGGACAGTGTGGGCGGAGTGGTTTATTTGGCCTCCTTAATTATGCCCACGGCGGCCAATGCGGAAGAATATGCCAAGATTGTTAAGGAAAAATCGGTTTTGCGGCATTTGGTTGCTCTGGCCAGGCAAATTGCCGAACAGGGCTATCAGGAACAGGACTCCCAACAGCTTTTATTGGAAGCGGAAAAAGCTTTTGCCAAGCTGTCTGAACAGCAGCTGCAAAAAAATTTTGTTGGCTTTCCGGAAGCCATAGTCGAAGTGTTTAAGCTGATTGAACAGCGTTTTCGCAATCAAGGTCAGATTTCCGGATTAACCAGCGGCTTTGCGGATTTGGATCGGCTTTGCTGCGGTTTGCAGCCTGGGGATTTAATTATTGTGGCGGGTCGTCCGGCCATGGGCAAAACCAGCTTTGGTTTAACCATTGCTCATAATGTAGCCATGCAAAATAAACCGGTAGCTGTTTTTAGCCTGGAAATGTCCGTTGCCCAACTGACCCAAAGAATTATTTGTGCCGAATCCATGGTGGATCAGCAAAAGGTAAGAACCGGCAAGCTGACTGGAGAGGATTGGGGCAATTTGGTTCAAGCTGTGGGCCGGTTGTCCAAGGCTCAGTTATTTATTGATGATACCGGGGGATTAAATATCCGGCAGCTGCGTGCCAAAGCTAAAAGTTTACAGGCTAAACAGGGTTTGGCCTTAATTGTAATTGATTATTTACAGCTTTTAAGCGGCAGCAATCGGGAAAATCGGCAGCAGGAAATTTCTGAAATTTCCCGATCCCTAAAAAATCTGGCCAAAGAGCTGAATTTGCCGATTATTGCCTTGTCCCAGCTCAGCCGGGCGGTCGAACAGAGACAGGATAAAATTCCTATGATGTCTGATTTGCGGGAAAGCGGTTCTTTGGAACAGGATGCGGATGTTATTATGTTTATTTATCGGGATGAATATTATAACGAAGATAGCGAAAAAAAAGGCATAGCTGAAATTATTGTAGCCAAACAGAGAAATGGGCCGACTGGAACGGTGGAATTGGCTTTTATTAAAGAATTTACCAAATTTGTTAATCTGGCCAAAGAATAAAACGGAGAAGAAGCAATGGGCATTATAAAAAAATATCTGCATCCTCGGCTTTATTTAAGTTCTGTACAACAGCTTGATTTGGAGGAATTAAAGCAAAGGGGCATTAAAGCCCTGCTGTTTGATCTGGATAATACTCTTTTGCCCCGGCATCAAAAACAATTTTCGGCGGCCACTTTGCAGTGGCTGCGGGATCTGGAGGCCAAGGGCTTGAAATGGATGGTTGTTTCCAATAATAATCACTTTGAGCGGCTGGAAAGTCTGTTGCAGCCTTTGGGGGTTCCTTATATTTATAAGGCTAAAAAGCCGGGTAAAAAATCTTTTTTGCGGGCGGCAGCCAGCTTAAAGCTCAAGCCGGATGAAGTGGCAGTGGTGGGGGATCAGGTTATTACCGATATGCTGGGAGCCAATCGAGCCGGGATTTACAGCATATTGGTGCAGCCCTTGCCGGGGAAGGAATATTGGGGAACCACTTTAATTAACCGGCGGCTGGAGCGTTTAATTATCAAAAATCTAAAGCCAGTTCGCTGATTTATATTCAGGAAAGAAGAGTGAACAATGGAAAATCTGATTTTAATTGGTTTTATGGGAACCGGCAAATCAGCAGTGGGTCGCTTGTTGGCTCAAAAGCTGAAACGGGAATTTGTGGATATGGATGAAATTATCGAGGAGCGAGAAGGTCTGACGGTGAAAGAAATTTTTGTCCAAAAGGGTGAGCCTTATTTTCGGGAGCTGGAAAGTCAACTGGTAGCGGAATTGGAGGATCGGGAGGATTTGGTCATTGCCGCTGGTGGTGGAGTGGTCTTAAATTTGGAGAATGTTTGTGCTTTGCAAAATAACAGCATTTTAATTAGGCTGATGGCTGCTCCTCCCACTATTGTTCAGCGGGTGCAGGCTGATTCCAAGCCTCGTCCGCTGCTGGAACAAAAAGGACATTTGCTGCTTTGTGTGCAGGTTTTAACCAAAATGCGAGAAGGCTTTTATATCGGAGCGGCCAATTATACGGTTAAGACGGATGATAAAACAGTAGAAGAAGTGGCCGAATATATACTCAACGAAATCTGGCCGGAAATAGCTGGATGAAAAGCTGACTATTTGACTATTTCCAAACCCAAAATTCCCACCAGAAGCATGGTTAGAAAAATGGCTTTAAGCAGGGTTATGGGTTCAGACCAGAAAAAGATCCCTATTAGAACTGTGCCGATTACTCCAATCCCGGTCCAAATGGCATAAGCTGTTCCCAGGGGCAGATTTTTTATGGCCAGGGAAAGCAAAATAAAGCTGGCTGCGGTTCCCAGCAAAGCAATCACGGAGGGCAGCAGCCTGGAGAAACCTTCAGAGGCTTTCAGGGCAGTTGCCCAGACAATTTCAAATAAACCGGCTATAAATAAAATTAACCAGGACATCACTTTTTCTCCTTGAGGACAAGTCTAATCTGAATTATAACATATTGGGGAGTTTTGGTGCAAGTCTTGCTGAAATTGGCGAAAGCTTTTATAATTGTTGGAGGAGGGTTTTTTTGAGTTTTAATTTGCTTCCTTTGCTGCTGACTCTTTTGGGTTCAGTAGGCGTGTATTATCTTTGGAGCGTAGTTTGGGGCTATAATGAAAACTGGGGAATGGTGTGGGGAGTTTTAACCGCTGTAATCATTTCTTTGATTTCAACTTGGATAAGAAATTGGATAAAAAACAAACGGAGGCCATAGTTGTGGAAGATTATATTGGAATATTTGACTCAGGCATGGGGGGACTTTCGGTTGCCCGGGAAATCAGGAAATTATTGCCGAATGAAAATTTGCTTTATTTTGCCGATTCTGCTTTTTGCCCTTATGGAACCAAAGAGCCAGCTAAAATTGTGGCCAGATCTCAGCAGATCTGCCGTTTTCTTTTGGAGCATCAAGCCAAAATGCTGGTGGTAGCCTGCAATACTGCTTCCATTGCCGGGCTGGATCTCCTGCGGAAGACTTTTTCGGAAGTTCCGATTGTCGGAATGGAACCAGCGGTTAAGCCGGCTGCCACGCTGACCCGAAATGGCCGGGTAGGGGTTTTGGCCACTGGGGTTACTTTAAAAGGGGATCGCTTTTCTTCTTTAATCAAGCGTTTTGCCCAAAATATTCAGGTTTTTCGACAGCCTTGTCCTGGATTGGTGGAATTGGTGGAAAATGGAGAAATTGCCGGCTCCCATACTGAACAGCTTTTAAAACAATATTTGCAGCCTTTGTTGGAGCAACAAATTGATACCCTGGTTTTGGGTTGTACTCACTATCCTTTCTTGCGAGCCAAAATTCAGGAAATGGTGGGGGATTCCATTCAATTAATTGATACCGGAGCAGCAGTAGCTCAACAGGTTAAACGAAAAATTATTGAATTTAAGCTGGCGGCTGCTTCTGAACAAGAAGGTCGTTATTGTTTTTATACCAGCGGAGATCCGGAAAAAGTTCAGCAAACCATTAGCTTGCTTTTAAACTTGCCGGTAGAGCAGGTTGACTATTTGAATTGGCCGGAAATTGCCGACTAAAGTTTAAGGGCGAAAATCAATGACTTGATTTTCGCCCTTAAACTTTAGCTTACAATAAACACCAGAAAAATGAGCAGCATTGTTACAATAAAACCCAACTTAACCAGAACAGAACCCAAGTTGCCAACAACTGCCCCCCAACCGCATTTGAGGGCGGCTTTATAATCCTGATTGCTGATAAAATCTCCGATAGCTGCTCCCAAAAAAGGTCCCAGCAAAATTCCGGGCAAATTAAAAATAATAACTCCCAAAATCAAGCCAATAATACTGCCCCAGACTGCATAACGGCTTCCGCCAAAACGCTTAACTCCCCAAATGCCCATTAAATAGTCAATCAGCAGGCTTAAAACGACTAAAATTCCCTGGATTAAATAGAAATACCAGGGCAGGGGAGCGACTAGCCAGCCATAAAAGATGGTTCCCAACAGAACCAAAAAGGAACCGGGTAAAACTGGAATAATAGTTCCAATGATACCCAGCAAAAAGCAGAGGCCGGTTAAGATCCAGCCGATGACTTGCCAGGTCATGTTCACCTCGTTTCTGTCTGCAAAAATTCCCCGATTGACTTCAAGCGGGGAATTTTGGACTTAGTATTTGGTTAGATATCTTTTAGTTTCCCATTCATGCACTTGCATCCGATATTGATTCCATTCCAGATTTTTGGCTAAAGTGAATCTTTGGAAAATATGCTCACCCAAAGCGGCTTTGACAACTTCATCTTTTTCCAATTCTCCAACTGCATGGATCAAATTGGGCGGCAAATTGGCAATGCCTGCCTGCTCCCGTTCTTCCTTGCTCATAGCATAAATATTGCAGTCACAGGCCGGGGGCGGGGCAATTTTGTTTTTAATGCCGTCCAAACCAGCTTTTAAACAGACGGCCAAAGCCAAATAAGGGTTGCAGGTGGGGTCTGGACTGCGTAATTCGATCCGAGTGGACATTCCTCTTTTGGCCGGAATCCGCACTAATGGGCTGCGGTTTTGGGAAGACCAGGCCACATAAACCGGGGCTTCATAGCCAGTCACCAGGCGTTTGTAGGAATTGACTACCGGATTGGTAATGGCTGTAATAGCATTAATATGCTTTAAAATGCCGCCAATGTAGTACATGGCATCCTGGCTGAGCTGCATGGGAGCTTCCGGATCATAAAAGGCATTTTGGCCGTTTTTCATCAAAGATTGATTCAGATGCATTCCATTGCCGTTAACTCCAAAAATTGGTTTGGGCATAAAAGAAGCGTGCATTTTATGCTGCTGGGCAATGGTTCTAATTACAAATTTGAAGGTGACAACTTTGTCAGCTACATCCAAAGCATCAGAATATTTAAAGTCAATTTCGTGCTGACCGGGAGCCACTTCGTGGTGGGAAGCTTCGATTTCATAGCCCATTTGTTCCAAAGTTAAAACCATGTCCCGCCGCACATCTTCGCCCAGGTCGATGGGGGTTAGGTCAAAATAACCGGCCTGATCGTGGGTTTCAATTGTGGGACATCCTTTTTCATCCAAATGAAACAGGAAAAATTCCGCTTCCGGGCCGACATTCATCTCATAGCCCATTTCATTGGCTTCGGCAATTGCTTTTCGCAAAACATAACGGGGATCTCCGGAAAAAGGAGTTCCATCCGGATTGTAAATATCACAAATCAAACGAGCTACCGCTCCGTCTTTGGGCTTCCAGGGAAAAACCGCAAAGGTGGAGGGATCTGGCCGCAGGTACATATCGGATTCTTCAATGCGGACAAAGCCTTCAATGGAAGATCCGTCAAACATTAGCTCTCCAGCCAAAGCCTTATCCAATTGTTCTACGGTGATAGTTACGTTTTTGAGTTGACCGAAAATATCGGTAAATTGCAAACGTATAAATTTTACTCCCAGTTCTTTAGCTAATTTTTTTACTTCATCGCTGGTCAGCTTTTTCAAAACTATCTCCTTCTCCAAAAAAGTATTCCGGCAGAAAATACCGGTAGGTAAGTAAATTCAAAGTTATTATAACATAAAGCAGACCAAAAAGATAGGGGAGATTTTGGGACAACCTCTTGGGGGAAACCAAAAAAGCAAGGACAATTTGTCCTTGCTGGTTGGAAGATTTTAAGCTTTGCCTAAAGTTTGGGCAAAACGGTAAAGCATAACACACATGGCTTCTCTGGTAAGGGGGGCTTGCCATTGATAATTGCCTTGGTCATCTCCAATAATAATTTTTTGTTCCATGCACCATTGACGGCCTGCTTCGCTC
Organism: Desulfocucumaceae bacterium; assembly: GCA_045599035.1. GTDB lineage: Bacteria > Bacillota > Desulfotomaculia > Desulfotomaculales > Desulfocucumaceae > CATZDY01. The sequence goes on along the minus strand of JAZRVI010000056.1, from coordinate 27,041 downwards.
CAGTCAGAGCCTGTACTGTTTTTCAGGTTTTCTAAATAATTTTTATACATTTGGTTCCATTGTTCCTGGGTCACTGTTTTGTTTTTCTCCTCCATTTTATTTTTTACTTCCTGGCGGAATTGATCCATGCTTAGACCAAACTTATTCCACAAGTGTTCCGGATCGCTATGATTAGCAGCAATGCCTAATCTGTAGCCCTCGGCATGGCTGACAATCACCCCTGGAGCCAATGGATCCAAATTGTATTCCCGGCAAAGCCGGGCAAACAGTTCCACGGCACTTTGATAGGTTCTTAAGACAACCTCTTTGGTATTGCCGGGGGCGTTGTCGATGAAGCTGGAACCGCTGGTATATCTAATGCTGGAGGGTTCACACATTTCCACCCCAATATGCGTGTTATTGCAGGAGCCGCCGCCGTGCCAGCCCCGGTGATTCCAGGGCAGGGTTTGGTGAACATCTCCGGTATTGCCGTCAATAAAACCATGCACGCAGGCCGAATTAAAGTCGCTCCGGTTCCAGTTTTTGACGAATACAGAGGCAGAAGGCTGGGGAGTGCCGATACTATGCAGCATCAGTCCTTGAACGGTGATTTTGCGTCCGGCTGCATAACAGGGATTTTTAGTTAAGATACTGGAAATGAGTTTCAATTAATCATCTTCCTTAATGGATTTATTTTTCAAGACTTCAATTGCTTTGCTGATTGCGGCTGGAATGGGAACTCCCATCAAGCCAATATTCTCCAGAATTGAAATAGCTTCATTAATGACCAGAGCAATAATCACGGCATCCCGGATAAAACTGGTTCCGGTTATTAAATCCAGTCGGCAGGCTACCAAGACCAATAAAAGCATAACTCCTTTCCGGCAAATTCCTTTAAATCCAGCTCGGCTTTCTAAAGCTCCATATTGAGTTTTTTGGCTGTTGTGGAAGACTCCAGCTACAGTTAAACCGGTCAGGTAGTCAATCAACATAAAAATAATCAGGGTAATCAGAGCAGTGTCCCAGCCTCCCAGCAAAGCGGCAAGGCCGCTGCCCACAATCCCGGCTGCTGTAGAAATTACTTCTTTCATTGCTTGGATTCAGTCACCTTCCCTTGTGCTTATTTGTAATATTGTATGCTTTAAAAAGGGGATTATTGTTGAGAGAAACTGGCAGGTTATTTGTAGAATCTTTGGAAAAACAAGGCCAGCATCTTGAAGATGCTGGCCTTGTTGAGTGACTTGGCAATTTTAGAGTTTTTCATATAATAATTTGGCTATAATAAGAGCCTGTTCCCGAGTGGTGGCTCCAAACGGATCAAATTTATTATCTCCGACTCCTTTAATTACGCCCATTTCATTCATAAGATAAACCGGTTTTTTGGCCCATTGATCGATTTTTTGATCATCAGCAAAAATATTGGAAGGAACGATATCCGGCATTTCTCCGTAAATACTCTTGCAAACATTGGTCATCATGGTAGCTGCCGACTCTCTATTTACACCCTGAGCTGGCAAGAAATTACCGTCTCCAGTACCGCTGACAATCCCGGTATTATAAGCTTTCAAAATATCATCAGCATAAACATTGTCGCTAATATCATTAAAGCTGGCACTTCCGGCTTGAGCTTGGTTTCCACTACAGTTTTGATATAATAAAACTCCAATGGCAGCAAATTCGGCTCGGTTGATGGGTTGGGTAAAATCGCTGCCCTTCATGTGTTCCGGAACCAAACCATATTCATCAGCTGCATAAAGCTGATCAATAGCCCAAGAAGAAGCTATACTGAATAAGTCGATTTGAGGGCTGGCAGAAACAGTTACTCGACAGGTTGCTTCATAATCTCCATCTACTGTATAGGCAGTAATGATGGCAGTTCCCGTTTGTTTGGCGATAACCCGACCATAAGGATCGATTGAGGCAATTTCTGGGTTACTGGAAACCCAATCTACTGCTTTAACGGTAGCATCGGAAGGAGTAACGAAAGCTTGCAAATCAAAATATTGGTTGATTTCCAGAGTAATTTGGGGATGATCCAGAGTAACTCCGGTTACATCAACGATATCTTTCGATTTATTAACATAAACCTGACAAGTGGCTGGATAACCGCCGTCCTCGGTAGTTACTGTAATGTTGCAGGCTCCGGCTTTTTTGGCTGTAACCCAACCGTGGCTATTAACTTCAGCTATGTTCATATTGCTGGAAGACCAGCTTACATTATCATTGGTGGCATCGCTGGGTTTAACAGTAGCGGTCAGAATGCAGGTTTCCCCCACATCCAGTTCCACGGAGCTGTTCTTTAAGGTTACGCCGGTAACGGGGATATAATCACTTACAATAACCTTACAAGTGGCTGTATGGCCGCCGTCATCGGTGGTAACCGTAATGTAGGCTGTTCCTCTCCGTTGAGCGGTAACCTTGCCATTGGCATTAACCGTTGCAATACGAGTATCGCTGGATTTCCAGCTTACATCTTGATTGGTGGCATGATTAGGCTTAATGGTGGGGATCAGTTTTAAACTGTCGTTTACCTGCAAATGAGCCTCCTCATAATTTAAGCTTACATCGGTAACCGGAGTGCCTTTGTTGAGAACCGTAATTTTGCAGGTATCAGTATGTCCTCCATCTTTGGTCGTAACAGTAATGGTAGCTGTACCGAATTTTTTAGCAGTTACTTTGCCGCTGTTATTGACAGAAGCCACGGAGGAATTGTTGCTTTTCCAGGTAACCTCCTTATTGGTAGCATTGGAAGGGTTGATCGTGGCTTGCAAATGATAGCTGCTGTCTGCTCTGAGGGTCAGCTTCTTAGTATTCAGGCTGACGCTTTTTACTGCAATATTCTTGTTTACCGTAACCTCGCAGTCAGCGGTATGACCGCCGTCATCTGTTTTAACCGTGATTATTGCGGTTCCATTGCTGATGGCGGTAACTCTGCCATTGGCATTAACCGTTGCAATACGGGAATTGCTGGATGTCCAGCTTACATTTTTGTTGGAAGCCGTCTTGGGTCTGACCGTAGCCGAAAGGGTTCTGGTTTCATTGACATTTAAATAAAGATATTCGGGGCTGATGCTTACTCCGGTCACATGAGTAGGTTCATTTGTTACCTGAACCTGACATCTTGCACTATAACCTCCATCTACTGTGGTTACTGTGATAGTAGCATTGCCGGCTTTGTGAGCATATAAAGTACCATCGTCAACTGAAACTATCCTATCATTACTGCTGTACCAATAAACTTCTGGATTGGAAGCATCGGCTGGCTGAACTGTTGCAATTAAATCGTATTCGTTGCCAGCGTACATGGTCAGCTCGGTGCGGTTTAAACGAACTCCAGTAACTGGTGAGCCACCTTCTACCAAAATACTGCAAGTATCGGTATAAGGAGGGTAGCCGTCTTCTGTGCTAACCATAATAGTAGCAAAGCCAGACTTGCGGGCGGTTACTCTTCCTTTGGAGTTAACAATAGCTACTGAATTGTCGCTGGAAGACCAGGTTACATTTTTGTTATCAGCATCTTTAGGGGTAACCGTAGCCTTTAAATCCAGGGTATCTCCTTTATCCAAACGAGCCCAGTTTATATCCAAACTTACTCCGGTAACATCGATCTTTCCGTTGCGTACATAAACATCGCACTCAGCACTGTAGTTACCGTAATCAGTAGTCACGGTAATCACTGCCCCCCCGCTGTTTCTGGCGGTAACCAGACCGTTTTGACTAACGGAAGCTACTGAGTTATTACTGGAACTCCAATAAACATTTTTGTTACTAGCGTTCTTAGGCTTAACAGTTGCACGAAGCAGGGTTGTATCTCCTTTATCCATGTCCAAGGAGCCATAATTTAAGCTAACCCCGGAAACTGGAATATAAATAACACCATCAATAGTATCGTCAGGGTCATCATAATCATCATCATAGTCAAGGCCATAGCTAAAACCTAATGAAGCTAACAGCAAAAAACCAGTTAAAATTACAATTAAGCTCCTAATTAAACAAATTCTTTTCATTTTTAATCCTCTTTTATTTATAGTTTAAAAAATTTTTAGATTTGCCGCCTCGCTGACCCAAAATTTCTGCGGCCAAAATAACCGTTTGCAAATTTTGGGGCTGGAGAAGTTCCTGAAGTAAAAGAACTTGTTTTCTTTGATTTCTTTTTCTGCCCATACCCGATTGAGGAGAGGGGGGAGGACAGGCTTCGGAAATGGCGGCTTGTACTTCTTCCTGTTGGGGCGGCTGCTTAGACCGTTCCTGGCGTTGAGGCTGTTTTTCAGGATGGCCGGTCTTTTTAGCTGGGGATTTTCCCAGCTTCCCGGCCTTTTCAGGTCGGGAAGAAGAATTCTTTTGGTTATTTGGCCGTTTTGACCAGGGACCCTCTAAGGGGCGATCTTCCATATTCATATCCATCCTCACTTTCCGGAATTAAGATTTGCGGGGTGAGTCTGAATCCTGTTCAACTGTAGAAATGCTTTCCCGCATTTTGGTGTCGGCCATCAGGTTTTGCAGGTTGTAATAATCCATCACCCCCAATTTGCCTTGCCGCAAAGCATCAGCCATTGCTTTGGGAACTTCGGCTTCAGATTCTACTACCTTGGATTTCATTTCTTCAACCAAAGCGGTCATTTCCTGAGCCTTAGCTACGGCCATAGCTCGTCTTTCTTCAGCTTTGGCCTGAGCAATTTTCTTGTCAGCTTCGGCCTGATCCATTTGCAGCTGGGCTCCGATGTTCCGGCCTACATCGACATCCGCAATATCAATAGAAAGAATTTCAAAAGCAGTTCCGGCATCCAAGCCTTTGCTTAAAACCGTGCGGGAAATGGAATCGGGGTTTTCCAAAACATGTTCGTGATTATCGGCACTCCCTACGGTGGTTACCACGCCTTCTCCGACTCTGGCCAAAATGGTTTCTTCTCCGGCTCCGCCGACCAGCCGATCAATATTGGCTCGAACGGTGACTTTGGCCACTACCTTGACTTCAATCCCGTTTTTGGCTACGGCAGAAACCAAAGGGGTTTCGATAACCTTGGGATTAACGCTCATTTGAACAGCCTGCAAAACATTACGACCCGCCAGATCAATAGCGGCGGCTCTTTCAAAGGGCAGGGGAATTACCGCTCTTTCGGCTGCAATCAGAGCATCTACCACCCGATCCACATTACCTCCAGCCAGATAGTGAGCTTCCAACTGATTGACAGTAACCGGCAAACCGGCTTTGACCGCTTTAATCAGGGGATTGACGATTTTACTGGGGGTAACTCTTCTTAAACGCATTCCAATTAAAGTAAAAATCCCAATCTTTACATTGGCAGCCAGGGCAGAAATCCACAATCCTACTGGGATAAAAGAAAACAGGACTACCACTACCACCACAATTAAAATGATACTGATAAGGGCTGGCATTAAGAAAAACCTCCTTTGGGCATTCCCTGGAAAGGGAAAATGTGATATGATCAAATCTGGTATTTTCATTATGATAACATGGAAGAAAAGAACTGTCAATTAATTATCAGCACTGCGAAAAGAAGAGGGAAATAATGATTGTATTTCAAGTTAGCCATTTAAAAAAATATTATGGAGCCAGGTTAATTTTAGATGAAGTTAATCTGACTATTCAGGAAAGAGAAAAAATTGCCTTGGTCGGAGCCAATGGAGCCGGAAAGTCTACTTTGCTGAAAATTATGGCGGATTTATTACCGTCAGATGGAGGAGAAATTCACAAAAGCTCCGGTTTATCCTGGGCTTATTTGGCTCAGGACAGCCAGTTGGATTCCCGGAAAACCATTTGGGAGGAAATGCTGACTGCTTTTGCTGAGGTTCTTGAATTAGAAGCCGAAATTGCTCAGGTGGAACAGAATTTGCAGGGTGCCAGTGATTTGGCTTATTATGAAAAGTTGAGCGAAAGATTTCGTTATTTGGGCGGGTATGATTATACAACCGCTTTGTCCAAGGTTTTAAATGGCCTGCGTTTTCCCAGCTCCACCTGGGAACAGCCGATTCATATTTTAAGCGGAGGTCAAAAAACCCGTTTGGCTTTGGCCAAACAATTGCTGTTAAGTCCTCAACTGCTTATTTTGGATGAACCGACCAACTATCTGGATTTGGAAACCTTAATTTGGCTGGAACAATATTTGAAAAATTATCCTGGAGCCTTGCTGATTGTTTCTCACGACCGTTATTTGCTGGATCAGATTACCAATATAACCTATGAGCTGGAAAATGCTCATCTGCAAAAATATAATGGCAATTACAGCCGTTTCCTAAAATTAAAAAAGGAACAAATGGAGCAGCAGGAAAAGCTGTATCAGCAGCAAAAAGCTGAAATTGCCCGCCAGCAGGAATTTATTCAGAAAAATATGGCTCGGGCTTCCACCACCGCCAGAGCCAGCAGCCGACAAAAAATGCTGGATAAAATGGAATTGGCGGCCAAACCTTTGAAAACTAAAAAAGCTCACTTTTCTTTCTCTACTTTATTGGATAGCGGCAACGAGGTTTTGACGGCTGCCAATTTAAGTATTGGTTATGCTGATAAAATTATTAATGAAAAAATCTCAGCTCAAATTTTAAAGGGCAGCCGGGTGGCTTTGGTTGGCCCCAATGGAATTGGCAAAACTACTTTGCTGAAAACTTTGGCCGGCTATTTGCTGCCTTTGGGCGGGCGGTTTAAGCTGGGGGTTCAGGTTTCGGTGGGTTATTATGAACAGGAACAAAAGTTTCTGCATCTTGAAAAAACCATGCTGCAAGAGGTCTGGGATGATTTCCCAGCCTGTACTGAATTGGAAATTCGCAATCTTCTGGCCGGATTTTTATTGCGGGGTGAGGATGTTTACAAAAATATGCGGGATTTGAGCGGGGGAGAAAAGGCCAGGGTAGCTCTGGCTAAATTATCCCTGCAAAAAGCCAATTTTCTGTTGTTGGACGAACCGACCAACCACCTGGATGTTTATGCCAGGGAAATTCTGGAGCAGGCTTTGCTGAATTTTGCCGGAACTATTTTGTTTATTTCGCACGACCGTTATTTTTTGCAGAAAATAGCCACCGAGGTTTGGGAACTGACCCCCAATGGAGTGCAGGTTTGGGAAGGTAATTATGACTATTATTGCACTCACCGAAATCTTGAGGAAAAACCGCTTCCAAATAATTTGGCCAGCGAAACCAAAAATGCCTATCAGCAGCAGAAAGAAGCCCAGCGGCTCAGGGAAAAGCGGAAAAAAAGAATTGAGTTTTTGGAGAAAATTATTCAAGACAGCGAAGCAGAGATTGAACAATTACACCTGGAAATGGAAAAGTCCGAGATTTTTACGGATTTGGAGCTTTTAATGCAAAAGAATCAGCGGCTGGAAGCTGTCCAAGCCGCTTTGGAAGAAGCTTATACTGAATGGCTGGAATTGTCGGATTCGGAAAGCTAGATGCCTACCTGAACCAAAACAGGCTGAAGCATTCTAATGACTTCCTGGGGCTTAATGGCTACCAGATAGCCTCTTTTTCCGCCATTAATATATATTATGGGCAGTTCGGCAATGGTTTCTTCCATATAAACAGGCATTTTTTTGCGAGTGCCAAAGGGGGATGTGCCGCCTACCAAATAACCGGTATGCTTGTTGGCTATTTCCGGTTTGCAGGGGGTGATGGATTTGCAATTCAGCAGGCGAGCCAGATTTTTGGTGGAGATTTCCTTATCTCCGTGCATTAAAACTACCATTGGGTTTTTGTTTTCGTCCTCCAAAATAATAGTCTTAATGACCAAATGCTCGTCTACTTGCAGATATTTGGCGGAAGCAGCGGTTCCGCCATGTTCTTCATAAGGATAGAGCTGATCGGTATATTCCGCTTTATTTTGCTTTAAAAACCGAATGGCTGGGGTAACTGGAGTTTTTTCCTTGGCCATCATTATTCCTCCTTAAAAGGTTATAAAGAATTTGACTGTAAACAGGGTACTTAAGAAATAAGTTAAAAAAGAAACTTTTTTGATTTGACCGGAAAATAACATGATCAGGGTGTAAGAAATCAGAGCTACTCCAATACCGCTGCCAATGTCTGTGGCGATCAGGGTAATTATTATCATCAAAGCCACTGGAATTATTTCGGTCATTTTTTTGTAATTTAATTTTTTCAAGCAAGACAACATGGAAGTTCCGGCGATAATTAAGGCGGCAGAAGTAGCCGGAGCCGGAATAAGCTGGATAATTGGGGATAGGAATAAACACAAAGTAAAGCATAAGGCAATGACTACAGAGGTCAAACCGGTGCGACCTCCTTCTTCAATTCCAGCGGAGGACTCGGCAAAGGCGGTGACGGTAGGAACACCAGCACAGGCTCCTCCAATGGCAGCTACTGAGTCGGATAAAAGGGCTTCCTTCATGCGGGGGAAATTGCCATTTGGATCTTTTGGCAGTTTTCCCCAGGCAGCCAAAAATACGCCAATACTGCCAAACATATCACTAAGACAGTAAATTATTACAATTAGTATTGAGGAAAAGATTCCCAAATGAAAAATTACTTTTGGAGTAAAATCAACAAATAACAGCTCTTTCCAGGTGGAAAAGGGTGGCAAAAAACTGAGGGATTGCAAGTTGGCAAAAGGCTGATAACCTGCCAAATAAGCGACAAGCCAATAAAAGAGGGATGCAGCAATAATTCCAGCCAAAATTCCACCTTTTTTGCGTTTGGAAAACAAAATGGCACTGGTAATAATTCCAATAAAAGTAGTAATTATATAAATAACCAACAGGGCATAATTGCTGCCTAAAAGCTCCTGACAGTTGTCGGCTCCGTTCATTAGAAAATATAGCAGAGAAATTTTGGTATCCCCAGCCTGAAGGACTGCATTGCTGTTCAGGCCAATTTGAATCAGCATCATGCCAATGGCAGCTCCCAAACCGACCCGAACAAATTCTGGAATTGCTTCGATAATTTTTTCCCGAATGCCAAAAGCCGAAAGCAAAGTAAAGAGAATTCCGGAAGTCAAAACCAGGGTCAGGCTTCCGCTGAGAGCCTCGGCATAAGGCAGGTCGGATTTAGTAGAAATTTCATTGGTAACCAGGACAAAATAAACTGCCGTACCCAAACCGGGAGCCAATAAAAAGGGCTTATTGGCTCCAAAAGCCATGATTAAAGTACCCAAAATAGTAGCCAGGATGGTGCCAACGAGCATTGCCTGAAAAAGCTGAGAATCACCCTGAGCTGCAATGGAAGGAATCACCTGGACGATATAGGCTCCGGTGATAAAGGTGGTCAATCCGGCAATAATTTCGGTTTTAATAGTTGTGTTATTTTCGGATAATTGAAAAAGCTTGTCTAGTTTATTAAACATGAAATCACTAGCCTTTAATTAAACTTGATATTTTTCTATTGTAATTTGATTATGAAATAAATAAGCTACTTGAAGTCCTTGATTTTTAAAGGGAGTCAGAATTTCGGTTTTACTTTGGCCTATTTGTAAACTGCCGGATTTAAGCTTTTGAGCTACGATCAGGGCGTATTTGGCATTTTTTTGCCCGGCTCGAACTTGTCCCTGACAACTGCCCAAAATTAACACACTTCCTCCCGCTTCGACTTCAGCTCCGGCGTGAACATCACCGATAATAATCAAAGCTTCTGGAGCCTTAATCTTTTGGCCGGAACGAACCAGGCGAGGATGGATTTGAGCCTTTTCCCAGTCAGCTATTGGCTGAATTTTTTCAACTACGGGGTCGGGAGCTGGTCTGGGGATAACCCGGCGGTTTTTTTCCCAATGCAGGCTGGAGTTAACTACCAGACCATAATTTTGGCAAATGCCTTCAAAAGCAGACAAATCCTTTTTTTGTTCCCCATTAAGCTGCAGGGCGAATTGGGCTCCCTGAAAAAATCTGGGGTTGGCTTCCAGGGTTTCAGTTAATTTCTGGCGGATTTCCTGAGGGGTTAATGCCGGATTAATTAAAAAAATCAGGCCGTCTTTGGTTCCTTTAATGGTTATATCCTGCACGGCTCTCTCTCCTTTTTATTGCTCTTTAGAAAAAATTCGCCTGATTTTTGCATTTTCCTTGTTTTATTTTTCAAGTTGCTTCAAATTTATATGCTTCTTGCCTGGGAAATATGCTTTGGGGAATATTGCCGAAAAAAAAGGCCAGACTAAAGAAAAAAAGGAGGAACAGAAGATGCAGGATCGACCTTTGAAAATTTTACTGCTGGCTTCGGAAGCAGTGCCTTTTGTCAAAACCGGCGGTTTGGCTGATGTAATTGGTTCCCTGCCCAAGGCTTTGGCTGTAACGGTTAATGACGAATGCTTGATCAATGATGTGCGGGTAGCTATTCCCTGCTATAAAGGATTGGATCAAGGAGTATGGAAAACAGATTTTCCAGTAAGCATGGGCAGTCGTACGGAAACTGCCATTATTCGAGAAAGCCAGATTAAAGCTCATTTGGATGGTCAGAAGCATCAAATTCCGGTTTACTTGGTGGATAATTATCATTATTTTTATCGGGATCATTTATATCAATATCCGGATGAGGCCGAACGCTTTATTTTTTGGAGCAAGGCGGTTTTGGAAATGTTGCCCCGGCTGGATTGGAAGCCGGATATTATTCATTTGAACGATTGGCAATGCGGTCCTTTGGCTTTCTTTTTGAAAACAAAATATGCCAGGCAGTCTTTCTATCAGACAATCAGCACGGTTTTTACCATTCACAACCTGCAATATCAGGGGAACTTTGACAAAGAAAATCTGTCCTTTTTGGAAGTAGGAGAAGAATGGTTTAATGCGGATAATCTGGAATTTTATCATAATCTGAGTTTTATGAAAATGGGAATCTTATATTCCGATTTAATCAGCACTGTCAGTCGAACCTATGCGGCTGAAATCCAAAGGCCGGAAAAAGGGGAAAAGCTGGATGGGCTTTTGCGGCGGCGTTCCTCGGATTTATTTGGGATTGTAAATGGGATCAATTACCATGAATTTAATCCCCAAACCGATAAACGAATTTATCGCAATTATTCTGTTCAGGATCTGGAGGGCAAAAAAGAAAATAAATATGCTTTGCAAAAGCAGTTGCAAATGCCCGTTAAAGCCTGTCCGGTTTTGGCTTTAATTTGTCGCCTGACACATCAAAAGGGATTGGATTTGCTGGCTGAAATTGCCGAGGAATTAATGCACCTGGACTTGCAATTACTGATTTTGGGGGAAGGGGAAGAAAAATATCAGGCTTTGTTCCGGCATTTGCAGGAACGCTATCCCCAAAAGGTTTATTTTTATCAGGGCTTTAACAGTATTTTGGCTCAAAGAATTTATGCCGGGGCGGATATGTTCCTGATGCCTTCCTGGTTTGAGCCTTGCGGACTTAGCCAAATGATTGCTATGCGTTATGGAACTGTTCCGATTGTTCGTTCAACCGGAGGCTTGGCGGATACAGTTCACGATTATAATCCGGTAACCGGATCGGGCAATGGCTTTGTGTTCAGTGATTTTCAGGGGCGGGCTTTATACCATGCTTTGGCCAGGGCTATTAAGCTGTGGCGAGACAGCCCTGTACAATGGCAAAAACTGATCGAAAGGGGCATGGAAACCGACTTTTCCTGGGCAAGATCCGGGGTGGAATATTTGGAATTATATCAGGAGGCTATTGCTCGACATTTGGGACAAAGCCAATCAGCCTGAGTTTTTCCCCAGGAAATTTTGGTTAATAAGATTAGCCTTTTAAGTAAATTTCTGGAGAAATACTCCGCTTTTTGCTTGCGAACCAAGAGGAAAAAGGCTATAATAGGAACAGGAAACAAACCAAAGTTAGAAATGGGGAAAAAAGATGCGTTATTTGGTAATCAGTGCCGGCAGTCTGGAAGATCAGGCTTTATTGACCAAATTAATAGATCACAATACACGGGTAATTTGTGCAGATGGGGGAGCTAACTATTTGGCTGATTTTGGTATTGTTCCGGATTTAATTATTGGGGATATGGACTCCATTAAGATCCAAAACCTGCTGACCTTTACTCGTCAGGGTTCCCGCATCCGACAATATCCAACAGTTAAGGATGAAACCGATACAGCTTTGGCTTTAATGGAAGCTTTGTCAGATACTCCGGACGAAGTTATTATTTTGGGAGCTACCGGCAGCCGCCTGGATCATACTCTGGCCAATGTTCACTTATTGAAGATGGCGGCTGAAAAAGGAGTTCCGGCTCGTATTGTGGATGCTTATCAGGAAATCAGCTTAATTACAAAAAGAACTCCGGCTTCTTTTTTTGGTATTCCAGAAGAAGTTTTTTCCCTGCTGCCTCTGAGTGAAGAAGTAACCGGAGTGACGATAACCGGAGCCAAGTGGTCCATGCGAAACCAAACCTTTTATTTGGGCTATCCTTACGGGGTCAGCAACGAGGTTTTGGGCGGCAAGGTGGGCATTTCGGTGGTGAGTGGAATGCTGCTCTTAATCCGGGTTCGAGAAAAAGGGGATATGATTGCTCGTTTTGCAGAAGATTTGAGTCTTTAGCTTAGACTAAAGGTTAAAATAAATTCTTCCAGAGAGGCTGCAAAATCTCTTTGTCCCTGCTTTGTCTGCCGGTCAATTTTTTGCAGATAAAGCAGGGCTCTTTGAGCTTCGGCTGGAGAAATGGCCTGCTTTTTTATTTTTTTTAGGGCATAAGCAGGCAGGCTTAATTCTGCCATAATTTGCTGATCGGATTTTTGTTCAGCCAAAGCTGTTTTAATTCGATAAATTTCTCGAAAGCGGGCGGCCAGGCTGGCCAGGATTAGCTGGGGCGGCTGCTTTAATTGCAGCAAATCCTGCAAGCCCTGAAAGGAAAGACGGGTTTGGCGGTTGCAAATGTTTTCTACCACTTTAAAAATATTTTCTTCCAGCGGAATGGGAGTCAGCTTTTGCACCATTGCCAGAGTTATGGGACTTTGCAGGGTTTGCAGCTTGTTCAGCTCCTGTTCCAAAGCCAATAGATTATTGCCCAGTCGTTGTAAAAGCAATTCCAAAGCGGCTGGAGCGATTGACCCCCGGCTTTTGACCCACTGCCGCAGGGCTTCCGGCTTTAAGGGAGCAAATTCCAGAACCTTGCCCACTTTTTGGCAGGCTTTAAATAATTTGCGTCGCTTATCCACTTGTTCCCCAGCGATCAAAACCAGACAGGTGCTGGCTAAAGGTTGGTTCAAATATTCCAGCAATTGACTTTCTTCATTATTTTTCAGGGCATTAAAAATGTCTTTGACAATGACCAGCCGACGGGAACCAAAAAAAGGCAGGGTATTGGCTGCCGCCACAATTTCTTCCGGCGAAACATTTTCTCCTTCCAGCCGAACCAGATTAAATTCCGATTCTTCCTCTGAAAAAAAGCTTTGGATTAGCTTTTGCAAGGCTTGTTGCAGCAAAAATTTTTCAGAACCATAGCACAGATAAACGGGAGCAAATTTTTTTTCCGGGTTCATTAGGCGATTCTCCTTGCTTTATTCTTAGCTGAAATCATTATAGCATTTTAGGCCGGACTTTTCATTTGTTTTTGTTGGTAAAATGCTGCAAAAAAATGCAAAAAAAGATTTGACAGCCGGATTATTGTTTGCTATAATAAGGTCGTTGCAATGAGCGGGTGTAGCTCAATGGTAGAGCGTCGGCCTTCCAAGCCGATTACGTGGGTTCGATTCCCATCACCCGCTCCAAATATTTGTCCCAGTAGCTCAGCTGGATAGAGCAACGGACTTCTAATCCGTAGGTCGGGGGTTCGAATCCCTCCTGGGACGCCATAATATACCGTAATTTTGAGAGTTGAGAGTAGTGTAAATTAAAATATGAGGAGGTCGGACTGGCCTCCTTTTTTTGTTGATCATAACAGATTTAAAAAGGCTCCTCCCGCCCCTCAAGAGGAGCGGGTTTCCGTCTGCGACAAACGAAAGGATTTTGTTTATGAATCTTAGTTTTTGACTTGCCTTGTTTTTGACTTGCCTTGCGGCATAAACTGTAGTAAAATGAGCATAGATGATCTCTTTTTTGCACACTCTCAACGGTTCATAGTGCCGCATTCTCAAATATGGATTTGAGGTTTGAGAGTCGTGTAAATCTGTAGGGGTCTCAATCAATGGACGGCCAGCAGTACCGCTTGTTTCCGTTTGAGAGTCGTGTAAATCTGTAGGGGTCTCAATCGGATCACCGGGAGTCAACGCCAAAGCCAGAAGTTTGAGAGTCGTGTAAATCTGTAGGGGTCTCAATCTTCTAAAATGGTTTCAAAGATTTTATTATCGTTTGAGAGTCGTGTAAATCTGTAGGGGTCTCAATCAAATTAATTAGACCACCCTCCCGAAATAATGTTTGAGAGTCGTGTAAATCTGTAGGGGTCTCAATCCCGGAGTGGGTCATTTTACAAGTTTGTCTGCAAAAACAAGGAGCTGTGTCTGTCTTACCCGAATGTTTTGGCGGTTGCTGCCAATTTTTTTCAGCAAATTCCTGCTGGCTCAACAGGGAACTAAAATAGAGCTGGCAGGAGCTTTTTTAAGCTATTTTTTGCGTTTGAACTTATGAACCAGAACCAGAGCAATGACTGTAACTGCCAAGGCACTTAATCCAACCGGCCAAGTGGAACTGCTGAAGGGATTTTCTTCTCTTGGAGGTTCTCCTGCTCTGGGCTTAAAACGCCCTCCGCTGTTTAAGGCATTGCCGCTGAAATTACCAGGGCTGGGGGGAGTAATTCCTGCTTGACCAGCAATTCCGGAAGAAGAAAGGCTGCTTTCGCTGTTGTTCATATTTTTCAAGCCAATCATGCCGCCGTCTTTGTCTCCTCCCTGAGTTCCCATATCAGAAAGCTTCAAATTGGAGCAATCAATCAGAGCGGAAGGGTTGCTTTTTTGACCTTCGGTGGTGGAAGGAATGGTTCCAGCCAGTTGGCCTTGAATACTTTGTACCCGCAAATCATTAAATTTTAGAAAGGTGTCTACCGCTGTTTGATGCTCTGTATAGGTATAAAAAGCGGTGGGATCAATTTGCAGATAAGGGCTGATTAGTTCATCCATTTGAGCCGCTTTTTGGGCAAAATATCCGCTTTGGAAATAATCCTCAAGCATTTTCCAATAATACTGGTGATAGATTTCCAGATATTCCGGCACTGACAAAAGCTGGCTGATTAAGGGGCGGTCGGCCATTTCCACTTGAGTAACCGGAGTATCAATGAGAAAATTAACTGCTTCAGAAGCATTGCGTCCCATGCCTCCATAAGCTGAATTGTAGTCCCAGGGCAAAATGGTTATTTGGCCATCTTTTTCATATAAATAGTAATTCTGGTGCATGGCAGAACTGTAGCTGTCAAAATTGCAGAGAAAAGTATGAGCAGCCAGATAACGCAAAATTTCATCTACATCCCAGTATTCTTCCAGATCTTTTCCGGAATTGAGAGCTTTGAGAGCGGCAATTAAACGGGTTTTTTGTCCCTGATCCTGCTCAAAAACTGCATTATCCAGAATTTCACTATAGCTGTCCGGGTTGTCATCAGTGTAAACCAGATCTCCTCCTTTGGAGCTGCTGCCCATCATACCGCCGCCTTGCCTGGGAGGGGAAATTTTTCCGGAAGAATTAAATTGATCAGGGCGAAAATTGCCGGAACTGTTAAAACCGGCTTTTTCCCGTTGTTGTTCTTTATTTTGAGGATTGCCTCGATCCCCGCCAAAGCCCATTCTGACGTTGTAAAGCTGGCCATGATCATTGCCGAACATTCTTTGAGCATAGCTGTCATCATAGGCTTCCAGGGCAAAATACAGACCCCAGTATTCTCCATTTACATAAATGTTGGCATAGCTGAAATAAGGGGTATCCAGACCCATAAACCGCATTAAATCAAAGGACATATATTCCTTTAAACTTGTGGCATCGCTGACCATATTGTTTAAAATTAACTTATCCAAATTGTTGAAGGTTTGGCCGTCAACATAGTGATCAAATTCAACCTTAAAGCTGACCCGGTCATCGGGATTATTTTTGGCCACCATTCGTAAACTGCTGTTGCCTTTGGGACGAATACCGACTGTAGAAATTGAAGTACCGTTAATTTCCAGATCTACTGGCAGATATTCTTCCTGCAAAGCATTGATTATCAAATTATCCCATTTTTCCTGATCAACTTTAATATTTATTGCCATAATTTCATTATCGCTGAAATAATTGGCATAGGTGGCTTCAGTCTTTGGAACTTCCTGCTGACGGCTCAAACAAAACAAATAAATGCTTATTCCCACTGCACCAACCAAAAGAACAATAGTTAAATAATTGAGATATTTTTTGTTAATCATCTTTATTCCTCAGCTTTAAGCCATATAGTCTCCGTTAAAAGTAACCAGAGAAGCATTTTTTACTCCTTCAAGCTGGGAAAGCTGGTTAATAAAACTATATTCTCCTTCTTTCAGTCGAATTTCAATGGCTAATTCAATGCCCTGAGTGGAAACGGTTTTAGATTTAAGCAAGAATCTGGAAGCAGAAGATTGAATAAGCTGTTGACTTTGCTTTTCACTGACTTCATCCAAACAATGCAGAATCAGCATATAAGGTTGATCACTGCGTTTTTTATTCACAAACAACAGCATAAAAATACCAATGAAGACGGAACCAATGACCGCCAGGGGAATTAAGCCGGCACCCAAAACAATTCCGATAGCAATCGACCAGAAAATAAAGGCAATGTCTACAGGTTCCTTGACGGCGGTTCTGAAACGGACAATGGATAAAGCCCCGACCATGCCCAAAGAGAGAATAACATTAGAAGAAACAGCACTGATAACCAGAGTGGTAATCAAACTCAAAGCTACCAGAGAAATACCAAAATTAGCTGAATACATAACCCCATTAAAACTTTTTTTATAAATCAGAAAAACAAACAGACCAAGAACTAAAGCCAAAGCCAGGGAAATCAGACAGTCCACCAAAGAAAAAGAGGAGACTGATTCCAAAAAGCTGCTGTTGAAAATATCTTTAAAATTCATTTTAACCTCCTTTGGATTCTTAACTGTAAATTCTGGCGGCCACATATTTGGAAATGGCCGAAGAACGGCGGGTGTTGGTTTGGATTAAATCCCGAATTATTTCCGGTAAAAATTCGTCAAATTTGACTTCTAAAATAAAGTAACCAGGGGTGCTGACTGAAACCAGGGGCAGCTCCGGATTAAAAAGATCAGTGGAATAATTGCTGGAATGAATCCTGCTGTCCAGAGTAATGCGGACATTGCCCGGAGCATAAATAAAAGGTTCTCTCTGATATTCCACAATGGTTTTGGGTCTTAATTGCTGAAAGGTCATTTTCAGGCGTAGTTCCTCCAAAACTTTTCGTTCGCTGGTGTCCAGAGAGTTGATTTCTCCAGCCAGGATTTTTTCAACTTCATCTTGAGTCAGTTTGGCTGAATCTTTATGGCAATAATCACCTGCTTTAAATTTTTTCTCCAGACGAATAAAGGAAGCATCCTGATTATAAAAGCGAATCCGAAATTTCTCCCGTACTTTTAAACCATCGAGCTTTTCCCGAACGGCTTTATTTTCAAAATTATCAAAATACAAGCTGCGAACCTGATAAAATCCTTCTGAATTAACATGAGGATCTTTTTCACATACGAGCTTTAAAGCCTGAGAAATAGTTAGATAATCTCCATAACTGATGAAATGTTTAAATTCATGCCGAAATTTGAGATTAGCACTATAAGTATCGGGCAATTCTAAACTGAAAAGATTTTTAAAAATAGACAAAATAAATAATAACCTCCTTTCATGTTAATTGAATCTGGATTTAAGCTTGCAGATATAATTATAAAGGTGCAGCCTTAAAAATAACTTAAATTATAATATATTTTTGCAGATGAAATAATTAAACTTATAATAATTGAACTTATAATTTTAAAATAAACAGCTTAAAAACACCTTAAGTGTTAATTTTTTGATTTTGTAAGTTGAAGCAGTGTGTTCTAAGGTCAGCCACTTTGAAATAATCTTTTCAGGAGGCAGGGATGAGTGGAATTTTGCCGAATATTATCCTGTAAAGTGCAAAGGAGGAATTAAGCAAAAAATGAATAGAAGCTTGACTTTGGAATTAGTTAGAGTAACTGAAATGGCGGCTTTGGCTTCCGCTCAATGGATGGGGCGGGGTCTGAAAAATGAAGCTGACGGAGCGGCTACTACGGCTATGCGGGCTGTTTTTGATACGGTTCCCATTAATGGGACGGTAGTCATTGGAGAAGGGGAAATGGATGAAGCTCCGATGCTGTATATTGGGGAAAATGTAGGCTGTGATCCTGATGGTCCTGCTGTAGATGTAGCTGTTGATCCCTTGGAAGGCACCAATATTCTGGCTAAAGGTTTACCCAATGCCCTTTCAGTTATTGCTATTTCCGAAAAAGGCAATCTTTTGCACGCTCCGGATATGTATATGGAAAAAATTGCTGTAGGTCCCAGAGCTGCCGGTAAAATCAGTTTGGATGATCCTTTGGAAAAAACCTTGGAAATTGTGGCTAAAGCCAATAATAAGCGTTTAAATGATTTAACGGTGATTTTGCTGGAGAGAGAACGGCATCAAAAATTTATTGATACCATTCGTAAAGTGGGAGGTCGGGTTTTCCTGATTGGTGACGGTGATGTCGGAGCGGCAATCTATACGGCCATTGAAGAAACTGGAATCGATCTTTATGTGGGTATTGGAGGAGCCCCGGAAGGAGTTATTGCTGCTGCTGCTCTGAAATGTATGGGCGGAGAAATGCAGGCTCGTTTATATCCTGAAGATGAAGAAGAACGGAAGCGTTGTTATCAAATGGGAATTACGGATTTAAATAAAATTATGTATATGGATGATTTGGTCAAGGGAGATGATGCCATTTTTGCGGCTACTGGGGTTACCAGCGGCTCTTTGCTGAAAGGGGTCAACTTCCTGGGCGGCGGCAAAGCTGAAACCCATTCGGTGGTTATGCGAGCTAAAACCGGAACAATTCGCTATATTTCAGCCGTTCATAGTATTGATCTAAAATTGCAATCCTTGAATCAGCAATCCAGCCAGATCAGTAACTGGCAGGCTTTGCACAAGGAATTGGGTGGTTTAAGATAAGTTAAAGGGGCTAAAAATTTTTGGCCCCTTTTTTGTTGTGGGTTTTAAGCTATTCAAAGCATATGTTTAAAGAATATTTGCTGGTTTAGCGTGACTCCCGGAAATAAGCTTTGCCCAAAAAAGGGGAGCTGTCCTGATAGTTCCGAAAGCTTAATAAAATTAAAGCGGCAATGGTGGCCAGATATGGCAGAATACTATAAAATTCGGCGGGAATAAAGTTCAAAGGATAATATAAGTTTAAGATGGACAGGCCGCCAAAAACTAAAGAACAATAAAGAGCCTTGTAAGGATTCCAGCGGGAAAAAATAACCAAAGCCAACGAAAGCCAGCCATAGCCGGAAAAGCCGTTAAAAACCCACACTCCTCCACAGCCAAAGGAAGAATTAAGTACCAGATATAAACCGGATAAGCTGGAAATTCCGCCTCCGATTAAAATGGCCCAATAACGATACCAGGCAACCCGAACCCCACAGGCATCAGCCGCAGCTGGATTTTCTCCAACGGCTCGCAGGTTCAGACCAGTTGAGGTATGATAAAAAAAGTAGGCCAAACCCAAGGCCAGAATTATGGCCAGATAAACCAGAAAATTGTAAGAAAAAAGCAATTTGCCCAACCACCCGGTTTGAGCCAGGGAGCTAAAGCAGGGCTGGTTAAAAATCTGGATCGGTTCCAGCACCGCATAACCGGAATCAGACTGACTGACCAGGTATTCTCCCATAAAATTGGCCAAACCAATTCCGCTGATTGTCAGAGCCAGACCTGCCACATTTTGATTGGCTTTCAGGGTGACGGTTAAAAAAGCAAACAACAAAGCAGCCAGTCCGGCTGCTCCCAAAGAACCCAGGAAGGCCCAAAAGATAATTGCCCCGGAACTTATCGGTTCCAGCCAATAAAGAGCAGCAAAACCTCCAATTCCCCCCAGAAAGACCAGACCCTCCAAGCCCAAATTCAAAGTGCCGGATTTTTCGGTCAGCATTTCTCCCAGCGTTCCCAACAGTAAGGGAGCGGAAGCAGTAATCGCCATAGTCAGGAAATTTAGAAAATAACTCATGGCTTATCCTTTCGGCTGATTTGATAGCGAATAAAAAATTCTCCAATAAGCATGGCAAAAAACAGGATTCCCAAAAGTACCTCAGAGCCGGAAGAAGGAATCCCCAAAATCGTTTGTAAGGTTTGGCTGCCCTTGCTTAAAATGGCTACCAAAAAGGCAATGGGAAACATTGCCCAGGGATTAAGCCGTCCCAGCCAGGCCACCGCAATGGCGGTGTAGCCATAATTGGCCGAGGTATTCGGGGTAAGAGTATAGGCTGATCCGGAAACCAGCAAAAAGCCTACCAGACCAGCCAAGGCTCCGGATAGAAACATATTTTGCAAAATTATGCGGACAATCGGCATTCCGGCATAATGAGCCGTCCTGGGGCTTTCGCCCAGTACAGTTAATTCATAGCCGGAACGGGTGTAATTTAAATACCAGGCTAAAAAGAAGATGACCCCTAAAATAAACAACCAGCTTAGGGGAAGTCCGCCCCATTCAGGCAGACGGGCTGCCTGGGAAAACATGGCCGCCTTGGGGTAGGTTCCCGCCGGATCCCGCCAGGGATGGGAAACCAGATAAACGGTCAGGCCGATGGCTATATAGTTCAGCATCAGGCTGAACAGGGTTTCATTGACTTGGCGGTAAGCTTTAAAAAGAGCAGGCAGCAATCCCCAAAGTCCTCCGAATAATAGAGCAGCTCCCAGCATTAAAGACAAAGGGTAAGCGGTAGGAACAAATAAGGCCACCAGGCTGGCTCCTATGGCTCCCAGCATAATCTGGCCTTCGGCTCCAATATTCCAAAAGCCCATGCGAAAAGCCGGAAGCAAAGCTAAAGCCGCTCCTGTTAAGGGTAAAGCAATTTTTAGGGTAGCTGCCCGGGCAATTTCATTTTGTAAGGCTCCCTGCCATAAAATGGCAAAAACCTGCCCAGGCTGATAGCCCAAAAGGGCAAACCAGCTTCCGCCTAAAAGCAAAGCCAGCATAAGGCTGCCCAGACGAATCAGGCTGGCTTGAAACCAAGATAGGGGTTCTCGTATTTTTAGCAATTATCCTGCTCCTTCAAGCCGGAGCAGACGATCCGAATATTTCTGCAAAAGCTGTTCTTCCTCATCTGTCCAGATAATAACAGTTTTTTGAGCTTTTAAACGGTTTAGAAGATTGAGCCAGATTTCCAAAGCTTTGAAATCCAATCCTCTGGTGGGGCAGTCAGCTAAAAGAATATCCGGCTGACTGAAAACTTCCCGTCCCAATAAAATCTTTTGCTGATTGCCTCCCGATAAAAAGCCTATGGGCAAGTCGGGGCGGTCGAGCTGAATTTTCAAGGGCTGCAAAATTCTGGCAGCCAGCTTTTTTGCCATTTGTCCGGCTTTGGGGTGCTGAAAAGTTCGGAGCTGCATATTGGGCTGGATTCCACTGGAAAAAATCAGGCCGGAACAACTGCGATCCGGAGGAATATAGCGTAGTTGCAGACCGCTTTTTCTGATTTGCACCGAGTTTTTCTGGCTGAGTTCCCAAATGCGGGATTTGGTGGCAAATTTAATAGAACCGTTATAATCGGTTTTTAAACCGGCCAGAATTTCCAATAACTGTCGGGAATAAATGCTTCCGGTTAAACCCAGAATTTCACCGCCCCAGGCTTGCAAGCTTAAACTGGCATAATTTGACCAGCTTAGTTTTTCTATTTTCAAATATTGCTTAGAGTGGCCTAAAGGAAGATTGCCCGCAGGGAGATGTTCAGCGAAAACCGGAGGGTTTTCCGATATTTCAATCAATTCTCCCTGCTTGAAAAAAGCAATCCGATTGGCAATTTGAGAGGCTTCTCTGGCATCATGGGTAATAATTAAAATAGTTTTTCCTTCGTCTTGTAATTTTTGCAAAGCCTGTCTTAATTTGAGCTTTTCAGCTTTGCCCAAAATAGCTGATGGTTCATCCAGAATTAAAATTTGAGCTTGTCGATGAATGAGACGGATAATTTCCAGAACTTGTTTCTGCACCAGAGATAATCGGGCAACAGGCTGCGACCAGGGCAGTTCAAAATTATATTGTCGGCAGATTTTTTGAGCTTGTTCCTTAATTTGAGCGGGTTTAACTTTTAAACCCAAAGCCAGATTTTCTTCTCCGGTCAGACTTTCCACTAGGCGGGATTGTTGCTGCACCATGCCGATTCCCAGTTCCAAAGCTTTTTTGGGAGAATTAATCTGCACCTGTTGTCCAGCCAAATAAATTTGACCGGAATCCGGTTGGTAAATTCCAGCCAATAAATTCATAAAGGTAGTTTTTCCGCTGCCATTTTCACCCAAAATGGCCAAAATCTCTCCTTGCCGAATTTGCAGGCTGATCTGCTGATTGGCCTGAATTGAACCAAAACTTTTGCTGAGTTTTTTCGTTTCCAGGATGATTTTAGAAGCTGCCATTTAGCAGAGTAATTCCTTCTATGATATAGGAGAAATAGGGAGCAGATCGTTCCTGGGATTCTGTTAAATAATCACCGGCATCCACTGTAATAGTTTCTTCAGGGTTAAGGTAGTTCCAACCGCTGAAAGGTCCGGCAAAAACCTGTAATTCTCCAGAAACAATCTGAGCCTGAGCCTGCTCCAGGGCTTCCTGAGTTCCCGGAGCGGCAATGGCCGTATTTAGGGGAGTCAGGCAGATGGTTCCGTCGGACAGGCCGGAACACCAATCGGTAGCAATTTCTTTTCCGTCCAGCATACATTGCACCGCATAGGTTAAATAAATGCTCCAATCCACCCGAGTGGAAATTAAAGAGGCCAGCGGAGCGGCTTCGCTTAAATCACCATTATAACCGCAATGATAAACCTTGTTGGCTTCAGCTGTAGTGGCTGGAGTGCTGTTAATAGATTGCTGGCAGATTACCAGACAGCCCTGATCAATTAAAGCTTGAGCTGCTGCTGCTTCCTTGGCCGGATCGCTCCAGGAATCAATTTTGGTTACCAGCATGGTGGCTTCGGGACAGACAGATCGAGCACCCAAATAGAAAGCGGTAAAGCCGGAAATAACTTCTTCATAATAAAAACCAGCCACAAAGCCTAATTTGGGTTCAAGCCCCTGCTCCTGCAATTCCCGCAATTTTAGACCGGCAGCAATTCCGGTCAGATAACGGCCTTCATAAACAGCGGCAAAATAATTGTGATAATTGGGCAAGTTAACTTTTTTGGCCTGCACTCCGGAAGCGTGACAAAATTGGATTTGGGGATAGCGGCGAGCTGCCTCGATAAAATATTCCTCATAGCCATAGGAGCTGCCAAAAATAATTTGACAGCCAGCCGCAGCCAATTCTTCAATAGCAGTACTGCATTCTTCATTTTCCTTGACATTATATTTATTGATTACCTGTTCCGGTTTCAGACCCAGGTTCTGGATCATTTTTTGAGTACCTTGATCGTGATTGTAGGTGTAGGACATTTTAATTGGGTCTGTCAAATGAATAAAACCGATCCGTAATTGACCGTCAGAAGAAGTGGGGGAGCTGTTGCAGGCAGTCAAAATTCCACTTATCAGCAGCAGCAAAAACATGATTATTTTTTTCATACCAATTTCCTTTTTTTATTTTTAATTTTATCGTAAATTGCTCTGAACTGCAATTGCAATCTTGAACTTTTTTGTTTTGGCTGTTGGTTTATTCCTCAGGCTGCAGGTTTGAAAAAGGTTGGCAAAATAATTGAAGGATTTTTGTTGAAATCGAAAAACAGGATAGTATTGAGGGAATTTAGTATGTTATAATGTTAAATAAGCTTCAGTTGGAAAGGTGGCAATAAACTTTTGCGAATTATAGCTGGTTCGGCCAAAAAAATGCTGCTCACCATTCCCAAAGGCTGGACAGGCCGACCAACCTCGGATCGGGTCAAAGAGGCTTTGTTCAACATTTGGGGACTTGAGGTGGAAAACAAGGTTTTTTTGGATATTTTTGCTGGAACGGGCAATATCGGCTTGGAGGCTTTAAGCCGGGGAGCCTGTTTAAGCTTTTTTGCGGAACAGGACGGCCGGGCTTTAAAGGCTATTCAACAAAATTTGAATAAAGCTCGTTTGGCAGACAAAGCCATTTTGTTAAACGGAACGATTCCTCAGGTCTTAAATAGGATAGAAAGCTATGCCCAAAAGCCGGAGCTGGTTTTTTTGGATCCTCCCTATGCTCAGGGGCTTAGTCAACTGGTTTTAGGGGAATTGTCTGGGGTTGACTGGCTGGCCGATCAAGCCTTGATTTGTGCCGAAACTGATAAAAGAGAAGATCTGACCGGAGAGCTTGATCAGAAGGGAAAAATAAATTTATATCGAAAAGAAAAATATGGTGATACTTTATTGTGGTTTTTTCAATACCAGAAATTAATTTAGGGGGAACTGTCATTGCGTGTTGCTCTTTATCCGGGCAGCTTTGATCCGGTAACTAACGGTCATTTGGATATTATTGAAAGGGCGGCTGGTTTGTTTGATCGGGTAATTGTTTCGGTGTCCCAAAATGTCAATAAACGGCCTTTGTTTTCCGTTGCAGAAAGAAAGGCTATGCTCCAAGAGGTTTTGCAGGTTTATCCCAATGTAGAGATTGTTGATTTTATGGGTCTGACTGTTAATTTTGCCAGGAAGGTTCAGGCTCAGGCCATTATTCGGGGGTTGCGGGCAATTTCTGATTTTGAAAATGAATTTATGATGGCTCTTACTAATAAAAAATTGGCTCCAGAAATTGAAACCGTTTTTTTGATGGCCAAAGCAGAATATTCCTTTATCAGCTCCAGTGGAGTGAAAGAGTTAGCTCGGTTTTCCGCTTCTATTGAAGGCCTGGTTCCCAAAATAGTAGAGGATAAGCTAATCGAAAAATTCAAAGACTTTTAGGAAATGGAGAGAATTAGAGAATGGATATTTTTAAAATCCTAGATCAATTGGAAGATTTTATCGAGAAAGGCAGCAGGGTTCCTTTTTCCGGTAAAGTAATACTTAACGAAGATAGGCTGTTTGATTTTGTGGATCAAATTCGGGGAGCCATTCCCTATGAAATAAAACAGGCTCAGCAAATTATTATAGATAAGGAAAAGTTTATTGCTGACAGCAAGGATGAAGCTTCCAAAATGATGGAAGATGCCCGTCGGGAAGTGGAACGCCGAGCCGAAGAAAGCGAAATAGTCCAACAGGCTCGGATTTACGCTGAAGAATTGGTACTCAGGGAACAAATTTCAGCCCAGCAGCTTAAAGAAGAAGCAGCAGTTTATGCCAGCAATGTTTTAGGTGGATTGGAAGAAACCCTACATAATCTGATTAATGAGGTGCAAAACGGCAAGCAGGAGCTGTCTCAGGATATTGGAGCTTCAGAGCGTTTTCTGGATAAATCCTCGGAATAAGTAAGTTCCGGCTTTTTTTCCTGTATATTCAACCTTCTTCTCTCGTATATTTAGGGAGAGGAGGGGATAAAATGCGTAAAATGTTTCCGGGTGGGATTACGCCCCAGGGCTTTCATTCTTTTTATAACTATATTTTGGAACCCAGCCCCCAAAAGAGGTTTATTTTAAAAGGAGCTCCTGGTACGGGGAAATCAACCTTAATGCAAAAGCTGGGACGAAAGGCACAGGAGAAGGGCTGGGAATGTGAATATCATTATTGTTCCTCTGATCCGGATTCTTTGGATGGGGTGGCCTTTCCGGATTGGCAGATGGCCGTTTTGGACGGTACTTCTCCCCACAATCAGGAAGCGGAATTTCCGGGAGCAGTAGACGAAATTATTAATTTGGGGCAATGTTGGGATACCTGGCAATTGGAGCAGCAGGCTGCGGCCATCCAAAAACTAAGTCGGGAAAAAACACTATTGTTTCAAAAAGCCATTGCCTATCTTAATTTAACCGGGGGCTTTTATGCTCAGGAAAGGGCTTTTTATCGGGAAGCTCAACTGTTGGATCTGGCTAAATTAAATCGGCTGGCCGAGCGGCTGGAAAGGGACTATTTTTTTCAAACTTCCGGTATGGCTCGGCTGCGAAAAATGTTTGGCGGAGTTTTGACCTACCGAGGCTTTGTTAATCATTTGCCCAGTTTGATGGATGATTTGAAGCAGCGGGTTATTCTGACCGGAGATCGAGGTACCGGCAAAAGTCTGGTGCTGAATCGTTTGCTGGAGGCTGCCTTAAAACGGGGAGTGCGGGTGGAAGCCTGTTATTCCATTTGGGAACCTGATCAACCAGATCATTTGCTTATTCCGGAATGGAGTCTGGGCTTTATTACTTCCACTCCGGAGCATTTTTATGCTCCCAAACCAGGAGACCAGGTTTGGGATTTGAACGACTTTTTGCTGGGGACTCCATTTCAATCCGGAAGGAAGCTGGAACGGGAGTTGGGGCGGCAAACTTTGGCATTGGCCGTAGATTTTTTGGGGCGAGCCAGAGCTAAACATTTGCTTTTGGAGGAAATTTATAGCAAAGCAATGGACTTTGCCCAATTGGAGCAGAAAACTGGAGAGATATGGGAAAAGATTGAGGCCAAAGTTGGCTAGGTGAATTACTCCGACTTATAGAAGTCGGAGCTTCCTGCTTCAACCACTACTGCCTGGCTGACATAATCGTTAGCTCAAGTCTTACACAATGTCCACAGGCGTATGAGTTTGGGCTATTTCATCCCTACTGTATATTTAGCTTTAGGCTGCTTCAGCAAGTAACCGCAGTCCTTCGTTCAGTATATTGATAATGCAGCATGAATACTGAATGATGATTATTATCCAATAACCCTTATGATGACTACGACCACTACGACCGATTATATTATGATTATAACACTATAAATAACAAAAGCCAAGAAAACGCCGTGTTTATCCCAGGGCAAAAGCATTTGCATATTTATGCAAAATAATTGTCAAAGTCACGAATAATATTCACGCTTTGCGAGCCACAATCTTAGATAAAAGTGCTAAATGTCACCTGAATCGCTTTTGGGAGGTGCATTTAGCTTTTCAAAAAAGTTAAATGCTGTTGCCCTGGTGTTTATCGCAATTCATCCCGCCACCTATAGAGG
>JAZRVI010000055.1:0-2889 GCA_045599035.1 Desulfocucumaceae bacterium | reverse complement strand
TTATATATTCAATCTATGTAATTGTCAACAAGCGGCTTATATCCCACGTGCAAGCACATGGGTTTTACGCCGCAAATTATAACAAAAGTCAAGAAAACGCCGTGTTTATCGCAATTCATCCCGCCACCTATAGAGGTGGGGAATTTCTTGCTCACGGCGTGTTAAATACTGCTGAAATCAGCAAACAACCGAAAATAAAGAATGGATGATTAAACAATGCGAATTAAGTTAATGGCAATTTTAGGTATATTAATTGGGTTATTGCTTTTGTCAGCACTTCCGTCGGAGGCAGCTACTTCAATTCGAGTAGGTTTGGTTGTGAATACAACTTCAGCTCAAAGCTTCACGGTCAGCGAAAATTATTGTTTGTTGGATGGTTCTACCGGAAAAACTCTGGCTGCTCTTAGTCCTGGTCAAAATTGGCAGGCAGCTTATGCTGGAGGATCTGTTTCTATTTCCAAGGATGGAGCGGTCGTGGCTGCTTCTTCCAATCCTTTAATTTGCCGTCCGGCTCAGGCTGGCAGCAGTATTGCTCCCAATATCCTTCCTGCTGCTGCTGGAAGTAGAGGTGGCGTGGAAGGAATGATTGTAACTCCGGTGACTATGTCGGGTATATCAATCAATACAAATTCGACTTTCCAGACTGTTCAGGCGGAACCAAAAAACAAAATAAATACAAATAAAGCAGAAAATGCAAATAAAACAGAAGATGCTGTTGGAACAGGAATTTTTACTTTAAATTCCGCCCAATATCGGGGAAGCCTGGAATTCAGAAGCACAGAATCCGGGCTTGTTGTAATTAACGAATTAGATATTGAAGATTATTTGAAAAGTGTGGTTCCCAGGGAAATGTCCGGTTCCTGGCCGTTGGAAGCCTTGAAAGCTCAGGCAGTGGCAGCTCGTTCTTATGCTCTTTATCATCAGCAGCAGGGGCGTTTTTCCAATTTGGGCTTTGATCTCAAATATGATCAGCAGGTTTACCAGGGAATCAGCACAGAATATCCGACTTCTACGGAAGCTGTTAATCAAACCGCTGGTCAAATGCTATTGTGCAATGGAAATGCAGTAGAAGCTGTTTTCCATACCTCCAATGGCGGCTATACTGAAGCCAGCGGAGATGTTTGGGGAGCGGATTTGCCTTATCTTCAAGCGGCTGTTGATCCTTATGATGCCAATGAAAGTCATTATAACTGGTCAAAGACTTGCAGCAAACAGAATTTGACGGCTTTGGCTGCCAAATATGGCTTAACCGAAATTACTGATTTAAGCGTAACTTCTTATACCCGTTCCGGGGGCAGAATCAAGGAATTGCTGCTTGTTGGAAAAAATTCTGCTGGAGAAATTTCGAGCTGTACTATTAAAGGAGCCGATCAGGTCAGAGGAACTTTTGGTTTAAAAAGTACGGTTTGTAAGCTGCAAAAAGAATTTGATGCCAATGGCGGTTTAAATCAGGTAATCTTGACTGGAAATGGTTATGGGCATGGGCTGGGTCTTTCTCAATATGGAGCTTATGGCCGAGCCAAGGCTGGTCATACCTATCAACAGATTTTGGACTTTTATTATCCTAATTGTCAATTAGTAAGTGATAAATAAAATTTATATAATTCAGGTGAAATTTTGAAAACCCAGGACTTTAATTATTTTTTGCCGGAAGAACTGATTGCTCAACATCCGGCTTCGGTGCGGGATGGTTCCCGGCTGCTGGTTTTAAAACCAGATGGGCTGGAACATCGTCATTTTAGGGATTTAAAAGAATATTTGCGGGTCGGGGATCTTTTGGTGTTGAATCAGACCAAAGTAATCCCGGCTCGAATTTTAGGCTGCAAAGAAACGGGGGCAAAAGTGGAGGTTCTGCTTTTGCGGGAGCTGGAACCCAAAGTTTGGGAAGCTTTGGCTCGACCGGGCAAACGGCTTAAAGCTGGAAGTAAAATAAATTTTGGTCAGGGTCGGCTGGAGGGAGAAATTTTGGCCGATTTACCGGACGGGTTAAAGAAAATAAAATTTAATTATGCCGGTAATTTTTTGGAGCTTCTGGATCAGATTGGACAGGCTCCTTTGCCTCCTTATATTAAAACCTATGATGAACCGGAACGCTATCAAACGGTTTATGCCCAGGAACCGGGGTCAGTGGCGGCTCCTACGGCCGGCTTGCATTTTACTCCGGAGCTTTTGCAGGAAATTCGGGAAATGGGGGTTCAAATTGCTCCCGTTTTGCTGCATGTCG
The DNA here is from genome assembly GCA_045599035.1 of Desulfocucumaceae bacterium. Classification (GTDB taxonomy): domain Bacteria; phylum Bacillota; class Desulfotomaculia; order Desulfotomaculales; family Desulfocucumaceae; genus CATZDY01. The sequence continues at coordinate 665 of JAZRVI010000055.1, read as the reverse complement.
GATTGGGAACTTTTCGGCCGGTCAATGTGGATAAATTAGAAGACCACCAAATGCACCAGGAGTTTTATGCCATTTCGGAGGCAGCAGCAGATCTGATTAATCAAACTAAACAGAAAAAAACCGGGCGAATTATTGCGGTGGGTACGACCAGCGTTCGTACTCTGGAAAGTGCAGCCAATGCAGAAGGACTGGTTCGGGCAGGACAAGGCTGGACCGATATTTTTATTTATCCAGGCTATCAATTTAAAATAGTGGACAGCTTGATCACCAATTTTCATTTACCCTGTTCTACCCTGTTAATGTTGGTCAGTGCTTTGGCTGGGCGGGAAAGAGTATTGCAGGCCTATCAGGTTGCGGTGGAGCAAAAATATCGTTTTTACAGCTTTGGAGATGCTATGTTCATTACCGGAAGTTAAGCTTGTTCAAGGCATATCAAGGCATATGTTGAGGGCAGATCAAAAAAGCTTATAAAATTTTGAAAAAAACCTTTGACAAGGGAAATAAAAAGTGGTATATTAACAAAAGCACTTTTGGAGGCAGAAGAGCTTCAGGCCGGGCTGGGAAGCGTGAAGAGCTGGGAGCTGAAAAAAAGCGAAAAAAGTGTTGACAAAGCAAGATGGTTATGATAAGATATTAAATGTTCGGCGGGGAAAGCCGAAGAGGTC
>JAZRVI010000054.1:0-13826 GCA_045599035.1 Desulfocucumaceae bacterium | reverse complement strand
GACGCTAATGTAATCAACGGATTGCTTGTCTATAAAGTTTCTTTGCTCTAAGCATAAACTTGTATTCCAAAGTCTGAAAATGATGTACGATTACAAGCAACGCTTAACAATTGGAACCCCGCAGGCTTGCCTGTGGGTAAGTCAGAATGAAGCCTAGAAAAAATTTAAGGAGGCATTTAAATTGAATTTATTAATTATGGGACCTCCTGGGGCTGGCAAAGGCACTCAGGCAGAAGTTTTGGTCAAAGAATTGCAAATTTCTCATATTTCTACCGGTGATATGTTCCGGGCAGCCATTGCTGCTGGAACGGAAATGGGGAATAAAGCCAAATCCTTTATGGATCAGGGAAAACTGGTTCCGGATGAAGTAGTTATTGGCATGGTTAAGGATCGGCTGTCCGAAGCTGATTGTCAAAAGGGCTTTTTGCTGGATGGTTTTCCCCGGACGGTGGAACAAGCCAAGGCTTTGGATGTTACCATTGACCAATTGGGCATTAAGCTGGATGGAGTCATTAATATCGTGGTTCCGCTGGAACGCTTGATGGATCGTTTGACTGGCCGCCGGGTCTGCCGAGGCTGCGGAGCTTCCTATCATGTTTTGTTCAATCCTCCAGTTAAGGAAGGCGTTTGCAATAGCTGTCAGGGTGAACTTTATCAAAGAAGCGATGATAATGCCGAATCAGTCGGCACTCGTTTGAAAGCCTACGAAGAAAGTACCGCTCCGTTAATTGACTATTACAAAGCCAAAGGCTTATTGCTGGATATTAATGGGGATCAGGAAATTAAAACGGTTTTGAGCGATATTTTGCAGGCTTTAAACAAATAAGAGCATCAGCTAAGGCGATTTTGAATTTTTAAAATCGCCTTAGCTGTCTGAATTTAGAAACCAAAGATAATCTTCTTCCTGCAAATTGGGGTGCAGCATTTGAGTTAAAGCACCTGCAATAACCTGGGCGGTTCGGTTGATCAACTCATCAATTTCCTTTGGAGTTACAATTAACTGGCCGCCCCAGGAGGCGAAGACTCTTTGAATAATATCCTCTTGGGGCAAGGAAGTATTGTACCATTTTTCCCCCTGCTGCAAGGCTTCCCGGACAATAATAGCCGCATTTAACACCGTAGGCACCCCCAAGGCTAGTACCGGAATCCCCAGGGTTTCTTGATTTAAGGCTTTTTGCCGGTTTCCCACACCTGAACCGGGATTAATTCCGCTGTCGGTGATTTGGATGGCAGTAGCAATGCGTTCTGGGTGGCGGGCAGTCAGGGAATCAATGGCAATAATCAAATCCGGTTGGATATTCTGAACAATCCCTTGAACAATTTCCCAGGTTTCCAGACCGGTTAAGCCCAAAACTCCAGGAGCCACAGCACAGACCGACCGCATTCCCCGGAGCAGCTCCTTGGGAGCATAACTAAAAAGATGGCGGGTAACCATGGTGCGATGAACCACCTTGGGTCCCAACGCATCCGGAGTGGCTTTCCAATTTCCCAAACCTACAATTAAAACCGAAGCTTGGGGCGGCAAAGGAAAATTTTCCCGCAGTTTTTGTCCCAAAAGCCGGGTAAGTGCTTTTTGTTGAGGAGGGTTATTGCTCTTTAAAAGCGGTGCTTCCAGGGTCAGGTATTCACCCGGCTTTTTGCCCAGGGCTTGCCCGGCTTCTTCGGTTTCAACATACACAGTAGTTAATTGAGCCAGCTCCAAATTCTCTTTTTCCACTCGAACTCCTGGCAGATTAGTTTGCTTTTCCTGCCAAATCTCCTGTGCCTCCAGAGCCAAATCCAGACAAGCTGAAAATTCATGCCAAGGACTCATTTGTTTACCTTCTTGATTTTTTTTCAGTATAACCGAACTGCTTAAATTTATGCTATATTCAAAGGAAGGGGAAATTGTTTTGCGTTTAATTGTCGGACGAGCCGGAAGCGGCAAAACTAGGCTGATCATTCAGGAAATTCTGGCTCAAGCCGATCCGCTGGGTTCACCCTTGATTTTGCTGACTCCGGAACAAGCTACCTTTCAATATGAAAATCTGCTTTTGCAAAATCAGCCGGGAATGCTGCAAATTCAGGTTTTAAGCTTTCGTCGTTTGGCCGGACAAATTTTGCAGGAGACTGGCGGAATCCTTCGGCTCCATATTGGCGAATTGGGCAGACAAATGCTTTTAAGGCGAATTTTGCAGCAAAAACAGAAGCAACTGACAGTTTTTGCTCGCCCGGCCAGACAGAAAAATTTCAGCCGCACCGTAGCCAAAGCTATTGGAGAGCTGAAAATTTATGCCATAGATTACCCGGCATTACAGGAATTTAGTCAACATTTGGCTCAAGAGCAACCTGGTCTGCTGAGTCAAAAGCTGGCAGATCTGGCCTTGCTCTATCAAGGCTTGGAAGAAGCCCTGGGGCAACATTATACCGATCCGGATGATTATTTAAATCTATTGATTCAACAAATTCCAGCTTCAAAATTTTTGGCTGAAGCAACAATTTGGGTAGATGGTTTTAAAGGCTTTACTCAACAGGAATTGCAGGTTTTGGAAGCTCTGCGGCTCCAGGCTCGTCAACTCAGCCTGACTCTTTGTTTGGATTACAAACGACTGGCTGGGGAAGATCTTTTTTATCCGGTCAAGCAAACCTGGCAAGCCCTGAAACCGGTTATCCAGGAAGTTATTCCCCTGACTGGCAATCCCCGTTTTCAAGCCAGCCCGGTTTTAGCTTACCTGGAAGCCAATTATGCTTCTTTTGCAGCCGAGCCTTTTTCCCAATCCGTCAGCAAACAACTGGAAATAGCTGCGGCTACTTCTTTACGGGCTGAAGTGGAAGGAGCGGTGCAGCAAATTTTAAGCCTGGTTCGGGATCGGGGCTGGCAATGGCGGGATATTACGGTTTTGGTTCGAGATTTAACTGCTTATCAAAATTTAATTAATAATCTTTTTACCGAAGCAAGGATTCCTTATTTTCTGGATCAAAAGCAAAGCATTTTATATCATCCACTGGTAGAATTATTAAATTGTGTTTTAGAAATTGCCGAAAAAAATTGGGCTTACGAACCGATCTTTCGTTATTTGAAAACTGATTTTAGTCGGTTGAGTCGGGAACAAGTGGATTTGCTGGAAAATCTGGTTTTGGCTAAAGGGATTCGCCGCTGGCGGCAGACCTGGGATTTTCCGGAACAGCCGGAGGCTGAAGGCTGGCGGGAACAGGTCATCCAGGAACTGGAAATAACTGTTTTGGAACTGCAACATCCGGGCTTAACCGTGCAGCAAATTATTTATTCCTTATATCAATTATGCCTGGGTTTGGAGGTTCCCCAGCGTTTGCAGCAATGGCAGGAGGAAGCCCAGGAGCAGGAAGCCAATTATCAGGAGGCTTCCGAGCAAAGGCAAATTTGGGATTTGTTAATAGGTCTTTGGGAAGAAATGGGACAGGCTTTGGGGGAAGAAAGGGTTACTTTGCCGGAATTTGCAGCCATTTTAAACAGCGGATTGGAAAACCTGGATTTGGGGTTTATTCCTCCAGCTTTGGATCAGGTTATCGTAGGAGTTTTGGATCGTTCTCGCAGTCCGGAGGTCAAAGCTGCTTTAATTTTGGGGGTCGGAGAAGGCGTTTTGCCGGCCAAACTAAGTGAAAACGGCCTTTTTTCGGATGCTGAACGGGAACAATTGGCGGCTGGTGGCTTAAAATTGGCTCCGGGCAACCGCTATCGTATTTGGGAGGAACAGTTCTTAATTTATCAGGCTTTGACTCGTCCCTCCCATTATTTATATCTTAGTTATCCTTTGGCAGATCAGGAAGGTCAGTCTCTCTATCCTTCTTCTTTAATTCGGCGTTTAAAAGAACTGTTTCCTTTATTACAGGAAAAGCTGATTCGGGATGAACCCCAGGGCAGTCCAGAGGAGCAGATGGCCTATTTAACCAGTCCCAGCCGGTGTTTGGGCTATTTGGGAACCAGGCTTAAGGATTTGGAAAAAGGAATACAGCCGGAACCGCTTTGGCAAGAGATCTATTTGTGGCTCAAAAAATCGGATCGCTGGCAAGAATCCCTCAAGCACTTGGAAACCGGCATTTTCTTTACCAATCAAATTCCAGACCTCAAGCCTGCATTAAGTAAAGCCTGCTATAGCCGCCGACTGCACAGCAGCATAACCCGGCTGGAAAAGTATGGAGCCTGCCCCTTTTCCTATTTCTTGAATTATACTTTAAAATTGCAGGAACGCCCGATTTATCGTTTTCAGGCTCCAGAGATTGGCAGTTTATTTCATCGGGTTTTACAAAGCTATTTGCAGCTTTTGCCGGAAGATCAAGCCATCTGGGGAAAAATGTCTGAGATGGAAATAGCCGAGTTGCTTCAGCGGATTATGCAAAGCCTACCTTTAAATCTGACTAATTTTCGGCAGCAGGGCTTAATTAAGCGTTTGCAAAGGCAATTATTGCGAACAGCTTTAATTATGCGGGAGCATTTTCGGCGAGGAGAATTTTGGCCGGTTGCCTTAGAACTGGATTTCCATAATTTTCAATTAAGTTCAGAAGTAGCTTTGTCCGGGCAAATTGATCGCTTGGATTTGGCCAAACAGGAGAACCAGTATTTTATTCGGGTGCTGGATTATAAATCCGGCAAGCGGGATTGGAACCAGGAGTTATATACTCAGGGTATTGATCTGCAATTACCTTTATACTTAAAGATTGGCCAGGAGTTATATCAGAAAAAACTGGGACAGAAAATCCGGCCAGCCGGAATGTTCTATTTGGTCATTGAGGATCCCTTACTGCCAATTTCTGAACCCCTGCCGACTCCGCTTCAGGAGCAGGAAAGACTTAAGGCTCACAAATTACGGGGACTGGCTTTGGGTAATGAAAGAGTGATTCGTCTGATGGACAGGGAAATGGAAAAGACTTCTTTGCTGCTTCCGGTGGCTTTGACCAATACAGGCTTTTCGCAAAGCTCCAAAATTTTGCCGGAAGCTGAGTTTCAACAGCTTTTGGAATCAGCAACTCAGATTGCTGGTCAATTAGGGAAAAATATTTTAGCCGGAAAAATTTTAATTCAGCCCTATCGCTACAAAAAACAAACTGCTTGCCATTTTTGTCCTTATCATGCGGTTTGTCAATTTGATCCAGCCTTTGCCTGCAATAGTTACAAACAATTAGATCAAAGCCGGAGGAAGAAAAATGAAATGGACTGAAGCTCAAGGTCAGGCAATTTTTACCCGCAAGCATAATTTGCTGGTTGCGGCTGCGGCTGGTTCCGGCAAAACAGCAGTTTTAATTGAAAGAATTATGCAATTGCTGCTGGAGGAATCACTCAGTCTGGATCAGCTTTTGGTGGTAACCTTTACCAAAGCAGCGGCCAACCAGATGCGGGAGCGGTTGGGGAAGGCTCTGGAAAAAAATATTCGGCTTTATCCACAACAAACCTTCTTACAATTACAAAAAGCTTTTTTGCCCCAGGCGGCCATTTGTACCTTACACTCCTTTTGTCTGGATCTGGTTCGCCGCTATTTTTATTTGGTAGATTTAGATCCGGATTTTCGAATTGGGGATAGCAACGAAATCCTTTTGCTGCGGCAGGAGGTTTTGGAGGAATTGCTGGAAAGCTGCTATGAACAAGCCGAACCTGATTTTATGCAGCTAGCCGATGCTTGGGGAGGGGAACGCAATGATCAGCCCTTAATGGAACTGATTGAACAAATTTATGATTTTGCCCGCAGTAATCCGCATTGGAGGGACTGGCTGGAACAAAAGCTGGTTCAGCTTCAAGCGGATAGCCAGCAGGATTTGGATCAACTGGCCTGGGTGCAGGAACTCAAGCAAAGCTTGCGGCAGGAGGTTCAAGGAGCGATTCAGCTTTTACAAAAAGCCGAAAAAATCAATACCCATTGGCTGGCCTCCTCAGCCTACAGCCAGGCTCTCCAGCAGGAGATTCAGCAGCTTGAGGAGTTGTCCGGGCAATTTGATGCTGACTGGAACAAATTAAGCCAGGAGTTCCAGCAAATTCATTTTGGCCGTTTTCCCAATAAACCCAAAGAAGCCAATGAAAACTACTGTGAACAAATTAAAGCTTTACGCAAGCAGGCCAAGGAAATTTTGGACAAAATCCAGAAAAACTATTTTGTTCGGGAAGCCAGTCAGCATTCCGCTGATCTGACCAAAACAATTCCCTGGCTTCAGGTTTTGGTGAAACTGGTTGAACAATTTGAACAGCTTTTTCAAAAAGAAAAAAAGGCTCACAATTTGCTGGATTTTAATGATTTGGAGCATTATGCTTTGCAGCTTTTGGAACGGCCGGAAGTGCAGCCCGAATTTCAGGAGGTTTTGGTGGATGAATATCAGGACATTAACCCCTTACAGGATCAGATCCTGAATTTGCTGGCGGCGGCGGGACATTTGTTTATGGTGGGAGATATGAAGCAAAGCATTTACCGCTTTCGTCAGGCCGATCCTTTTTTATTTCAAAGTAAATACAATTCAAATTCAGATTCCTGGCTTAAAATTAATTTAAATGCCAATTTCCGCAGCCGGAAGGAAATTATTCATGGGGTTAATGAACTTTTTTTTCGGCTGATGCAAAAAGATTGTGGAGAAATTGTTTATGATTCGGAAGCGGCTTTAAAATATGGGGCAGACTATCCGGAAGAAGCGGCCGGCGAAATTTATGCTCCGGAATGGCATTTGCTGGAAAAACAGCCGGATAGTGAGGAAGACTTTGAAAAGGATGCAATTCGGGCTGAAGCTATTGTAGTAGCCGAAAGAATTGTTCAACTGCGGACAGAAGGTTTTCAGGTTTATGAAGCTGATATTGGCTATCGTCCTTTGGAATATCGGGATATAGTAATTCTAATGCGTTCTTTGACCGATTGGACAGGAATCTTTTTAGAGGAATTGGCCAAAAGAAACTTACCGGCCTATGCAGATCGGGCAGGCGGCTATTATGATACAGTAGAAATTGAAGTTATTCTGGCTTTGTTGCAAATTATTGATAATCCCCGTCAGGATATTCCTTTGGCGGCGGTTTGGCGTTCGGCTATTGGTCAATTCTCGGTTGAGGAGCTGACCGAAATTAGTCTGCTGGAAACGGAAGGCGGCTTTTATCAAAAAAGCCAGCTTTACCAGCAGGAAGGAGCTAATCCCAAGCTTAAACAAAAATTGGCCGAATTTGGTCACAAGCTGGATAATTGGCGAACCTTGGCTCGTCGGGACAGCCTGAATAATTTGCTGTGGCGGATCTATCAGGAAACCGGTTTTTATGATTATGTGGGAGCCTTGCCCAATGGTCGGCAAAGACAGGCCAACTTGTGTTTATTATCTGATCGGGCGGCTCAATATCAGGAAAACAGTTCCCGGGGTTTGATGGGATTTTTGCGTTTTGTTAGCCGCCTTAAAGAAAATCAGCAGCAAATCAACCTTGCCCGCACTTTAGGCGAAAATGAACAGGTCATCCGCCTGATGAGTGTACATAAAAGCAAGGGCCTGGAATTTCCAGTAGTCATAGTCTGCGGTCTGGGTAAGAAATTTAATTTTCATGACTTTAATCGCCCTATTCTGCTGCATCGACAAAAGGGGCTTGCTGCTGATTGTGTGGACTTGGCAAAACGCTGTAAATATCCCACTCTGGCCAAATTAGCCTTGCGGGATTGCTTAAAAAAGGAAACTATGGCCGAAGAAATGCGGATTTTATATGTAGCCTTGACCCGAGCCAAAGAAAAGCTGATTTTGGTGGGTTCGGTCACAAAGCCCCGACATAAGCTGAATAGCTGGCTGATGGCTAATGGTGAAGAAAGGCTTTTGCCGCATCAGGTTTTAACCAGAGCCAATTCTTTGCTGGATTGGGTGGGACTGGCTTTGGTCAGGCATTCAGAGGTTTTGGCCGAAATCCCAGAGAGCGGGAACATGGCTGCTCTGCCCTTTGCTTCTCGCTGGAAAGTCAGATTATATCCTTATGCTCTGGCCGGAAATACTGCATTGGTCGAGTCTGCCTATTGGCAATGGCAAAAGCAAATTGCTTCCACCGCTATTTCTCCGGAAATAGAAGCCCGTTTAAGCTGGGTTCCTGATTGGGAGTTGGCGGAATTGCCGGTTAAGCTGTCAGTATCCGAGCTGAAAGGCTTTACGGCGTGGGATGAAGAAGTTTGGCCGGAACTTTATCCAGAATCTGAGCTGACCGAAACGAGAGAATTTCGGCGGCTTAATCTGGAGGTTAATTCACAATTTACCCCGGCTCAAAAAGGAACGGTTTTGCATCGGGTGCTTCAGCATTTGGATCTGCAAAATCTGGACGATTTGCCGGGACAAATTAAGCAAATGGTGGCCAAAGAGCTTTTGAGTGCAGCAGAAGCCCAAACCGTTAATCTTAAGCTGATTCTCCGTTTTTGTCAAAGTCCTTTGGGACAAAGGATGGTGCAGGCTGTCGATTTGCGGCGGGAAACCAGGTTTAGTCTGGCCCTGCCTGTTCAGGAGTTTTTTCCTGCAGTAAGACCGGAAATAAAAGAAAATATTTTGCTGCAAGGAGCCATAGACTGTTTTTGGCGGGAAGAAAAAGCTTTGGTTTTGTTGGACTTTAAAACTGGAAGAAGAAATGCTTCCCGGGAAGCAAGCTATCGCCAGCAGCTTCGGCTTTATGCCCGGGCTTTGGAAAGTATTACCGCTTATCCGGTTAAGGAAAAATATTTATATTATCTTTCCTCTGGACAGGAGGTTAAGATAGATTAGTCGGGGAAAAACAAGGAGGAACTATTGTGCAGGAAGAATGGCAGAAAAAATATCAGGATTGGTGCACCAATCCTGCTTTTGATGTTCAAACCCGTCAGGAATTGCAGAAGCTGGCCGGGAATACAGCAGAAATAAGAGATCGTTTTTATCAAGATCTTTCCTTTGGGACGGCTGGTTTGCGGGGAATTATGGGAGCCGGAACCAATCGAATGAATATTTATACCGTAGCCAAAGCCACTCAGGGCTTGGCTAACTATCTTAAAAAGCAGGCAGGAGAAAAAACGGGAGTGGCTATTGCTTATGACTCCCGGCACAAATCGCCGGAGTTTGCTCAAATTGCTGCTCTGTGCCTGAATGCCAACCACATTAAAACCTATGTTTTTGATTCCCTGCGGCCGGTTCCGGAATTATCTTTTGCCGTGCGGGAATTAAACTGTCTGGCTGGAATTGTCATTACAGCCAGTCATAATCCGGCTGAATATAACGGCTATAAGGTCTATGGAGCGGATGGAGCTCAAATTGGGGAGCAGGTGGCCAAAGAGTTGTTGAGCGAAATTGAGCAGGTAACAGCCTGGTCCAGTATAAGCCTGGCCGAAGCTCAAAAAAGCGGTTTATATCAGACCATTGGCTCAGAAATTGACCAGCGTTATCAAGAGGAATTATTCAAGCTGATTTTAAGTCCGGAATTGCTGAAAAAAAGCGACCTGACTTTAGTTTATACTCCCCTGCATGGAGCGGGCAATTTGCCGGTACAAAGGGGATTGCAGGCGTTGGGGTTGACCAGGGTTTATGTGGTGCCGGAGCAGGAACAGCCGGATGGAGCTTTTCCCACTGTACCCTATCCTAATCCGGAAAGTCCGCAGGCTTTTGAGCTGGCCTTGCAATTGGCTCACAAGGTGCAGGCGGATCTGGTTCTGGCCACTGATCCGGATGCGGATCGGCTGGGTGTTTATGTTCGGGATAAGGGTGGACAATATCAGGCTTTGAATGGTAATATGTCCGGTCTGCTGTTGGCTGAATATCAATTAGAACGCAAAAAAGAATTGCAGCTTTTGCCAGTTCCTGCCCGGAATGGAGCTTTGATCAAAACTATTGTTTCCTCCCGGATGGCCGAAGCAATGGCCGAAGCCTATGGGATTACTTTGCTGGAAGTTCTGACCGGTTTTAAATATATCGGGGAACAAATCAAACTGTTTGAGGAAAGAAGAAAAGCCAATCAGGGACAATTGGAAGCAGCCAAAGGAGCTTATGAATTTTTGTTTGGCTATGAAGAAAGCTATGGTTGTTTAATTGGTACTCATGCCCGGGATAAGGATGCTGTTATTGCGGTGTTGGTTTTGGCGGAAGCAGCGGCTTATTACCAGGCCAAGGGCTTAACCTTGTGGGATCAAATGCTCCGAATGTATCAGAAATACGGCTATTATCGGGAGGATAACTTCTCCTTGACCTTGCAGGGAGCTGAAGGAGCGGAAAAGATTCAACAGATTATGCAGAGCTTGCAGCAAAATCCACCCCAACAAATTGGCGAACAAACGGTTTTGAAGGTGCGGGACTATGAACAGGGAACCATTTTGGATTTGGTCAGCGGTAAAATTTGCCCCACCAATTTGCCCCGCTCCAAGGTGCTGTATTGGGAATTGGCCAATTCTGCCTGGTGCTGCATTCGACCTTCCGGAACCGAACCCAAAATAAAATTTTATGTCGGAGTTAAAGGAAACAGCCTGACTGATGCCGAAAAGCTTAGCAAAAAATTAAAAGAAGGCTTGACAAAATTGTTTTAATTTATTATACTGTCAATGTAACATTTTAATTGGTTAAATTGATAAAGTGCAGGGAGGCTTATTATATGAAATTGCGTTTGGGTCTGCCCAAGGGAAGCTTGCAGGAATCAACCTTTCAGCTTTTCCGAAAAGCTGGTTACCAGGTAACCGTTGGCAGTCGTTCTTATTTTCCTTCTATTAATGATCCGGATATTGAAGTGGTGTTAATGCGGGCTCAGGAAATTCCCCGTTATGTGGACGAAGGAGTTTTGGATGCCGGTTTAAGCGGCTATGACTGGATTATGGAAAACGAAGCCGATGTTGTGGAAGTAGCCAATTTGGCCTATTCCAAACAAACTAATAATCCCATCCGGCTGGTTTTGGCAGTTCATAATGACAGTAACATCAAAAGCGTTAAGGACTTGCAGGGCAAAAGAATTGCCACCGAATTGGTCAAGGTTACCAAAAAGTTTTTAGCCAGTCATGGGGTAGAAGCTGCCGTAGAATTTTCTTATGGAGCTACTGAGGTTAAAGTGCCTCAATTGGTGGATGCTATTGCCGACTTGACTGAAACCGGCAGTTCCTTGCGAGCCAATAATTTGCGGATTGTCGAAACTATTTTGCAGTCTACCACCCGCCTGCACGCCAATAAACAGGCTTGGGCTGATCCCTGGAAAAAGGAAAAGCTGCAAAATCTGGCCGATTTATTGCAAGGAGCTTTGACTGCTGAATCCAAGGTAGGATTAAAAATGAATATTCCGGCAGACAAGGTAGAACAAATTCTCAAGGTTTTGCCGTCTATGAAAAATCCGACCATTTCTCCGCTTTTCAACAGTGACTGGATGGCTGTGGAAGTAGTTTTGGATGAACGAGTTTCTCGCGACTTAATTCCGGTACTCAAGAAGAATGGAGCTCAAGATATTATTGAATATCCTTTGAATAAGGTAATTCCGTAAACTAAGAATGAATAAGAATATTTAAGCGTTGCCCCTTTTGGTCGGCAACGCTTTTTTAAGTCAAAAAATTACATAAAACCGGAATCCCAGGGAAATACTAGCTTCAAAAGAGGTGGTTTTTTTGGCAATACGCAAAGCCCTATTGATAAGCAGTATTTTTGGCTTAGGAGTGGCTTTGGGGCTGATCTTGCCCCAACCTTCCAAAAGCAGCCTTCCGGTCTGGCAGGAAGCTTTGGTGCCTCAATACAGCGTCCAGTTAACCCAAAGTATTGAATATGGCCTGCTTTATACCAAAACTAATAATCTGAGTGGAGAAAGCCAGATTTACCGCTTGAAAGATGGCAAGCTGGAAGCTTTTTTGCCCGAAACAAAAACCAATTAAGAAAAGGGGTTGGCAATGCATCAGATGAAAGCCCAAATTGCGGTTATCGGAATTTCTCTGGAAGATCGGCAGAATTTTGCTTTTCAGGTGCAACAGATTTTCAGCCAATATGGTCAGGCTATTTTAATGCGGGCTGGAGTTTCCGATCCCCAAAGAGAGCATGGAATTATTACTTTGGTTTTGCAGATTGTGCCGGAGGAGCTGAACAAGCTGGTCAAAGCTTTACAAGCTCTGGCTGGAGTAAAGCTGGATTATTTTTGGCTGTAGCCGCACCAAAAAACAACCTATCCATCTGGATAGGTTGTTTTTTGGTCAAATTTACTACAATATTGATTGCAATAAAATTAGATTTTGGATATTTGGTCAAGCATTTGATTGTAGGGTATTATGCAAAAGAAGTATTTAATCCTTTTTTTTGGTAATCATTGGAGCGTTAACTTTTTCAGCCTGCGGTCAGGAAACAGAAAACCTAAACCGGAAGAAATTATTCAATATGCTGGCTCACCTGTTAAAATTGAAACTGATGGCTTAAATGAACTGGTTTTGGTATCCGTTTGAGATAATACCCAAGTACAGATAGTTTCCGGGGAAATTATTTTATCAGAGGGGCAGGTAGATGGCTGGGATATGGAGAATTATTTGCTTGATACCAGCTTGATACCAGCTTGATACCAGCTTGCAGACTGGTCAGGCGATAGCCGCAACCCTGACTGTTCCAGAAAATTTGCCCCAACAATGTGTAATGGTCAGGCAGAACGAAGGCGAAGAGGTTGTTGGTATGATGTGGCCAATAACCGAACAGAGTGGAATGGAAGCTGCCAACAACTATTATTTCTTTATTAGTAAGGAGGCTTGGTAAAATGCGAAAAACAATGGCGGCTTTGCTTTTTTTAAACTTGACCTGGCTTTTGTTGGGCTGTAGCAGCACTAGCAAAATTGCCCCCATATCAGCATCTTCTGCTGAACAAAATATGACCAGAATGGGTTATGTTACTTTGGAAGAAGAAAATCCAGATAAAAATATTATTTTTCTGATGGTGCATGAAGTAATTTGGGTTTCGGCAGATGATACCGACCTGATTGCCCAATATGGCCTGGAAGATGCCTATTTTGACGATGACTATGAATTGGTTGATGCCGATCCAGCAGAATATTGTATTTCCGTTTTCAAGGACGGAAGCACCTCTTTTACCATAGTTAACTGGTCTAATCTGCAAGAAGAATTTTTGAAAAAAGTGGACTGGACAGAGTTCCTGCAACAGCTTGAACAACGAAGCGAACAAGGAATGCTGGTTAAATTTACCGGGGAGAACAATAACATTACTTCAGTTGAAGAAATTTATGTCCCCTGATTTTAAGAGGAGTGATTGGTTTAATGAAAAAGTTATTGACGGTGCTTTTGACGGCAGTTTTGCTTTTGAGCCTGGCAGCCTGTGGAAGCGATGGAACTCCCACTGATCCTAATGCTGGAATGTATTATTGTACTACGGTAAAAGCCGTTGGGGTTCTCATGACTGTTGATGAAGTTTATGACAACGGAGCCTATCTTGAATTAAAAGACGGCGGTAAAGGGACTATTAATCTGGATGGAATGTCCACAGATATTACCTGGACCTTGGAAGACTCAGCTTTGAGCGTGGATATGGAAGGCCAAAAAAGCAGCGGTACTTTGTCAGACGGAACTATTGTTCTGAACTTACTGGATATGGATATGTTTTTAACCTTTGTCAAGGAAGGATCGGAAGCTTCGGCGACAGATAATACTGCGAATTTTGAATAAAGCTTATTCTAATACTCCCCGAATTTCTTTGGAGATCGGTGCCACTCCGGAAGAGTTTGATTTTTATAAAGATAAGTTTGAAAATCTGCAAGCTATATTGATTTTAATCTTTAAAAAACAATTAATTCTTGATTAAAGCCTGATTTTGGAATCTTTTTGAAGGTTCCGATTTCAGGTTTTTATTTTTATTTTTATTTTTTTAGATAACCCATAATTTATATTATGTAAACTTTTAAATAACCATAAAAGAA
>JAZRVI010000053.1:0-44128 GCA_045599035.1 Desulfocucumaceae bacterium | reverse complement strand
AGAGAGTATCCCAAAACAATCATAATTGGAATCCCCTCTATGAACTACTCCAACTTATAGAAGTCGGAGCTTCCTGCTTCAACCACTACTGCTTGGCCAACATAATCGTTAGCTCAAGTCTTACACAATGTCCACAGGCGTATGAGTTTGGGCTATTCCATCCCTACTGTATATTTAGTTTTAGGCTGCTTCAGCAAGTAACCGCAGTCCAGTATATTGATAATGCAGCATGAATACTGAATGATGATTATCATCCAATAACCTAATTATATTATGATTATAACATTATAAATAACAAACGTCAAGAAAACGCCGTGTTTATCGCAATTCATCCCGTCACCTATGGAGGTGGGGGATTTCTTGCTCACGGCGTGTTAAAGATCAAAAGTTAAACTATATCCAGGGTTACTTTTTTTCGTTTTTTGACGGAAGCCGCTTTAACCACGGTACGCAGAGCTTTGGCTACCCGTCCCTGTTTGCCGATCACTTTACCCATATCTTCTGAGGCTACTTTTAGTTCGATAAAGTAATTCCGGTCGGTTTCATTGACGATTACCTGAACTTCTTCCGGTTTGTCCACCAGGGACTTTACCAAAACTTCGACAATAGCTTTCATGATTGCTCTGTCCTCCCCAGCCTGCTGGCTTTATTGGATAACATTGGCCTTTTTGAATAAGCCCCGCATGGTATCGGTTAACTGAGCTCCCTGGGACATCCAATATTCAGCTCTTTCGGCATTAACTTTGATTTCAGCCGGGTTTTTGAGCGGATCATAATAGCCCAATTCTTCAATAAAACGACCGTCCCGGGCATTGCGGGAATCAGCTACTACGATTCTGTAAAAAGGTTTTTTCTTGGCACCCATTCTTTTTAAACGAATTTTGACCATGAGGTTCAGCTCCTTAAAATAAGATTATATTAAAATTTAACTTTCTTGCGGTGAACTTTTTTCTTGGGCTTGGGAGCCTGTTGCTGCTGGATGAACTGTTCAATACCCTGTTTTTTAATTTTGCGGGATTTTTTGTCCAGTCCCTCCATTTCCATGATTTGCTTAATCATTTTGCGGGTCTGTTCAAACTGTTTGAGCAGCTTGTTAACCGACTGCACTGAGGTTCCGCTGCCCAGAGCAATTCTTTTCTTGCGGCTGCCGCTGATTTCGTGGGAATGCTCTCTTTCCCAGGGAGTCATGGATTTGATTATGGCTTCAACATAGACCAATTCTTTTTCGTCAAAGTTTTCAATATCCTTGATTTTTTTCATGGAACTCACGCCGGGAATCATTCCCAAAAGCTGGCCAATGGAACCCATTTTTCTGACTTCCTGAAGCTGAGCCAAAAAGTCCTCCAGGGAAAAATCGGCAGCTCGGATTTTTTGATTGAGCTTTTCCACCTGTTCGGCATCAAAGGCTTCCTGGGCTTTTTCAATCAGGGTCATAACATCACCCATGCCCAAAATCCGGTCGGCCATGCGATCCGGGTGAAAAACTTCCAAGGCGTTCAGCTTTTCTCCGGTACCAATATATTTGATCGGGCAGCTGGTAACTGTCCGAATAGATAAAGCCGCTCCGCCTCTGGTATCCCCATCCAGCTTGGTTAAAATAACTCCGTCCAGACCCAGTTTCTGATGGAAGGATTCGGCCACTTCAACAGCTACCTGTCCGGTCATGGAATCTACTACCAGGAGAATTTCATGGGGCTTGACGGCGGTTTTGACGGCGGCTAATTCGTCCATGAGTTCTTCGTCTATATGCAGACGGCCAGCCGTGTCAATGATGACCATATCCCGCCCGTTATTTTGGGCATATTCCAAAGCTCCTTTGGCAATGTTGACCGGAGTTTGTTTATCCCCCATGGAAAAGACGGGAATGTCCAATTGTTCGCCCAAAACCTGCAATTGTTTGATGGCGGCTGGGCGATAAATATCGGCAGCTACCAGCAAAGGTCTTTTGCCGTCCTTTTGCAAAAGGGAGGCCAGCTTGGCGGAAGTGGTGGTTTTACCGCTTCCCTGCAATCCCACCATCATCAAGACAGTCGGCGGTTTGGAGGAAATATTGATTTTGCTTTGCACGCTGCCCATTAATTCGGCCAGCTCATCATGGACAATTTTAATGACCTGTTGTCCGGGGGACAGACTGGTCAGAATATCATTGCCAATGGCTTTTTCTTTGACCTTTTGCTGAAAGGTTTTGACTACTTTAAAGTTAACATCAGCGTCCAGCAAGGCTCGGCGAATTTCCTTTAAAGCTTCATCAACATCAGCTTCGGTTAGTTTTCCTTTATTTCTTAGTTTTTTGAAGGTATCCTGTAATTTTTCGGCTAATCCGGAAAAGACCATCTAGGGTTCCTCCTAACAACGGTTTATGTCTTCCCCCAAGGGAGTGTTAATCACTTTCTAAAACTTGCCAGATTAACGAGGAAGCTTCCTGACAATTATCGTTCAGCAAGACCAGGGCTTGTTTTAACAAAGCCTGCTGTTGTTGAGTTTTGGCTACCAGCCCCAATTTGGACTCGTATTTTTGCAAAGTTTGAACGGCTCTTTTTAAAGTATCATAAACCGCCTGACGGCTGATCTGCATTTCCTGACCGATTTCCGCCAGCGACCAATTTTCTCCATAATAAAGCTCAATTAGCTGTTGTTGGCGGGCAGTCAGCAAAGCTCCATAAAAATCATAATAAAGATTAATTTTAGCAAAGTTTTCCATAAACAGTCCCTCATGCACCACGACTTATTTTAAAATAAATTCTCCAGACTGTCAAGTAAAAAAGCCTGACAGAGAAAATTTATTTTGGGGTTAGCAATGTCCATCGCTCATAGAATCCAGCTTGTGAAAAAAATGAAATTGGCAAGATTTGTTGTACCGGGTTTTCATGTTATAATAAAATAAAAAGGCAGGCCGGAAATGATGGATCAAAAAAATTTATTTTCTTTGGAAGCGGCTCTTGATCTGGACGGAAAAACCGTTGAAAAGCTGTATAAAAAGCATATTAATCCCGAAATGGTTTCCATGCTGGAAATGCTGAACTTTAACAAAAACTTTGTCCGGGCGGAAGGGACGGAGGTTTGGGATGAGCAGGGCAACAGATATTTGGACTTTTTGGGAGCTTATGGCGCCATGAGCCTGGGGCATAATCATCCCAAGGTATTGGAAGCTGTGCAAAAGGTGCAAGGTCGGCCTAATTTGCTGCAAACGGCTTTGGGCGGTTTGGCATCAGCTTTGGCTCATAATTTGGCAGAATTGGCTCCAGGCAAGCTCAATCGAATGTTTTTTGGCAACAGTGGAGCCGAAGCGGTTGAAGGAGCCTTGAAATTGGCTCGAATTGTAACTGGCCGACCCGGTTTTATTTCCTGCCGAAATTCTTTTCACGGCAAAAGCTTTGGGGCTTTGTCGGTGACAGGGCGGGAAAAGTATCAGCAATATTTTCGGCCTTTACTGCCGGACTGTACCCTGGTTCCCTATGGAGATACGGAAGCTTTGGCGGCAGCTTTGCAGACCGAAAAAGCGGCTGCTTTTATTGTGGAACCCATTCAAGGGGAAGGTGGTATTATTATTCCTCCAGACAATTATCTGGCGGAAGCCAGGGAATTGTGTCATCAATATGGTACTTTGCTGATTGTTGATGAGGTTCAGACTGGTCTGGGGAGAACCGGCAGTTTATTTGCCTGTCAGCAGTTTGGGGTGGAACCGGATATTCTCTGCTTGGCCAAAGCTTTGGGGGGAGGGATTATGCCCATTGGAGCTTATATTACCACCGATGAAATTTGGCAAAAGGCTTATGGAAGCTGGAGCAAGGCCTTGCTGCATACTTCCACCTTTGGAGGCAACACCTGGGCTTGTGCGGCGGGGCTGGCGGCCTTGCAGGTAATTATTGAAGAGGATTTGCCCGGACAGGCCGCCGAAAAGGGGCGTTATTTTTTAACTGAACTGCAAAAGCAGTCCTACCCATTGCTAAAAGAAGCTCGGGGACGGGGCTTGATGCTTGGGCTGGAATTTAATTCCTCCCGTTCTGGTTTAGTGGGAAAAATAACCGATAAATTGTCGGAGGAATATTTGGGCAGCCTGGTGGCAGGAAAATTAATGAATGAATATGGGATTATTACGGCTTATACCTTAAATAATCCCAATGTAGTGCGTTTGGAGCCGCCCTTGACGGTTTCCCGGTCACAATTGGATCAATGCCTGCAGGCCATTCAGCAGGTTTTACAGGGACAAAAAGGTTTTTTGGGCTTGGGAGCCTCGGCAGCTAAAAATAGGGTGAAAAATTTGTTTAAAGGCAATTAGTTGGGAGTTATTCTAGCATTAAAATGTTTTAAAATGCGATTAATTGGGGTGGCATAGGTAATGCGGTTGGATCCGGCAAACAAAAGCCCAACCGCTTTTTTATTGCGGCTTAACAGCAAAGAACCGCTGTCTCCATTGTCGCTCATGGGAGTGGTGGCGAATTGTTCCTCAAAAATAAAGGATTTACCGTCATTTTCCAAATATAAGGTATTATGGATGGTAATAATTTTGCCATTGGTTAGGCCGGTGGTTCGCCCGCTTTTTAGGACAATCAGACCCGGAGTGGGTTCCAAGGTTCCGGTTGGCTGACCCAAGCCCAGAATCTGGCTTTTAATTTGGTTTTTGTCCAAGGGCAAGGCCAGGGCTGCATCCATATAATTGGGAGCGGGACGCTCTCCCTGCTGATATTCTTCCCGGGTGACGCAATGATAAGGCATAAAGTCGATTAATTGAGCCAGCAGGTCGTTTTTGCTGCCTCCGTCATAAGGCCCCGGCTGCCAAATGGGATCTCCTACTTGAGCCAGCTTATCCTGACCAGTGGAGCAATTGGCCAAAACATGGTTATTGCTTAAAAGAGCTATGCCCTGGGGAAAATCTCCATAGACCACCGCTCCCAGAGTACCGGCAGTAATTTTGTAATGTCCAATACTGATGCCGGGAACGGTCGGCCGCATTTTATTTTGGCGGGTGTTAAAGGACTGACTGGTTTTGCAGGGGTGGGGAGACATGGCAAATCCCTGAAAACGGATGGCTCCTACTTCGGTAATGTCGGTTGGCAGAGTTCGCAGGAGCTGAGTAATATTTTCGCCGTGGGCAAGGCGAGTCAAATCCTGCTTTTTTTCCACGCCCACAACAATGGCCAGTTGTTCAGTTTCCTGATTGCGGGTGGTTTTCAGGCCAATACCCACGGAAACCACGCCGGGCATTTCCAAAAGCTGATATTTATTTCGTTCCAGACTTCTCACAAGCTTTTCCATTTTATCACCTGACTATCCGGATTTTTTTTATTATATGCGTCCAAAAGCAAGCTGGTTCTAAAACCAGTTGGTTTTGGCATAAATTAATCTAAAAGACGGATGGTTGCAAATGAGGAAGAAAAAAGTAATTTGGGGTATTGTGTTTTTATTGCTGCTGGCAGCCTTGGGTGGATTGGAGTTAAAGTTAATCTGGGAACCGACAGCTTCCGGTTTCTCTCAATTAGCGGGAGACAGTACTATTGGCGGTTCGCTTTGGGAGCTGATGAGCAGGCAATTGTGGCCAAGGGTTCAGGACAAGCTTAATTCTCCCCTGGCCTTGTGGGATTTTCCAGTGGCAGCGGAATGGGCAGGGACAGAAAAGGATTGGGAAACAGAATTGATGGCTTGGGTTGAACCGGAGCTTGTAGATTTGGGGGAATTGTCGGGACAGGTTTTGATTGGGATTTATCACACTCATACCGGAGAAACCTATAAATTGACCGACGGAGTGGATCGGCTGGAAGGAGAAGGGGGCGTTGTTCAGGCTGGAACGATTTTGGCCGAGCAGTTGGAAAAGGTGGGCATTAAAGTGGTGCATAGCCACCAGATTAATGATCGTCCCTACAACGAAGCTTATAATAATTCCTATCAAACTGCGGTTAATTTGTTGGCTGAAAATCCGGAAATTCGGATTTTGTTGGACTTGCATCGGGATTCCGAAAAAAGCCGCTCTCAAAGCATGATTGAAATTAATGGACAAAAAATGGCCAAGATTATGTTTGTGGCGGGTTCGGATGCCCGTGCCGCTTTTCCTAATTGGCAAAAAAATAAGGAGTTTGCCGAAACGGTGTCCGGTCGATTAAACGAAAAATATCCTGGTTTGTGCAGTGGAGTGACTGTTAAGGAAGGACGCTATAATCAGTTTTTGCATAACCATGCTTTGTTGGTAGAGATAGGTAATACCAATAATACCCTGGAGGAGGCCGAAGCCAGTGCAGCGGCTTTGGCCGGAGTTTTGAGTGAAATTTTGCTGGAAATGCTGGCAGCAGAAAAGCATTAGAGGCAGGCCAAATGGCCTGCCTCTAATGCTGGGAGTTTGCTTTTGAGAAAGCAGGAGTTGATTTTGAAGTCAATTCTCAAAACAGTTAGAAGTTTTTTATTCCATAAAATATTTCTTTTGATTGACTATGGCGGATTTATAAAATTTTTGTAATTACTTTTGGGGGGATCTTGCAATTTCAGAAGGAATTTGGGGATTTTGAGGGGAAAAAGAAAAAAGATTTTTTATTTTTGAGGAAGTGAAATTATGAAGTTGATCTCCTGGAATGTCAATGGCCTGCGAGCTTGTTTGAAGAAAAATTTCCATGAATTTTTTGAGCAGGAACAGGCTGACATTTTTTGTCTGCAAGAAACCAAATTGCAGGAAGGGCAGGTGGAAATGGACTTGCCCGGTTATTATCAATATTGGAATAGTGCTGTCAAAAAAGGTTATTCCGGAACAGCAGTTTTTAGCCGGATTAAACCTTTGGCCGTTCGCAAGGGGATGGGTTTGAAAGAGCATGACCAGGAAGGCCGAATGCTGACTCTGGAATATACCGATTTTATTTTGGTGAATGTTTATGTACCCAATTCGCAGCCGGAATTAGCCCGCCTGCATTATCGTCTGCAATGGCAGGATGCCTTTAAAAACTATATAAGCAATTTGGCCAAGCCGGTGATTATTTGCGGGGATTTAAATGTAGCTCACCAGGAGATTGATTTGAAAAATCCCAAAAGTAATCGCCGCAGTGCTGGTTTTACCGAGGAGGAAAGAAATAAGCTGAGTGATCTTTTGTCTATTGGCCTAAAGGACAGTTATCGTTATTTTTACCCGGACTTAACCGGGAAATATACCTGGTGGTCGTATATGCGAAAGTCCCGGGAACGCAATGCCGGTTGGCGGATTGATTATTTTTTATTCGCTGACAGTCTGGCGGAGCGGGTGGAGGATGCGGTAATTTATGCCGATATTTTGGGCAGTGATCATTGTCCGGTAGGACTTCTGCTCAAGGATTAAGGAGGGATAGTTTGCTTTCCAAACGATTGCAGGCGGTTTGGGCTTTGGTGCCTCCTGGTCATCCAGTAGCGGACATTGGCACAGATCATGGTTTTTTGGCTTTGGAGTTGAGCCGGATTTGCCCTCGAGTCATTGCCACGGATTTAAATAAGGGGCCTTATGCAGCGGCCTGCCGCCATATCCAAAGCCAGGGGGTTAAAAATATTGAGGTGCGTTGGGGCAGAGGACTGGAACCTTTGCGGCCGGGTGAGGTGGAAACTGTGGTTTTGGCCGGTATGGGTGGCAATACTATGCTGGAAATTCTGGCTGAGGGGGACTTAAGTCAGATTAAGCATTTGATTCTCCAGCCTCAGTCTTTTGCCCCGGAACTGCGAATCTGGCTGAATGAGCATGGCTGGTATTTGCAGCAGGAAAAGCTGGTTTTGGAAGAAGGCCATTTATATGTAATTATGGCAGCGGTCAGAGGCAGGGAGACACAGAAATTCTTTCGGCGTTGGGGACCCCGGCTTTGGGAAAATCAGGATCCGCTTTGGCCGGAATATTTGGAGCGTTTAAACCGGGAGTGCCAGCAGGTTTTGGCCGGAATTGCCCAGAGCCAGCATCCGCTGAAAACCGAATTGGCGGTTCGGGCGGAGCTTTATGGCCGTTTGCAGCAAAAAATTCAACAAATTAAAAAGGAGATGAATCAATGTTAACTTGTCAGGATGTTTTTAAGGTCATGGAAAGAATTGCTCCGGCTAGTTTGGCTGAAGCTTGGGATAACAGTGGTTTGCAGGTGGGGGATCCTCAAGCCGAAGTGAAAAATATTTTGCTGGCTTTGGATTTTGACCGCTCTGTTTTGCAGGAAGCAGTGGAACAGGATTGTCAACTGATTATTACCCACCATCCGTTTTTGTTTCGGGGAGTCAAGAAAATTGATTTTGCTGCTCATGAAGGCAGCTTGATTCGGGATTTGGCCAAATGGGATATTAGCTTGTTTTCGGCTCATACCAATTTGGACAGCGTGGAAGAGGGGGTTAATGACCAGTTGGCCAGGCTTTTAGGTCTGGAACAGGTGGAGCTGCTGAATGGGGCTTCGGCCGAGAAATTGTTTAAGCTGACCGTTTTTGTGCCGGAGGATTATCTGGAAGCTGTTCAAAAATCCCTTTGGCAGGCTGGAGCCGGACAGATTGGGGAGTATGAGCAATGCAGCTTTGCCGGATCTGGAACCGGCACCTTTTTGCCTCAAGAGCAAGCCCAACCCTTTATTGGCCAGATTGGAGAATTAACCAGAGTGCCGGAATTTCGTTTGGAGGTAATTTTTCCCCAACGCCGCTTGAAAGCGGTTCTGACAGCCTTGAGGCAGGCTCATCCCTATGAGGAACCGGCATTTGAATATTTCCCTATTCAGCCCTCCAGTCGGCAGGCCGGCCTGGGGCGTTTGGGCAATTTGCCCCAGCCCATGCAATTGTCTCAGCTTTTGTCTTACCTACAGGCAAATTTAAATCTGCCACATTTGCGTTATGGGGGCAGAGAAGAAGGCTTGATTTCCCGAGTGGCTTTATGCGGGGGCAGCGGCTCGGATTTCTGGCTGGAAGCTTTGGCTAAGGGAGCGGAGGTTTTGATTACTGGAGATGTCAAATACCATGAAGCCCGGAATATGCTGGAAAATAAATTGAGCTTTGTGGATGTGGGGCATTATGCTTCGGAAATAATCGTTCTGCCCTTTTTAAAACAGGCTTTGTCCAAGACCCTGCCGGAGCTTAATTTTTATCTTTCCCAGGTTAACGGAGAACCTTTTAAATTTAAATAAGAAAATTATTTGACAAAATTGCTTGAAATTGCGAAAATCCGGTTAAGATTTCTTGTTTTATAAGCAAGGACTTTACTTGCTTATGTAGAAATTCATAGATAGCTAAACAAGATTGGGAGTGCGGAAATGGATGCAGTCAAAATGGAACAGGAAACAGAGAAAAAAAAGATTTTTTATAGTTGCGGTTGCTCCCTGATTGCTTTAGATCCGGATTTTGATGTTAAAATAGATGCTTTTTGCTTAAAATGCGGCAATCTATTTACCCCGTTTGCGGAAAATGAAAATCCGCCCCGGCTTGAAGCGGTAACAAAACCGGATGACTTGCAAGCTGAAGAAGCAGAGGAAGAGCTTGCAAGTTCCTCCCCTGCAAGCGAAGTCAAAGAAGAATCAGAAGAAGCCGGGGAATTGGCCAAAACTGAAAACTCCCCGAAGGCTTCGGATTCTGCTGAGGCTTTGTTTTTAGCTGGGTTGGAAAAATTAAGTCCGAAGGTATCGGCTGAAGCAGAACTGGAAGCGGAGGAGACTCTTTTGCCGGAAGATTGCCTGCATTGTGCCGGGCAGGGCTGGATCAAGACCTACATTCAAGAATGGGATCGAATTCGTTGTCACAATGCCCCCTGCCCGGTCTGTCATAAGCAGAGATGGCTGGAGTGGTCAGCCGATAAATGGGTTGTGGATGAAATAGACTTGAAATAGGTGATAATTATGGGTACAACAAAAAAACCGGTTCAATGGGGCTGGATTATGTCCTGTTTGGTCGGGCTTTTAATGGGAACCTGCTGTGAGCTTTTGATGGTTTGGCAGTGGAGTGAAGTTTTTGTTTGTCTTTTGGCCGGTTATTTATTTTTGACTGTGGCCGGCAAGGTGAGGATCCTGCCTTATTTTTGGGGCGTGATTTTTAGTGGAGCAGGAACTCTCATCAGTAATTATTGGCAGGTTTCCCGGTTGGAAATAGACTATTTGCTGCCGGTGGCCATTTTTCTGGTGCTGCTTGTTGGCTATTTGCTGCTGACTGGAGCCCATCTTTTTGCCCGGCAGGTGATTTCACTTTCGGTTTGGATCTGGATGGTGGTGCTGGAAGCGGTGTTGGTGGCCTGGTTATATCTGGCCGAATTTAGTTTGGTTTTTCTGCTTTTGACTGCCTTTTTGGGAGTTTGTCTGATTCCCTTGTGGTCTTATGGCCGCCAGGTCTGGTTTACCTGGTTGTTTGCTTTGGTCTATTGGGGAGGACTGGAGCTGGGGCGTTTCTTATATCCGGCTGCGGCTGGGCAGCTTGGGAGCTTTTTGGATAGTCCCTGGGAGCTTGGAGCGGCTGTTGCCTTTACCATTTTGCCCTGGCTGATTTCCCTGTATCCGGCTGTCCGCAATGACTTGTATAGCAAGCCGGTGGTTGGTTCCCGCTTGAGCTTCAAAGAAAGACTGAACGGTTTGGGTGAGGTCTTTATGCTGATTCTGGGCTTTTACAGTCTGGCTTTGGATAAAGCTCCCCGGTTGCAAAAGCTGGCGATTTGGGGACGGTTTTTGTTTTTGGCGGCCATTGGGCTGGAATTGGCCTGTTTGTGGTTCTATCCGGGGTTTCAGGTTTTTTGGGGCTGGACAATGTTGTTAATGCTGGTGGGAGCCTTACTGGAACTAAGCCGGGAAAATTATCGAATTTTTGCGGTGGGCTGGGTTTTTTATACCGGGGTAATGCTGGTAGTTCGTTGGAAATTGGGGATCAATCCCTGGGCTTTGGCTTTTGCCGGGGTGGGCTTTTTGCTGCCGGCCTTTATTGTGGCCTGCAAATGTCCCCGCCGTTATCATGTTGATGAAAATATTCGCCCAGGGTATCTGATCAAGCGTTATGGGGACAAATTTAATCTGGACAAACAAACAAACCTGGAAGAATTGGAAAGACTTGAAAAAGAAACTACTTTACGGACAAATGCTTTAAATTAACCTTCTTTTGGGGTCGAGTATATTTTTGTTGACCAAGGACATACTGGAAACATTAAGAGGAGGTGTTAGCTTGAATTGGTTGTTTAAGACCACTTTGGTTTTGGTCGTAATCGGAGCGATCAATTGGCTCTTAATCGGAATGTTTCAGTGGGATTTGGTAGCTGCTATTTTTGGCGGTGATATGATTCGGAATTATTCCTGGTTTTCCCGCACAATTTTTGTTTTGGTGGGGCTTTCCGGTTTATACCTGATTCCCTGGATTTTCCGCAGTGACCGTCGGGAGCGGCCAGCTCTGAACCGACCGGCTACAAACGAATAAAGCTTAAAAGGAAGTTCGGAAATTTTTCCGGGCTTTTTTTATTTTTTCCCAGGAAAAAATAAGCCGGAATAAAGGTTTTTTCTTTGGGGATATGGTAATATCTTAAGTAAATGAGTTGAGGGCAGGGGGACGAAAGATTGTTAAAGCTTTTTGGGAAAAAAAACTCCGATATAATCGGTTTGACCGCAGATGAATTGCAAAAGGCCATTGATTTTGCGGCCTTGCCGAAGCATATAGCCATCATTATGGATGGTAATGGCCGTTGGGCCAAAAAAAGAGCCATGCCGAGGGTTTATGGCCATCGAGCTGGAATGAAGGCTTTTAAAAAAGTTGTGAAGGCGGCTGGGGAAATTGGCCTGAAATATCTGACCGTCTATGCTTTTTCTACAGAAAACTGGAAAAGACCGGAGTCCGAGATCAAGGCTTTAATGGATATACTGGTGGAATTTGTTGATCTGGAATTGGAAGAAATTTATCAAAACAATGTCATCATTCAAACCTTGGGACAAATTGCCGCTTTACCCGACCGGGTGCAGACAGCTTTGGAGCGAGCCAAAAACAAAACTGCGGCCAATACTGGTCTGATTTTGAATGTTTGTCTGAACTATGGCGGCCGTCTGGAAATTACGGAAATGGTTAAGGCCATAGCGGAAAAGGTGCAGGCTGGACAGCTTCGGCCAGAAGAAATTACGGCAGAAACTGTTGCCCAAAGTTTATTTACTGCTCAAATTCCCGATCCGGATTTATTGATTCGGACTTCCGGGGATTATCGAATCAGCAATTTTTTATTATGGCAAATGGCCTATGCTGAATTTTATTTTACTCCGGTTTTATGGCCGGATTTTGATCAAACCGAATTGCTGCGGGCAATTTGTTCCTATCAGCAGCGGGAACGGCGTTATGGCGGCTTATAGAAAGGATGATCACTTTTGTTGTGGATGCGTATTTTGACAGCCGTAATTGGTATTCCGTTGGTTTTGGTTTTGGTCTATTGGGGAAGCTGGCCCTTTTTGCTTTTTGTGGAAGCAGTTATGCTGGCTGGAGCCTATGAACTAACGGCTATGCGAAAGGATTCAAGCTTTTCCAGTTGGCCGCTGATTTTGGGTTTGGCGGCTTTGGCTCCAGCGGCTTGGTGGGGTGGAATTGGTGGTTTGGCGGCGGTGGCCGGGCTAACCTTTATTTTAATGCTGATTTTGGTAATTATTAAATATCCCCAATATCAGCTTGCCGGGGGAGTGACTGCTTGGGCCAGCTTTTTTTATCTTGGTTTGTTCAGTACTGCCTATTTAATTCGGGCTTTGGATGCGGAACAAAATTGGTCTAGCTGGTTGTTATTTTTGCTGATTACTACTTGGGTTTGTGATTCTGCTGCCTACTTTGTGGGTCGAGCCTTGGGCAAACGCAAGCTTTTGCCGGAGGTGAGTCCCGGCAAAACCTGGGCGGGAGCCTTGGGCGGTCTGCTGGGTTGCCTGCTGGTGGCTTTAGTTTTTACCATATGTTTGGGCTGGAACAAGGTGGGCGTTTATTTCAGTCTGGCCTGTCTGGTTGGAATTTTTGGCCCTTTGGGGGATTTGGGTGAATCAGTGATTAAGCGGACTGCTGGGGTCAAGGACAGCGGCAATTTAATCCCCGGACACGGGGGAGTTTTGGATCGCTTTGATGCTTTGTTTGTGGTTTTTCCGTTGGCTTATGGACTTTTAAAATTGTGGGGTTATTAGAATTATGCACAAAACTATTGCAATCTTGGGGTCAACTGGTTCCATTGGTCGCCAGGCTTTGGAAGTTGTGGCTGCCCATCCGGAAAATTTGCGGGTGGCGGCTTTGGCCTGCGGCAAACGCTGGCAGATTTTATTGGAACAAATTGAACTTTTTAAACCCGAACTGGTAGCAGTGGCCGGGCAGACCGAGGCTCAGGACTTAAAAACGGCTTTAAGCGGTTTTGTTCCTCAGCCGGAGATTTTGTGTGGTACCGACGGGCTTTTGGCTGTGGCTCGGCATCCGGACAGTGATTTGGTCTTGGCGGCCATGAGCGGAGCGGCTGGGATTAGGCCGGCGGTGGAAGCTATTCAAGCGGGCAAGGACTTGGCTTTGGCCAACAAAGAAACCCTGGTAGCCGCCGGGGACTTAATTATGGCCTGGGCTGCCCGGAAAAAGGTCAAAATTTTGCCGGTGGACAGCGAGCATGGAGCTATTTGGCAATGTTTGCTGGGACGGGGTCTAAGCCCTACTGCCGTGCCGGGTATCAGTATTAATGGGGTGGAACGCCTGATTTTAACCGCTTCCGGCGGTCCTTTTCGGCAGGAGCCGATGGACTTGAGCCAGGTTACCCCGAAAATGGCTCTGGCTCATCCCAATTGGAGCATGGGAGCCAAAATTACCATTGATTCGGCCACCTGGATGAATAAGGGTTTGGAAGTAATCGAAGCCCATCATTTGTTCGGTCTGGATTATGACCAGATTTCAGTAGTTATTCATCCCCAAAGTATTGTCCATTCGATGGTGGAATATCGGGATGGTGCGGTTTTGGCTCAGATGGCTTTGCCGGATATGCGGCTGCCCATTGGCTTTGCTCTCAGCTATCCCCAACGCTGGTCAGAAAACTGGCCTCGAATTAAATGGGATGAGCTGAAGGATTTGAGCTTTGAACTGCCCAACTGGAAACGCTTTCCTTTGCTGGGTTTGGCTTATGAAGTGGGCAAGGCCGGAGGAATTTTGCCTACCATTATGAATGCAGCCAATGAAATGGCGGTTAGTGATTTTTTGGCCGGGAGGCTGGCTTTTCCGGAAATTTATACCAAGGTTGCTCAGGCTGTGGAACAAACGGCCAATTATGCCCATCCAACTTTAGATGATATATTGGAGGAAGATCGACGGGTTCGATCCGAGTGGCTGATAAAATAAAGAGGAGGTTTGATAAAGCTTGTCTCATTATTTTTTGGTAGCAATAGCGGCGATTGTTATTTTTGGGGTCTTAATTTTTATTCACGAATTAGGCCATTTTTCGGTGGCCAAGTGGGTGGGAATTAAGGTTAATGAATTTTCTTTGGGCTTTGGACCTCGTTTAACCGGCTTTAAAAAGGGTGATACCGAATATAATTTGCGTATAGTTCCTTTGGGCGGCTTTGTTAATATGGCGGGTATGAATCCGGATGAGGAACCGGAGCCGGGGGGCTTTAATACCAAAAAGGTCTGGCAGCGAATTTTGGTAATTCTGGCCGGGCCGATGATGAATTTTGTTCTGGCCATACTTTTGGTATCCGGGTTTTATTTGACTTCCGGAGTGGTGGCTGCTGATGAAAACGGCAATTATTTGATCTCCAGCCAAATTGATTCGGTGGTTGAGGGCGGAGCGGCTGAACAAGCCGGTTTGCAGCCGGGGGATTTAATTGTGGCCATTGATGGGCAAGCCATTGCGAATTGGGAAGAATTGCAAGGTCTGATTGCTTCTTCCGGCGGTCAGGAACTGATTATAACCATTGAACGCAACGGACAGGAACAGAGTATGGCAGTTACTCCTGTGCCTCAGGAGGGCGGAGGAGCTTTAATCGGAATTTCTCCAGAATATCAGCGGGAAAGCATCAATGTGGGGCAAGCTTTACTTTTGGGAACTCAATATACCTTTGATTTCTGCTGGTATATTCTCAAATTTATTGGTCAGGCCATTGGAGGCAGTCAAAGCCTGGAATTGGGCGGTCCGGTGCGAATCGTTTCTGAAATTGGCACGGCGGTTAATATGGGCTGGGATTATTTAATTGGAATAACCGTAGCCTTGAGCATTAATTTGGGTTTATTTAATTTATTTCCGATTCCGGCTTTGGACGGCAGTCGAATTTTATTCCTGCTGGTGGAAGGCATTCGCCGGAAGCCTGTGGATCCCAAAAAGGAAAATTATGTGCATATGTTGGGTTTTCTGTTTTTGATGGGCTTTATTGTGCTGGTAACCTGCAACGATGTAGCCTCACTTTTCGGAGAAAGCTTTTTATGGTAAATAAGCGGGGAGGGAATTATGGTGCAGAGAAAAAAGACCCGGACAATTAAAGTAGGCTCAGTGGGAATTGGCGGAGATTATCCCATTTCGGTTCAATCCATGACCAATACCAAAACTACCGAAGTGGAAGCTACCGTCCAGCAAATTCAGCGGTTGGCGGCGGCTGGCTGTGAAATTGTCCGACTGGCTTTGCCCAATCAGGCTGCGGCTCTGGCCTTGGCCAGCATTAAAAAACAGGTTGACCTGCCTTTGATTGCTGACATTCATTTTGATTATCGGCTGGCCTTGGCCGCTTTGGAAGCCGGGGTGGATGGCCTGCGAATTAATCCGGGCAATATTGGTTCGGAGGACAAGGTAGCTTTGGTGGTTAAAGCGGCTCAAAAAAAGCAGGTTCCCATCCGAATTGGGGTGAATGGCGGTTCTTTGGAAAAGGATTTGCTTCAGCAATATGGCGGCATTACC
Organism: Desulfocucumaceae bacterium; assembly: GCA_045599035.1. Taxonomy (GTDB): domain Bacteria; phylum Bacillota; class Desulfotomaculia; order Desulfotomaculales; family Desulfocucumaceae; genus CATZDY01. The sequence goes on along the minus strand of JAZRVI010000053.1, from coordinate 28,338 downwards.
CCGGAAGCCTTGGTGGAAAGTGCTTTAAGACAGGTTCGGCTTTTGGAAAAGCTGAACTATCGGGAAATTAAAATTTCCCTGAAATCCTCTGAAGTACCTTCTATGCTGCAAGCCTATAAGCTTTTGGCTTCCAAGGTGGACTATCCCTTGCATATTGGAGTAACCGAGGCCGGAAGCCTTTTTGCCGGCAGTATTAAATCCGCCGTGGGAATTGGAGCTTTGCTTTCCCAGGGGTTGGGGGATACCTTGCGGGTTTCTTTGACCGGAGATCCGGTGGAAGAAGTCCGGGTTGGTTATGAAATTTTGCGGGCTTTGGGCTTGCGGCAAAGAGGGGTGGAGCTTATTTCCTGTCCCACCTGCGGCCGCACCGAAATTGATTTAATTGGTTTGGCCGCTCAGGTAGAAGAAAAATTGCGGGGGCTGGAAATTCCCCTCAAGGTGGCGGTGATGGGCTGTCCGGTTAACGGACCTGGAGAAGCTGCTCAGGCTGATGTGGGGATTGCCGGGGGAAAAGGCCGGGGGCTGGTCTTTCGCAAAGGCCAGGTGGTCAAAACCGTACCGGAATCAGAATTGCTGGACGGTCTGCTGCGGGAAATCGACTTGTTAATTCAAGAAAGGGAAAATTTATGAAGGCCATTGGAATTTGTGGAGGAGCCAGAGAGGAAGGCAATACGGTTTTAATTACTCGCATGGTTTTGGCTGAATTGCAAAAGGAAGGCATTGAAATTGAATTAATTAACTTATATAATAAGGAAATTAAACCTTGTCAGGCTTGTTTTCGCTGTGCCGATCAAGCGGCCTGTTTGCAAACAGGAGATGATTTTGCCGCCTGCTTTCAAAAGCTGACCGAAGCGGAGATTATTATTTTGGCTTCTCCGGTTTATACTGCCGATGTTTCCTTTCGCCTGAAAGCCTTTTTGGATCGGGCAGCAGTGGTGGTGGCCGGCAATCAGGGGCTTTTGCGGCACAAAATTGGGGCTTCCATAGCGGCTGTGCGTCGAGCCGGAGGAATGACGGCGGTAGATACCATGAACCACTTTTTCTTAAACAAAGAAATGATTCTGGCAGGTTCTACTTATTGGAATATGGTCTATGGCCAGCATTTGGGTGATGTTTATCAGGATACCGAAGGCGTGGCTAATATGCGTAATTTGGGTCAAAATTTGGCTTGGTTGGCTCAAAGGCTTTATAGTTAATTTTAGGTTCTTTGGGGATTGTATATTAATTTTAATATTTTTTGAAGGAGGAACTATTTTGAAAGTTTCTGAATTATTAGCTCCCACCTTGCGGGAGATTCCAGCAGAAGCGGAGGTCATCAGCCATCAGCTTTTGCTGCGGGCTGGTTTGATCCGCAAGTCAGCCGCTGGGGTTTATACCTTAATGCCTCTGGCCTGGCGGGTAATTAGAAAAATTGAACAGATTGTCCGGGAAGAAATGGACGCTAAAGGCGGCCAGGAATTGATGATGCCCATTATGCAGCCAGCCGAATTATGGCTGGAATCCGGTCGTTGGAATGTTTATGGGGAAGAATTATTCCGGCTCAAGGATCGGCATGGCCGGGATTTTTGCTTGAGTCCTACTCATGAAGAAATGATTACTTCTTTGGTTCGGGGGGAAGTCTATTCTTATAAACAACTGCCTTTGCTGCTCTATCAGATTCAAAATAAATATCGGGATGAACGCCGTCCCCGGTTTGGTCTGATGCGGGGTCGGGAATTTATTATGAAGGATTTGTATTCCTTTGATCGGGACGAAGCTGGTCTGGATTTGAGTTATAAAAAAATGTATGATGCCTACACTCGGGTTTTCCAACGCTGCGGCCTGCAATTTAGACCGGTGGAAGCGGATTCCGGAGCTATTGGGGGCAACAATACCCACGAATTTATGGTTTTGGCAGAGTCCGGCGAAGCGGTGGTCGTTTTTTGTCCGGATGATTCCTGCGGCTATGCAGCCAACAATGAACGAGCTGAAACCCCGGATGCGGCGGCACAAAGCGGAGAAGCCCTGCCTTTGCAGGAGGTTTCTACGCCCGACAGTCATACGGTAGAGGAGGTCTGCCAATTTTTGCAGGTTGGTTCAGACCAGATTATAAAAACTGTTTTGTATGAAACCGACAAAGGAACCGTGGCGGCTTTGGTGCGGGGCAATCGGGAAGTTAATGAAATTAAACTGCAAAAAGCGGTTGATTGCCTTTACCTGGAAATTGCTTCCGGGGAAACGGTTCGCCAGCTTACCGGAGCGGAAGTGGGCTTTGCCGGGCCGGTGGGCTTGACTGGAGTGCAAATTATTGCTGATACGGAAATTGCCACTATGGTTAATGCTCTTTGCGGAGCCAATAGAACCGGCTTCCATCTGACCAATGTCAATCCCCAAAGGGATTTTAAATGGGATAAGCTGATGGATTTGAAACTGGTTAAGAAAGGCGATCCCTGTCCGCATTGCGGTCAGCCCTTGGAAGAAGCCAGAGGAATTGAAGTGGGGCAGGTCTTTAAACTGGGTACCAAATACAGCGAAGCTTTGCAGGCTACTTTCCTGGATGAAAAAGGCGAAACCCGCAATATTGTTATGGGCTGCTATGGAATTGGGGTAACCCGGACGATGGCTGCCGCTATTGAACAAAACTATGATGAAAATGGGATCATTTGGCCGATGGCTATTGCTCCCTATCAGGTAGCGGTAATTCCGGTTAGCTCCAAGGATGCTGAACAGATGGCTTTAGCTGAAAAATTATATCAGCAAATTAACCAGGCTGGTTTGGAAGCGGTTTTGGATGATCGCAACGAAAGACCGGGAGTTAAATTTAAAGATGCCGATTTAATCGGTTATCCCTTACGCCTGATTATTGGCAAAAAGACCCTGGAAGAAGGAACCGTGGAATTAAAATTCCGGCGGAGCGGAGAAATGGAAGTATTGCCTCTGAGCGAAGCAGTTGCCCGAATCCAGGCGGTGGTCGAAGCGGAAAAATAAGCTGGAAACAGGAGAAGCAGGTTATGGTGGGAAAAACCCCAAAAGCTAATTTAATAGGAGCTTTATTGCTGGTGGTGGGAGCCATGTTTGGCTTCTTCCTGTGGGGCATTGTCAGTGGGGTTATTTTGGGCTTGAGCGAAAGCTTTTTGCCCAGGGGATTGTTGGATAATCAGCTTTTCCTGCTTTTGGTTTCCGAAATTGGAGCAGCCGGAATTGGCCTTTTGTTTTTAACTGTCAACGGCTATTGGCAAAAGAAACCGGATTTTCGCCTGGGCTTTGGCCGGGGCAGTCGATTGGGACTGCCGGTGCTGATCTGGGCGGTGCTGCTGGCCATAATTATTGTAATTGGTCAGGTCAGCGAAGCGGGAGCAGAATTGGCTTCGGTCGGGGAAATTATTTGCTTCCTATTGTATTTACTTGCGGTGGGTGTTTTTGAGGAATTTATTTTTCGGGGAATTTTGCTGGAAAGTTTTTTAGATCTTTTTGCCAAAACCCGGCGGGGCAGGATGGGGGCTGCTCTTTTTTCCAGCCTGATCTTTGGGGCTTATCATATGGTCAATATGTTGGCCGGAGCCAGCTTTTCTGCCTCGCTGACTCAATCCTGCTATGCTTCCATTACCGGACTTTTTTTGGCGGCCTTATATATTCGTACCCGGAATATTTGGGTTTGCGTTTTTTATCATGCTTTTTGGGATGGCTGTGTAGCCATCAGTTTAATTCTGGGTTCCACGGAATTAGTCAACGAAAATGCGGTGAGTTGGCAGGAAGCCTGCTTTAGTTTGATTTTGGTAGTTCCGGCTTTGGTTACCGCTTTATTTTTGCTGCTGCGGCCTGGGGCTTCCCTTCCTCCTCAAGGAGAAGCACCAGCCGAAACAAGTGAAGGGGATTATCTGATTACTTGGGAAGAAAAATCGGGAGACTGGCAAAAATAGCAAAATTAAATTTTCCAGTAACCTAAAATTAACAGAAAAACTTGACATAAATTATAATTAATGATACTATGTAGGGGTCTGGTTTTATAACTTGAGAGCGTAAAACCCGCTGCCCTTGGGTGGTGGAGGCTTAAATACCAAGCTTTTTAAGAGGGATTAACCCTTGGAAGCCGTCTGCCTTTGGATGGGTGGTAAAAGTAAATTGTAAAACCGGAAATCTAATAAAGCCTAAAAGAATACACATAAATAAAATATTTCCCGGAAGGAGGTGCAAGTGAGTGCCAACCATTAATCAGTTGATCCGCAAGGGCAGAGAAGCCGGTATTAAAAAATCTTCTGCCCCGGCACTGAAAGAGTGTCCTCAAAAAAGAGGAGTTTGTACCAGAGTTTATACTACAACACCCAAAAAACCTAATTCCGCATTGCGGAAAGTGGCCAGGGTCAGACTTTCCAACAGCATAGAAGTAACTTCTTATATTCCTGGTATCGGACATAATTTGCAGGAACACTCTGTGGTTCTGGTCAGAGGCGGCAGGGTAAAAGATCTGCCGGGGGTCAGATACCACATTGTCAGAGGAGCTTTGGACTCCGCTGGAGTACAGGGCCGCAATCAGTCTCGTTCTAAATACGGTGCTAAACGACCGAAGAAATAAGCAGGAATAATTTACAGCAAAGGGGGGAAAAAGATGCCCAGAAGAGGTTCAAGAGCTAAAATTGAAGTTATTCCGGACCCGGTCTATAATAACAAGGTGATTTCCAAATTGATTTGTCAGGTTATGCTGGACGGCAAAAAAGGAGTAGCTGAAAAAATCTGCTATGGAGCCTTTGATATTATTAAAGAAAAAACCAATCAGGATCCCCTGGAAGTTTTTGAACAGGCTATGAAAAATGTAATGCCGGTTCTGGAAGTTAAGGCTCGTCGAGTCGGTGGAGCCAACTATCAGGTTCCGGTGGAAGTTCGTCATGACCGTCGTCAAACCCTGGGAATCAGATGGTTGACCAATTATGCCCGAGCCAGAAGCGGTCGGAGCATGAAAGAAAAGCTGGCAGCCGAAATCATGGATGCTGCTAATAATATCGGAGCTACAGTTAAGAAGAAGGAAGACACCCATAAAATGGCCGAAGCCAACAAGGCTTTTGCTCATTATCGGTGGTAAAGTTAAGAGGGGGAAAACTTTGATGGCGGCGAAAGCCAAAGATTTGGCAAAAATCAGAAATATTGGTATTATGGCTCACATTGATGCCGGGAAAACCACTACTACTGAGCGGATTCTATTTTATACCGGAAGGGTTCATAAAATAGGAGAAGTGCATGACGGTGCCGCTACCATGGATTGGATGGTTCAGGAGCAGGAAAGGGGTATTACCATTACCTCTGCTGCTACAACTTGTCATTGGAATGGTTTTTGGATTAACATTATTGATACGCCTGGTCATGTGGATTTTACCATGGAAGTAGAACGGTCTTTAAGAGTGCTGGACGGAGCCGTTGCGGTCTTTTGTTCAGTGGGAGGAGTGGAACCTCAGTCCGAAACTGTCTGGCGGCAAGCCGATAAATATGGCGTTCCCCGAATTGCTTATATCAATAAGATGGATCGGGTCGGAGCTGATTTTCTTAGGGGAGTGGAACTGATTAGAGGACGGCTGGGAGCCAATCCCGTAGCCTTGCAGCTCCCCATTGGCAGTGAGGAGGACTTTCGGGGGATTATTGATTTAATCAATATGAAGGCGATAGTTTATACCGATGATCTGGGAACTCATAGCGACCTGGTAGAGATTCCGGAAGATCTGCTGGATATGGCCGTTGAATATCGGGAAAAAGTAGTGGAAGCAGCCGCAGAAGCCAATGAGGAATTAACCCTTAAGTATCTGGAGGGCGAAGAGCTGACTGTGGACGAAATTAAGCAGGGTCTGCGGGAAGCTACTCTGGCGGTTAAGGTTATTCCGGTTTTGTGCGGTTCCTCTTTTAAAAACAAAGGAGTTCAGCCTCTTTTGGATGCCATTATTGATTTTTTGCCGGCTCCTACTGATGTACCGCCGATCAAGGGAATCAATCCGCAAACTGAACAAGAAGAAGTAAGAAAAGCCAGCGATGATGAACCTTTTTCCGCTTTAGCTTTCAAAATTATGGCCGATCCATATGTAGGTAAGCTTACCTTCTTCCGTGTTTATTCCGGAAGTCTAACCTCCGGATCTTATATCTACAATCCAACCAAAGATAAAAAGGAACGGATTGGACGAATTTTGAAAATGCACGCCAATCACCGGGAAGAAATCGAGCAGGTTTCTACCGGGGATATTGCAGCGGCAGTCGGATTAAAGGATACCGGAACCGGGGACACTCTTTGCGAGGAAAAGGCTCCGGTTGTTCTGGAAAGTATGGAATTTCCGGAACCGGTTATTTCCGTAGCTATTGAACCCAAAACCAAAGCTGACCAGGACAAAATGGGGCTGGCTTTGGTTAAGCTCAGTGATGAAGACCCGACCTTCCGAATGCATACGGATGCCGAAACCGGTCAGACCATCATTGAAGGCATGGGCGAATTGCACCTGGAGATTATTGTAGATCGGTTGCTTCGGGAATTTAAGGTGGATGCCAATGTCGGCCGTCCCCAGGTTGCTTATCGAGAAACTATTAAGTCCAAAGCTAAAGCTGAAGGAAAATTTGTCCGGCAGTCCGGCGGGCGTGGGCAATATGGCCATGTGGTTCTGGAAATTGAACCCATGGAGCCGGGCGGCGGTTATGAATTTGTCAATAAAATTGTTGGTGGCGTGATTCCCAAAGAGTATATTCCGGCGGTTGATGCTGGAATTAAGGAAGCAATGGAAAGTGGGATTTCCGCCGGTTATCCAATGATTGATATTCGGGCTACTTTATTAGACGGATCTTTTCATGAGGTAGACTCTTCCGAAATGGCCTTTAAAATTGCCGGCTCCATGGGCTTTAAAGCCGCAGCCGCCAAATCCCAGGCCATTTTGCTGGAACCCATCGTTAAGGTGGAAGTTGTAGTGATGGATGAATACATGGGTGATGTTATCGGAGATTTAAATTCCCGCCGGGGCAGGGTTGAAGAACTGGAACGCCGGGGAACTGCTCAGGTCATTCACGCCATGGTTCCTCTGGGAGAAATGTTTGGTTATGCTACCGACTTGCGATCCAAAACTCAAGGTCGGGGAACCTATACCATGCAATTCAGTCATTACCTGGAAGTTCCTCATAATATTGCTGAAGGAATCATTGCCAAACGCAATGGTTAATATAAAAAGATATTTTCAGAAAGGCAGGAAGATTATAGATGGCTAAAGCTAAATATGAAAGAACTAAACCGCATGTAAATATTGGTACTATTGGACACGTTGACCATGGTAAAACTACTTTGACTGCTGCTATTACCACTATCTTGTCCACTGTAGGTCAGGCTTCAGTTAAAAAATACGATGAAATTGACAACGCTCCGGAAGAAAGAGAACGGGGTATTACCATTAATACCGCTCACGTTGAATATGAAACCGAAACCAGACACTATGCTCATGTTGACTGCCCAGGTCACGCTGACTATGTTAAAAACATGATTACCGGTGCTGCTCAGATGGACGGAGCTATTCTGGTTGTTTCCGCTGCTGATGGCCCCATGCCTCAGACTCGTGAACACATCGTTCTGGCTCGTCAGGTTGGCGTTCCTTACATCGTAGTATATCTGAACAAAGCTGACCAGGTTGACGATGAAGAATTATTGGAACTGGTTGACATGGAAGTTCGGGAACTGTTGTCTGCTTACGATTTCCCCGGCGACGATATTCCCATTATCACCGGTTCGGCTTTAAAAGCTTTGGAATGCGGCTGCGGCAGCCGGGATTGCCCTCAGTGCAAAAGCATTTGGGAACTGATGGATGCTGTTGACAAATATGTTCCTACTCCGGAACGCGATGTTGATAAACCGTTCTTGATGCCGGTTGAAGATGTTTTCTCCATTACCGGTCGTGGTACTGTTGCTACTGGTAGAATCGAACGCGGCTGCATTACCGTTGGTGAAGAAGTTGAAATCGTTGGTTTGCAGGATAAACCCCGCAAAACCGTTGTTACCGGCGTTGAAATGTTCCGCAAACTGTTGGATCGTGGGGAAGCTGGAGACAATGTTGGTTGCCTGTTAAGAGGTATTGACCGCAAAGAAGTTGAACGCGGACAGGTTTTGGCCAAAGTCGGCAGCATCAAACCGCACACCCACTTTAACTCTGAAGTTTATGTTCTGACCAAAGAAGAAGGCGGTCGTCATACCCCGTTCTTTACCGGCTACAGACCTCAGTTCTATTTCCGTACTACTGATGTTACCGGTGTTGCAGAACTGCCGGAAGGCGTAGAAATGGTAATGCCTGGCGATAACATCAAGATGACCATTAAATTGATCACCCCGATTGCTATGGAAGAAGGCTTACGCTTCGCTATTCGTGAAGGCGGTCGGACTGTTGGAGCTGGCGTTGTAACTTCTGTTATTGAATAATAACCTGAATATATAAAATTTAACCGTGGGCACACGGGGTTGGCTCGTCTCTTGACTCAAACGAGAATTTCCTCCCCTTTTAGGTGGTGGAAGGATGTCAAAAAAGCACTTTGGCTTCATTGTGAGGCTTCGGTCTTGCGATGAAGTCAAAGTTTGCCCGAATGCCATAAGAACCTGATTGGTGAAGGGAGGTTGCAGTTGGATTGAAAAATCAAAAGATTAGAATCAGATTAAAAGCCTATGATCATGGTATGCTGGATCAATCGGCTCAAAAAATTGTGGACACGGCCAAAAGAACCGGAGCTTCCGTAGCTGGCCCGATTCCCTTGCCGACTGAAAAAAATATTTATACCATTTTGCGTTCCCCCCATGTTAATAAAGATTCTCGGGAACAATTTGAAATGAGAACCCATAAGCGTTTGATTGATATTTTGGAACCTACTCCCAAAACGGTGGATGCTTTAATGCGTCTGGATTTGCCGGCTGGAGTGGATATTGAAATCAAACTCTAGGGATACAGGAAGTCAAGTTCAGAATCTACTGAACCGCTGATTTTCCAATGGAGGTGCAGCAAGAAGTGAAAAAAGGAATTTTGGGTAAAAAAGTGGGTATGACCCAGATTTTTACCGAAACCGGTTTATCTGTGCCGGTTACTGTGATTGAAGCAGGTCCTTGCTATGTGGTCCAGAAAAAAACTCCGGATAAAGAAGGTTATGGAGCTATTCAAATCGGCTTTGGGGTCAAAAGGGAAAAACTTTTTAACAAACCCATGAAAGGTCATTTTGACAAAGCTTCCGTTAAGCCGCTCCGCTATTTGAGAGAATTAAGACTGGATGATTTTGACAACTATCAGGTGGGACAGGAAATTAAAGCCGATGTTTTTGCGGTTGGGGATAAGGTTGATGTGACCGGAACCTCCAAAGGCCGGGGCTTTTCCGGCGGGATTAAAAGACATGGCTTCCACCGCGGACCAATGGCACACGGTTCCAAATATCACCGTCGGCCTGGTTCGCTCGGAGCAATGGGCCCAGCTCGGGTATTTAAAGGACGCAGACTGCCTGGTCAATATGGTGCTGCCAGAACTACTGTGCAAAACTTGGAAGTGGTAAAGGTTAATCCTGAAAACAATCTGCTGGCTATCAAAGGGGCCATCCCCGGGCCGAAAGGCAGCCTGGTAATAATCAAAGACAGTGTGAAAGCAAATTAGGGTCGGCAGAATGTAAAGGAGGAGCTTAAATGCCTAAAGTTGCTGTATATAATATCAATGGCGACCAGGTGGATGAAATTGAGCTGAATGAAAATGTTTTCGGCATTCCTGTTCATCGTTCTGTTTTGCATGACGCCGTGGTTGCTCATTTAGCCGGTCAAAGAAAAGGAACCCATGATACCAAAACCCGTTCCGAAATCTCCGGCGGCGGCAGAAAACCCTGGCGGCAAAAAGGAACTGGTCGTGCCAGACAGGGTACCACCCGTTCTCCCATTTGGCGGGGCGGCGGTACTGTATTTGGCCCGCATCCACGGGATTACAGCCTGAGACTGAACAAAAAAGTCAAAAGACTGGCCATTAAATCTGCTTTATCTTCCAAAGTGGAATCCGGCAATTTGATTGTTTTGGACAGCTTGACCATGGAAGAAGCCAAAACCAAAGCTTTCGTCCAGATTTTGAATAATTTGAAAATTGATCAAAAAGCTTTGGTGGTCATTGATAACACTGATAAAAATGATAATGTAATCAAATCCGCTCGCAATATTGCTGGCGTAAAACCGGTAATGGTTAGCTGGATGAACACCTATGATGTCCTGGCTCATCCCGCTTTGGTGATGACTAAAGATGCTGTGGTCAGAGTCGAGGAGGTGTTGGCCTGATGAAAGACGCTCGTGATGTTTTAAAAAGGCCGGTAATTACCGAAAAAAGTATGTCTTTGCAAGAAGAAAACAAATATACCTTTGTGGTTGATTTGAAAGCCAATAAAGTGGAAATCAAACAGGCTGTTGAACAAATGTTCAATGTCAAAGTTTTGAAGGTTCGGACCATGCGTTACAAAGGAAAAATGAAAAGAGTACGCCAGGTTTTGGGCAAAACTCCCGATTATAAAAAGGCTATTGTTACCTTGCAAGAAGGAAACAAAATCGAATTGTTTGAAGGAATGTAAACAAGGAGGTATTGAAGTTGGCGATTAAAAAATTTAAGCCCACTTCTCCCGGCCGCCGGTTTGTAACAGTATCAACTTTTGAAGAGCTGACTACTGCCAAACCGGAAAAATCCCTGCTGGCTCCCCTGAGAAAAAGAGCCGGACGCAACAGTCGGGGTCGGGTAACCGTCAGACATAGAGGCGGTGGGCATAAACGGCAATACCGGATCATCGATTTCAAAAGAATTAGAGACGGGATTCCCGCTAAAGTTGCTAGTATTGAATACGATCCTAACCGGTCAGCTCGTATTGCCCTGCTGCATTATGCAGATGGACAAAAAAGCTATATCGTAGCTCCGGTTGGTTTAACAGTTGGCATGGATGTGGTTTCCGGTTTGGATGCTGACATTAAAACCGGGAATACTTTGCCCTTACGGAATATTCCGGTGGGTACTTTGATTCATAATATTGAACTGTATCCCAAAGGAGGAGCCAAATTGGTTCGTTCAGCCGGAACTACAGCTCAGTTGATGGCTAAAGAAGGCAAATACGCCAATGTTCGTCTGCCGTCAGGCGAAATGCGTTTGCTGCTTTTGGACTGCCGGGCTACTATTGGTCAGGTCAGCAACACCGACCATGAAAACATCAGCATTGGTAAAGCCGGACGGAAACGCTGGATGGGCATCAGACCTACAGTTCGTGGGGTTGTTATGAACCCCTGTGACCACCCGCACGGTGGTGGGGAAGGTCGTTCTCCGATTGGCCGCAACCCGGTAACTCCTTGGGGTAAACCGGCATTGGGTGCCAGAACCAGAAAGAATAAACCCAGCGATAAGCTGATTGTCAAGAGACGGACGAAGTAAGATTGATCATGGAAAGGAGGCTAACTGATGGGTCGTTCCCTGAAAAAAGGACCTTATTGTGATGAAAAACTTTTGAAAAAAGTGATGGCCATGACCGAAGAAAATAAAAAGGTTATTAAAACCTGGTCTCGCCGCTCAACCATCTTCCCGGAAATGATTGGTCATACTCTGGCCGTCCATGACGGCAGAAAACATATTCCCGTTTATGTTACCGAAGATATGGTAGGACATAAATTAGGAGAGTTTGCTCCTACAAGATTATTCCGGGGACATGGCAATCATACGGAAAGGTCTACTGCTCTGAAGTAGGACAAAACAAAGGGGGTAAAAAGCAATGGCAGATGTAGCCAAAGCGGAAAATCCGCAAGCTAAAGTTTCAGAAGCCAAAGCTGTTGCCAAATACATTCGTATCTCCCCTCGTAAGGTGCGTCTGGTGGTGGATCTTATTCGAGGCAAGGGTATTGAAGAAGCTTTGGCAATTTTGAAATATGCACCGCAAGGTGCTTCGGAACCGGTGCATAAAGTCTTGAAATCGGCGATAGCTAATGCCGAACATAATTATGATATGATTCGAGACGATTTATTTGTGGCCGAATGTTATGTAGATGAAGGTCCGACTTTAAAACGCTATTTGCCCAGAGCCAGAGGCCGGGCGGATATGATTCGTAAGCGTACTTGCCATATCACCATAGTGGTTAAGGAAAAGACCGCAGTGAAGGAGGGTTAGCGTGGGGCAGAAAGTACATCCTAAGGGATTAAGAATTGGGATTATTAAAGACTGGGATGCCAAATGGTATGCCAATAAAAAAGATTTTGGCGATCTTTTGGTAGAAGATGTAAAGGTTCGTAATTTCATTAAGAAAAAATTGTTTCATTCCGGAATTTCCAGAACCCAAATCGAAAGAGCTGCCAATCGGGTGAAAGTAACCATCCATACCGCCAAACCCGGTATCGTAATTGGTCGGGCTGGAGCCGAAGTTGAAACTTTGCGGCAGCAATTGGAAGCCATGACCGGTAAACAGGTTCATATCAATATCATGGAAGTTAAAAATCCGGAAGTTGATGCTCAACTGGTAGCTGAAAATGTAGCTTCTCAAATTGAAAGAAGAACTGCCTTCAGAAGAGCTATGAAACAAGCGGTTTCCCGCTCTATGAAAATGGGTGCCAAGGGAATTAAAATCTGTTGTGCCGGTCGTCTGGCCGGAGCCGAAATTGCTCGTTCTGAATGGTATAGTGAAGGCAAAGTTCCTCTGCACACTTTGCGGGCAGATATTGACTATGCTACTTGGGAAGCCAATACTACTTATGGCAAAATTGGAATTAAAGTTTGGATCTACAAAGGCGAAGTTTTGCCTGAATCCAAAATAAAAGCCGGGCAAGGAGGCGAATAAACTCAAATGTTATTACCAAAAAGAGTTAAATATCGTAAGCAGCACCGCCCGGATTTAAAAGGTAAACCCAAGGGTGGTACTTCGGTAGATTTTGGTGAATTTGGTTTGCAGGCTCAAGGTGCAGCCTGGATCACCAGTCGTCAGATTGAAGCCGCTCGTATTGCCATGACCCGTTATATCAAACGTGGCGGTAAAGTATGGATTAGAATTTTCCCGGATCGTCCGATTACCCAAAAACCGGCTGAAACCCGTATGGGAAGCGGTAAAGGGGCTCCAGAATACTGGGTAGCTGTAGTTAAACCGGGTCGGATGTTATTTGAATTGGCCGGGGTCAGTGAGGATATTGCCAGAGAAGCCATGCGGCTGGCCGCCCACAAACTGCCTATCAAAACCAAGTTTGTGATTCGTGGGGAAGCAGGTGAACCAAATGAAGGTTAGAGATCTGAAACAATTGACTGATGCTGAACTGGTGCAGAGAATTGACGATTCCAAAGATGAACTCTTTAATCTGAAGTTTCGTTTGGTGACAGGGCAATTGGATAATCCGGCTCGGATTCGGGAAGTAAAACGGAATATTGCCCGAGCCAAAACCATCCAGCGGCAAAGAGAGCTGATGGGGATTGTTGTCCAGTAAGCATGAAGGAGGGTATTTGGCTTGGAAGAACGCAATTTGCGGAAAACCCGGATTGGTCGGGTAGTAAGCGATAAAATGGATAAAACCGTGGTTGTCGCCGTTGAAACTCTGGTCAGCCATTCCTTGTATCAAAGAGCCGTTAGAAGAACCAAAAAGTTTAAAGCTCATGATGCAGAAAATGCCTGTCGGATTGGCGATAAAGTTAAAATTATGGAAACCAGACCGCTTTCCAAAGATAAGCGTTGGAGAATCGTTGAAATTCTGGAAAGAGCACACCAAATCTAACAGAAAACGAACACTAACGCTGAAGGGAGGTAAATTTAATTGATTCAGCCTCAAACCATTTTGAAAGTAGCCGACAACACCGGGGCTAAAAAAATGATGTGCATTAAGGTGTTAGGCGGTTCGATGCGTCGTTATGCCAGCGTAGGAGATATTATCGTTTGTTCGGTAAAAGAAGCTACGCCCGGCGGCGTTGTTAAGAAAGGTGAAGTTGTCAAGTGCGTAGTGGTTCGCACGGTTAAAGAATTAGGTCGTCCGGACGGCTCTTATATTAAATTTGATGAAAACGCAGCCGTGTTGATTAAAGACGATAAAAGCCCTCGGGGTACTCGTATCTTTGGACCGGTGGCAAGAGAGCTTAGAGATCGGGACTTTATGAAAATTGTTTCTTTGGCTCCCGAGGTTTTATAAGCTGCAAACCGGTTGAGAAAAGAGGAGGTGGGAATAAATAATGCCCAACAAAGTTAACGTTAAAAAAGACGATACCGTAGTAGTTATTGCTGGCAAACATAAAGGCAAAAAAGGTAAGATTGTCAGTGTGCAACCGGCTAAAGAAACCTGTATTGTCGAAGATATTAATATTGTTAAACGCCATATGAGAGCAAACCGCCAATTCCCCCAGGGAGGAATTATGGAAAAAGAAGCTCCAATTCATGTTTCCAATGTAATGATTTATTGCAAAAAATGCAGTCGGCCTGTCAGAATCGGCAAAAAGTTTTTGGAAGACGGCAGCAAGGTTCGGGTTTGCAATAAATGCGGAGAAGTTTTGGACTAAAACAAAATTTTCCTTTGTAATTCCGGAGAACGAATATTTGGAAGGAGGGAATTTGGGGTGTCGAGATTAAAAGAAAAATATAAAGCTCAAGTAATCGAAGCTATGGCGAAAAAATTTGAGTATAAAAATATCATGGAAGTCCCCAAAATAGAAAAAATTGTGGTTAATATCGGCGTAGGCGAAGCTATCCAAAACAGCAAAGCCATGGATGCTGCCGTGGGCGATTTAACTATTATTACCGGTCAGCAGCCGGTAATCACCAAAGCCAAAAAGTCTATTGCTGCTTTCAAATTGCGGGAAGGCATGAAAGTAGGCTGCAAAGTTACTTTGCGGGGCGACAGAATGTATCATTTTATGGATAAATTGATCAGTATTGCCCTGCCCAGAGTGCGTGACTTTCGTGGTCTTTCTCCGAAATCTTTTGATGGCCGGGGCAATTACAGCATGGGAATCAAGGAACAATTGATTTTCCCGGAAATTGAATATGATAAAATCGATCAGGTTAGAGGCATGGACATTATTTTTGTTACTACTGCCCGGACTGACGAAGAAGCTCGTGAATTGCTGCGGTTAATGGGTATGCCTTTTGCAGCAGCATAAAATGTCCCTTATCTTAAATTTGAAATCAGTAAGGAGGGAAAATAGTGGCAAAAAAGTCCATGATTAACCGTTGTGCCAAACAACCTAAATATAAGGTACGCAGTTACAATAGATGCAAGCTATGTGGACGGCCGCACGCATATATGCGTAAATTCGGTATTTGCCGGATTTGTTTTCGGGAACTGTCTTATAAAGGTGAAATCCCCGGAGTACGCAAAGCCAGTTGGTAATTTGGAAGGAGGTTTTTGGGCATGGTAATGACTGACCCCGTGGCAGACTTCTTGACCCGTATTCGCAATGCTAACATTGTTTACCATGAAAAAGTGGAAGCTCCGGCCTCCAAAATGAAAAAAGCTATTGCTGATATTTTGAAGCAGGAAGGCTATATCAAAGATTGTGAATATATAGCGGATGCCAAACAGGGAACCATCAAAGTCTATTTGAAATACGGTTCTGACAAAGAAAGAGTTATCACCGGTATTAAAAGAATCAGCAAGCCCGGCTTGCGGGTTTATGCCAGAAAAGATGCCGTCCCCAAAGTTTTGGGCGGCTTGGGAATTGCCATTATATCCACCTCAAAGGGTCTGATGTCTGATAAGCAGGCTCGTAAATTGGGGTTGGGCGGCGAAGTAGTTTGTTATGTCTGGTAAATCATAACTTTAAGGAGGTGTAGATGTGTCCAGAATTGGCAAACAACCAATTGCACTTCCGCAAGGGGTTGAAATAAAGCTGGACGGCTGTGCCATTAGCGTTAAAGGCCCTAAGGGTGTGCTGTCGCGGGAATTGCATTCGGCTATGCAGTTGCAGATTGAAGATAATGTAATTACGGTTAAAGAACCGGAAGCCAAACAATATCGTTCTTTATATGGCCTGACCCGGACTTTGATTAATAATATGGTAGTGGGCGTAACTCAAGGATTTTCCAAGAACCTGGAAATGAACGGGGTGGGTTACAAAGCTGCTTTGCAGGGTAAAACCCTGGTTTTGAATGTTGGTTATTCTCATCCGGTGGAAATTGTTCCGCCCGAAGGAATTGAAATCGAAGTTCCGGCTCAAACCAAAATTACGGTTAAAGGCATGGACAAAGAAAAAGTAGGGGCTGTGGCCGCCAACATTCGTTCAGTCAGAGAACCGGAGCCGTACAAAGGTAAAGGTATTAAATACGAAAATGAACATATTCGCCGCAAAGCTGGTAAGGCTGGGGCTAAAAAGTAGGAGGAGCTGACTTTAAGTTGATTAAAAAAGCTGATCGCAATAAACTGCGAGCCAAACGTCAAGTCAGAGTGCGTAACAAAATTTTTGGCACAGCCCGGCGTCCTCGTTTGAATGTTTATCGCAGCATTAATAATATTTATGCCCAAATCATTGATGATGAAAAAGGAGTAACCCTGGCTGCTGCTTCTTCTTTATCTGCTGAATTAAAAGGGCAAAATAATGGCGGTAATATTGATGGTGCCAAAGCAGTAGGTGCCTTAATTGCTCGCAAAACCCTGGATCTGGGAATTGAATCGGTGGTTTTTGACCGGGCCGGTTACATTTATCATGGCAGAATTAAAGAGCTGGCAGATGCTGCCAGAGAAGCTGGACTTAAATTCTAATTAAGTACTGCAAGGGAGGGAAGCTGGTGTCCAGAATTGATGCTGGAAGCATGGAGTTGACCGAAAAGGTCGTATTTATTAACCGGGTAGCCAAAGTAGTTAAAGGCGGGCGGAGATTTAGTTTTTCTGCTCTGGTCGTTGTTGGAGACGAAAATGGTCATGTTGGTTCTGGCTTGGGAAAAGCCGGCGAAGTTCCGGAAGCCATTCGCAAGGGTGTTGAGGATGCTAAAAAGAACATGATTGAAGTTCCTTTGGCTGGCACTACTATTCCGCATGAAATCACCGGGATTTTTGGAGCAGGCAAAGTTTTAATGAGACCTGCTGCTCCTGGTACCGGGGTTATTGCCGGGGGTCCGGTTCGGGCTATCCTGGAATTGGCTGGAATTAAAGACATTCTGACCAAATCTCTGGGTTCCAACAATGCGAATAATATGGTCTATGCTACCATTAAAGCTTTAGAAAATCTGAAAACTCCGCAGGAAGTAGCCCGGCTTCGGGGGAAATCTGTGGAAGAAATTATCGGTTAGGGGTGATTGGTAATGGCAAAATTGAAAATTACCCTGGTTAAAAGTGTGATCAGTCGGCCGCAAAACCAAAGAGTTGTTGTCAAAACTTTGGGCTTGGGCAAGCTGAACAGTTCCGTTATTCAGGAAGATACTCCACAAATCAAGGGCATGATCAATAAAGTTGCTCACTTGTTGAAGGTGGAAGAAGCGTAGGGAGGTGTAAAATCAGGTGATCCAGTTAAACGATTTAAGACCTAATTACGGAGCCAGAAAAAAACCTGCCCGCAAAGGTCAGGGACCTGGCAGCGGCTGGGGTAAAACAGCCGGTCGGGGTCACAATGGTCAAAATGCTCGTTCGGGCGGCGGAGTTCGTCCCGGTTTTGAAGGCGGCCAGATGCCCCTGCAAAGACGGATGCCGAAACGGGGTTTTAGCAACCAGCCGTTTAAAAAAGAAATCATTGCTATTAATGTTTCTGCTTTAGAGCGTTTTGAAGCTGGCACGGTAGTTACACTGGAAACTTTGCTTGATGCCGGTGTGATTAAAAAAGTCGCCGACGGAGTTAAGATTTTGGGTAATGGCGATTTAAATAAGGCTATAACCGTTCAAGTTAATGCTTTTAGTAAATCGGCAATAGAGAAAATAGAAGCAGCCGGTGGTAAGGCTGAGGTGATTTAAGTGCTTAGCACTTTAAAGAACGTATTCAAAATTGGTGAATTACGGCATAAAATTTTCTTTACCTTCGTAATGTTCTTCTTCTTTCGTCTGGGAGCCAATATTCCGGTTCCAGGGGTAGATGCCAATGCTTTTGCCCAACTGGTAGAAAGCAATCAGCTTTTTGGTTTTTACAATATTATTTCCGGGGGTTCCTTCTCGGCTTTTACCATTTTTGCCATGAGTATTACTCCCTACATCAATGCTTCAATTATTATGCAGTTGATGACGGTAGTAATTCCCGCCTTGGAAAGGCTTTCCAAAGAAGGTGAAGAAGGACGGAAAAAAATTACTCAATACACTCGGTATTTGACGGTAGTTTTGGCTTTTGTGCAGGCCATTGGTACAGTAGCTGCGGTTGATCGTGCTTTAACTCATCCCAGCTTCTGGTCTTATCTGATAGTAGCCATAGCTATTACCGGTGGTACTACCTTGCTGATGTGGATGGGTGAACAGATTACGGAAAAAGGAATTGGAAACGGAATTTCCTTAATCATTTTCGCCGGGATCGTTTCTCAGATTCCGGGAGCTTTAGGTAAAATCTGGAGCTATTTAACCATGGATAATAGCACCATCGGAATTTTTGATGTTCTGATTTTGTTGGTTGTAATTATTGCTGTAATAGCTTGCATTGTATTTGTACAACAAGGTCAGCGGAGAATTCCGGTTCAATATGCCAAAAGAGTTGTCGGCCGTCGGGTTTATGGCGGACAATCTACTCATTTACCATTGAGAGTTAATCAGGCAGGGGTTATTCCCATTATCTTTGCTTCTTCAATCCTGATGCTGCCAGAACAAATTGCTTATTATTTTCAGGCTAAAAGCAGCATTGCCAGATGGTTTTATAACCATTTTGGTTGGAATGATCCGGCCAATGTGATTATTTATGCGTTGTTAATCATTGGTTTTACTTACTTCTATACTGCTATTATTACCAATCCGTCCGATATGGCGGAAAATATCAAAAAGTACGGTGGGTTTATTCCGGGGATTAGACCGGGTCGTCCGACAGCAGACTATATTGCTAAGGTTATGGGCAGAATTACTTTGGCCGGAGCGGTTTTCCTGGCCTTGATTGCGATTATTCCAAATCAGTTAGTGGGTCTAATCGGTTTTGAGGATTTTAAATTCGGGGGTACATCGGTGTTAATTGCCGTAGGGGTCGCTTTGGATACAATGAAGCAGATCGAGTCCCATATGCTGATGCGTAGTTACGAAGGATTTATTAAGTAGGCGAATTATGATTACTCTAAAATCAGCAACAGAATTAAAATATATGCGGGATGCCGGCAAAGTAGTGGCCGGGGCACACCAGGAAGTTAAAAAATCTATTAAGCCGGGGGTAACCACGGCTGAATTGGATCGGTTGGCCGAAAATTTTATTCTGGCCGAAGGTGCTTCAGCGGCTTTTAAGGGTCTGTATGATTTTCCTGCAGCTACTTGTATTTCGGTTAATGAGCAGGTAGTGCATGGGATTCCGGACAAGAAAACCGTTTTGGCGGAAGGGGACATTGTCAGCGTAGACATTGGAGCCGGGATTCATGGTTATTTTGGAGATAGTGCCAAAACTTTTCCGGTGGGCGAAATTGATTCGGAAGCCGCTCGGCTTTTGCAGGTTACGGAAGAATCCCTGTTTAAAGGCATTGAACAGGCTCAAACGGGAAAGCGGCTGTCAGATATTTCTCATGCGGTGCAGAAACACGCTGAAGCCGCCGGTTTTTCAGTAGTCCGGGATTATGTTGGGCATGGAGTTGGCTCTAAAATGCATGAAGATCCCCAAATCCCCAATTTTGGCCGTCCAGGACACGGACCAAGACTTCGGGCTGGGATGACCCTGGCCATTGAACCGATGATAAACATGGGAACTTACGAGGTTAAGACGCTGTTGAATAATTGGACTGTAGTTACCAAAGATGGCAAATTATCCGCCCATTTTGAACATACTGTCGCAATTACTGATGACCAACCGGAAATATTAACCAAATTATAGTGGGGTAGGTTTAGTCCCCCCATGAGGAGGTAAAAATGTCCAAGCAGGATGTTATTGAAGTGGAAGGTACGGTAATTGAACCTTTACCAAATGCCATGTTTAGAGTTGAATTGCAAAATGGCCATAAAGTATTGGCTCATGTATCCGGAAAAATCAGAATGAATTTTATCAGGATTTTGTCCGGAGATCGGGTAATGGTAGAATTATCTCCATATGACCTGACCCGAGGTCGAATCGTGTATCGTTATAAGTAGTAATTGCCGGAGAAAAGGAGGGGTTTTGAATGAAAGTACGGTCTTCGGTAAAACCGATTTGTGAAAAATGCAAGGTGATTAGACGGGAAGGCAAGATCATGGTCATCTGCGAAAACCCCAAACATAAACAAAGACAGGGATAAGTACGGGAGGTGTAAGCTGCATGGCACGTATCGCTGGGGCTGATTTGCCTCGTGATAAAAGGGTGGAAATTGCTCTGACCTATATTTACGGTATCGGCAGAACTACATCCAATGAAATTTTGGCACAAACCGGAATTAATCCGGATACCCGGGTAAAAAACCTGACCGAAGAAGAAATCAATAAATTAAGAGAAACTATTGAAAAGAATTATAAGGTCGAAGGTGACTTGCGGCGGGAAATTGCCATGAACATCAAGCGGCTGATTGAAATTGGCTGCTACAGAGGTCTTAGACACCGCCGGGGAATGCCGGTTCGGGGACAAAGAACAAAAACTAACGCCCGTACCCGCAAAGGTCCGAAAAGAACCGTTGGGGTACGCCGGAAAAAATAAGTGGTTCGGCTTATTAGCAGCCGGATAAAGCCCAAAGGGGAGGTTTGCAAATGGCGCGTCGAGGCGTAAGAACCAAAAGGCGTGAAAAAAAGAACATTGATCGGGGAGTGGCTCACATTAAGTCCACTTTTAATAATACTATCGTAACCATTAGTGATACCAAGGGAAATGCTATTTCCTGGGCCAGTGCCGGTCAGGTCGGCTTCAAAGGCTCTCGGAAAAGCACTCCTTTTGCCGCTCAGCTGGCTGCCGAACAAGCGGCCAAGGAAGCTATGGAACATGGTATGAAAGAAGTGGAAGTAATGGTTAAAGGACCGGGTGCCGGTCGGGAAGCCGCCATTCGTTCTTTGCAGGCAGCAGGGTTGGAAGTAAACCTGATTAAAGATGTAACTCCCATTCCCCATAATGGCTGCCGTCCACCCAAACGCCGGAGAGTTTAAGCAAATAATTCAAAATAGAGTATTCCTTGAACACTTGAGGAGGATGTAGATGGCCAGATATACAGGTGCTCAATGCAGATTGTGCCGGAGAGAAGGTCTGAAGCTTTATTTAAAAGGGGACAGATGCTACTCCGGTAAATGTGCTGTAGAGCGTAAAGGTTATGCTCCCGGACAGCATGGCCAATCTCGAGGCAAAAAGGTCAGCGAGTATGGTTTGCAGTTGCGGGAAAAACAGAAAGTTCGCCGGATTTACGGTATTTTGGAAAAACAGTTCCGCTTATATTTCCAAAAAGCTGAAAAACAACAAGGTATTGCCGGGGAAAATTTGTTGTGTCTTCTGGAAAGAAGATTGGATAATGTAGTTTACCGTTTGGGTCTGGGGTCTTCCAGGGTGGAAGCTCGGCAATTGGTCAGACACGGACATTTTACGGTTAACGGCAAAAAGGTTAATGTTCCTTCCTTCCTGATTAAGGTTGGCGATGTTATTGAAGTTAAAGAAAAAAGCAAGGAATCGCCCCGTCTGAAGGAATTAATGGAACAGGCTGCGGAAAAAACCAAGGTAGCCTGGCTTGAATATGATGGTAATGTTGGTCGCATATTAACTTTGCCTACTCGGGATCAGATCGATATTCCGATTGAAGAACATTTGATCGTTGAATTATATTCAAGATAAAATGGTATTCTTTGCAAGATCAAGTTTCCTAACTTGTTCTTGCATTGTTGCCGCTGGGTCAGTTTGCCCTTAAAAGCAAGCGAACCTTAACTATTCTGGGAGGTTGCCATTTGAATATGATGGAATTAGAAGAAGCGAAAACTTCATTCTCCATAGAAAGACCCAAAATAGAAAATGTGGAAGCCAATGAAGATAACACCTATGCCCGGTTTGTGGTGGAACCATTAGAAAGGGGTTACGGGACAACTCTGGGCAATTCGCTGCGTCGAATCCTGCTTTCTTCTTTGCCGGGTGCGGCTGTTACTTCGGTTAAGATTGATGGGGTTTTGCATGAGTTTTCCACAGTACCCGGCGTAAAAGAAGATGTGACTGACATTATTCTAAACCTTAAATGCTTGCGGTTTAGAATGCATACTGAAAAAGAAACAATTATCCGGATTGATGCCAAAGGTGAAGGAATTGTAACGGCTGCCGATATTATTACTGACCCGGAAGTCGAGGTTTTAAATAATGATTTGGTAATCGCTACTCTGGCTGAAGACGGAAAATTATCCATGGAAATGACTGTGGCCAAAGGGCGGGGCTATGCCTCTATTGATCGGAATAAAAAAGGGGAATCTGCTATTGGAGTAATTCCCATGGATTCCATTTATACTCCGGTTAAACGGGTCAATTATCTGGTCGAACATACCAGAGTGGGGCAAAGAACCGACTATGACAAATTGACCCTGGAGGTCTGGACGGACGGCAGTACTCGTCCGGATGAAGCGGTTAGCCTGTCTGCTAAGATTTTATCCGAACATTTGCGGCTTTTCATCGGTTTGACCGAAAATCTCCAGAATGTAGAGATTATGGTTGAAAAAGAAGAAGAAAAGAAAGATAAGATTCTGGAAATGAGCATTGAAGAATTGGATCTTTCGGTGCGTTCTTACAATTGTTTGAAACGGGCGGGTATTAATACTGTGGAAGAATTGGTTCAACGCAATGAAGACGATATGATGAAAGTTCGGAATCTGGGTAAAAAATCTTTGGAAGAAGTTATTCAAAAACTGGAAGGCATGGGGCTTTCCTTGAGAAAAGATGATGAATAAGGAGGGAAAACGGTGGGTTATCAAAGATTAGGTTTGACCACTGGCCATCGCAAAGCCATGTTGAGAAATATGGTTACCTCATTAATCAAAGAAAAACGGATTCAGACCACAGAAACCAGAGCCAAAGAAGTCAAAAGTATTGCTGAAAAAATGATTACTTTGGGCAAAAAAGGTGATTTGGCTGCTCGCCGCCAAGCTTTGGCTTATATGTATGACGAAGCTGTGGTTAAAGACTTATTTGAAAAAGTAGCTCCCAAATATGCAGATCGTATCGGTGGCTACACCAGAATTATCAAAACTGGCACCAGAAGAGGCGATGCTGCACCAATGGCTATTCTGGAATTAGTCTAAAATCCCAATTTTTTGAGAGTGTTTTTTTAAATACCTGAAAAAATACAGCGGGGCGAATTCGGGAGGTCTCAGACTTGGAGTCTGGATCAGGGATAACGCCCTGTTGTTGTATAAATATCCAAAACCACCCCGGCAGTTAATTTTAACTGCCGTTTTGTGGTTTATAAGGGGGTGAAAAGGTGGATAATCTCAAATTAACCGTAGCTTATGACGGTACGGATTATTTTGGTTTTCAAGAGCAGAGGGGAACCGGCAAACCCACTATTCAGGAAACTTTGGAACAGGCTATTTCTCAGTTGGCCAAAGAAAAGGTTGCGGTAATTGGTTCGGGTCGAACGGACTCTGGGGTTCATGCCTGGGGGCAAGTGGTTAATTTTCGCTTGGAGCGTTGGCCGGTTCCTCTGGAAAAAACCCCCATAGCTCTGAATGCTCTGTTACCTCCGGATATTGTAGTTCGGGAAGCCCAAAAGATGCCGGAAGATTTTCATGCTCGTTTTTCCGCTCATCGCAAAACCTATCGCTATCGAATTTATAATGCCCGAATACCTCATCCCTTCTGGCGGAGGTATAGCTATTTTGTTCCTCAGAAATTGGTTGAGCAGGAAATGCAAAGGGCTGCCGACTTTTTGTTGGGCGAGCATGATTTTGCTGCTTTTCGCTCGGTGGGAACTCCAGTCAAAAGTACAGTTCGGCGTTTGGATCGCTTACAGGTTAGCAGACAGGAAGCTTTATTAGATTTGGAAGTTTGCGGCAATGGCTTTTTATATAATATGGTCAGAATCATTGCCGGAACCTTGCTGAATGTGGGATTGGGGCGACTTTCTGCTGCGGCTTTGCCGGAAATTTTAAACCAAAAGCAACGCAGTTTGGCCGGAATGACTTTGCCTCCCCAGGGGCTTTGTCTGCTTTCCGTTGAATATTAAACCCATTTAATGGGTTCCAGTCCTTGCTGCTGCAAAAATTGATTGGTTTGGGAAAAGGGTCGGGAGCCAAAAAAACCTTTGTAAGCGGAAAGCGGGCTGGGATGAGCCGCTGTTAAAATTAATTTTTTCTTTCCTTTAATCAAAGGCTGTTTGGCCTTGGCCGGATTGCCCCAAAGCCAAAAGATCCGGGGGAAAGGATCCTTGCCCAAAAGCTCAATAAGGTGATCGGTAAATATTTCCCATCCCTTTTTGCGATGGGAATTGGATTTTCCGGCTTGAACCGTCAAGACTGTGTTCAGCAGTAAAACTCCTTGTTCAGCCCAGGGACTTAGGTCAGCTTTGTCCGGGGGCGAAACTTGCAGATCCTGAGCCAATTCTTTATAGATATTTTTCAGGGAGGCAGGAATTTGGCAGGTGGACTGGCTGGAGAAGGCCAGACCATGAGCGTGCGGAACGCCTTGGGGATCGGTTCCGGGATAGGGATCCTGTCCCAAAACAATAACCTTGACCTGTTCATAGGGAGTCAGCCTGAAGGCTTGAAAAAGATTCTCCCGAACTGGCAGTACTTCTTGCTCCTTATAGGCATGATCCAGCCAGTCCATCAGCTTGATCCAATAGGGCTGGTTGGATTCAGATTTCAAAACCTTTTGCCAGGAATGATCCAACATTGCTTTGGCCTCACTTTCTTTTTGCAGTTTAATTCGGAATCAAGAGGAAAAAACCTGTTCTTTTGTGCAAATAAATGAGGCGGAAAACTTGACTTTAGTTTTTAGAGGTGGTAAGATACTGTTTGGATAATTCCGAGTATTTTGCTCTGATTTATTGGGATTAATAATTTCCTCATGGGGCAAACTACTTAAAGTAATTTTTTAAGGAAATGCGAGGTGGGAACTTGAAGCTTTCCACCAAGGGCCATTATGGTCTAAAAGCTATTTTCGATTTGGCTTTGCACAGCAAAAATAAAGAACCTATTCCGTTGAAAATTATTGCACAAAGGCAGAATTTGTCTGAATATTATTTGGAACAATTATTTGCTACCTTACGCAAAGCGGGTTTGGTCAAGAGCGTGCGGGGAGCTTCCGGCGGTTATTTGCTGGCCAGAGAACCAGCCGAAATTCGAGTTGGAGATATAATCCGGGCTTTGGAAGGTCCCATTGATTTGGTGGAATGTGTCAGCGAATCCGGGGAACCGGATTGCGGTAATGCCGGAAACTGTATCACCCGAAGTGTTTTAGCTCGGGTCAGAGATAGCATCACCGAGGTTTTGGACTCCACTACTCTGGAGGATATGTGCCGGGAAGCTCAGGAAGTCAATCGTTAATTTTTATATTTGGGAGGAATTTTAACCATGCGAAGGGTCTATTTTGATCACAGTGCTACCACTCCGGTTCGTCCGGAAGTTGCCGAGCTGGTTTTTGAACAGCTTAAAGGTAACTTTGGCAATCCTACCAGTATGCACAAATTTGGCCGGGAAGCCAGACAGGATTTGGACTTGGCTAGGGAAAGAGTAGCATCTGCCATTGGAGCTGATCCGAAAGAAATTATCTTTACCAGCGGTGGAACGGAAGCCGATAATATGGCCATTCACGGCATAGCTATGGCCAATAAAGATAAAGGTAATCATATTATTACTTCAGCGGTGGAACATCATGCCGTAATTAATACGGTTAAAGCTTTAGGCAAAGCCGGATTTGAAATTACCATTTTGCCGGTGGATAAATATGGAATGGTTAATCCGGAGGATGTCCGGGCGGCCATTACCGATCAAACTATTTTAATTACCATTATGCACGCCAATAATGAAATTGGCACTATTATGCCCATTGCAGAAATCAGTAAAATTGCTAAAGAAAAAGGCGTTATTTTCCATACTGATGCCGTTCAAAGCTTTGGTAAAATTCCGGTTAATGTGGATGAACTGGGTGTAGATCTGCTTTCCCTGGCGGCTCATAAATTTTATGGACCCAAAGGAGTGGGAGCTTTATATATTCGTAAAGGTACCAAATGGAAACAATCCCTGTTCCACGGCGGTGCTCAGGAAAAATTACGCCGTTCCGGAACAGAAAATGTTCCCGGTATTGTCGGTATGGGTCTGGCCTGTGAATTGGCTGTGCGGGATTTGGCAGCGGAGGCCGAACGCCTGACCGTTTTGCGGGACAAATTGATTAAAGAGGTTTTGGCCAATATTCCCTATGTAAATTTAACCGGTCATCCGGAAAAACGCCTGCCCAATCATGCCAGCTTTACCTTTGATTATATTGAAGGCGAATCCATGCTGCTTAGTATGGATATGAAAGGGGTTGCGGCTTCCAGCGGTTCCGCCTGTACCTCTGGTTCTTTGGAACCCTCTCATGTATTGTTGGCCACCGGTATTCCTCATGAAACCGCTCATGGTTCCATTCGCTTAACTTTGGGACGGGACAGCAACATGGAAGATGTAGATTATTTTCTGGAAATTATGCCCCCAATTGTCACCCGACTCAGAGCTATGTCCCCTCTGGATCAGGAAAATGAATTTGTAGCTACTGGAAGCTGTGCCTGTCATATGCACGATCACCACGATCACGAAGATAATGATTAAACAGGAGGTTCTTTCTCATGTATACAGAAAAAGTTATGGATCACTTTGAAAATCCCCGCAATGTGGGCGAAATTGAAAATGCTGATGGAGTGGGACAAGTTGGCAACCCGGTTTGCGGCGATATTATGAAAATATATTTGAAAATTGACAATGATGTGGTTACTGATGTCAAGTTCAAAACCTTTGGTTGTGGAGCAGCCATTGCCACCAGCAGCATGGTTACCGAAATGGTTAAAGGCAAAACCCTGGATGAAGCTTTGCAGATCAGCAATAAAATGGTAGCGGAAGAATTGGGTGGTTTGCCTCCCCAAAAAATGCATTGTTCCAATTTGGCGGCTGATGCTTTGCACGAAGCTATTAAAAATTATCGGGAAAAACAAGCTTAAAATGCAGGAAAAGCCTAAAATAGCAGTAGCCTTAAGCGGCGGTCTGGACAGCAGTCTAGCCGCTGCTTTATTAAAAGAAGCTGGTCAAAATATTTTCGGGATTACCATGCAGATCCAAAAGGATTCTTCCGTTGTGGCCGAAGCTCAAAAAGCAGCGGCAGAATTGGGCATACCCCTGGTGGTGGCTGAGGCTGAAGCTGAATTTGAACAAAAGGTTATCCAATATTTTGTGAATTCTTATTTAGAAGGCCAAACTCCCAATCCCTGTTTTTTCTGTAATAAGGAAATGAAGTTTTCCTGGCTGTGGCGGCAGGCTCAAAAATGGGGGGCAGAATATCTGGCCACCGGACATTATGCCCGCATTGGGCGAAAGGGAGAAAAATATCAACTGCTCAAGGGACTGGATGCCAAAAAAGATCAAAGCTATGTTTTGGCTGATCTGGAGCAGGAGCAACTGGCTCGAACCATTTTTCCTTTGGGAGAATATAGTAAGGAGCAGGTGCGGCAGTTGGCCGGAGAGCGGGGGCTTTCGACTGTACATAAAAAAGAAAGCCAGGATATTTGTTTTATTCCGGACGGGGATTATAATGCTTTTTTACAAAAAAGATTGGGTAAACAAATTCAGCCGGGCAATTTTTTAAATAAAGCCGGAGAAGTCATTGGCCGACATGGAGGTTATCCCTTTTATACGGTTGGACAAAGACGGGGCTTGGGTTCTGGCTTTGGAGAGCGAATGTATGTTCTGGAGGTCAGGGCAGCCAGCGGAGAAGTAGTCTTGGGGCAAAATAAAGATCTGCTGGCTGGAGAACTTTGGACAGAAAAAAATAATTTTTCTGCCCTGGGAGGATTAACCGCTCCTTTGGCAGTGGAAGCTAAAATCCGCTATAACAGCCCTCCGGCTCCAGCTGTAATTTATCCGGAAAAAAATGGCCTGGTTCGGACGGTTTTTCAAAGCCCGCAAAGGGCAATTACTCCCGGACAGGCTGTGGTTTTTTATCAGGGAGAGCTGGTTCTTGGCTGTGGAATTATCTTACCTAAAATTTGTTAATAAATTTTATTTCTTAAAAAATAAGGCATATTAATATTTATTGACATTATTCGATTCTTTTGGTATATTCATTGATAGCGGGTTACTGTAAAATTTACTAAAAAGGAGTGTAAAAACAAAATGCACAAAAGTACATTAAAGGTATTGGCATTATCTGTGTTAACCTTGGCTCTGG
>JAZRVI010000052.1:0-22327 GCA_045599035.1 Desulfocucumaceae bacterium | reverse complement strand
AATGTAATCAACGGATTGCTTGTCTATAAAGTTTCTTTGCTCTAAGCATAAACTTGTATTCCAAAGTCTGAAAATGATGTACGATTACAAGCAACGCTTAACAATTGGAACCCCGCAGGCTTGCCTGTGGGTAAGTCAGTTTCAAAATGAGGAGAGATGGTTATGCGGCATACCCTGGCGGTATTAATGGAAAATACTCCCGGTGTCCTGACCCGGGTAGCTGGTCTGTTCAGTCGGCGGGGCTTTAATATTGACAGTCTGACCGTGGGACGGGCAGAAAAGCCGGGCTTTTCCCGGATGACGATTGTAGTCGAAGGGGATAATACAGTTTTGGAGCAGGTTACCAAACAGTTATATAAATTAATTGAAGTGCTGAAAGTAACCGATATTACTTCTGAACAATTTGTGGATCGGGAATTGGTGTTGATTAAGGTGGGTCTGGAACAGCCCTCCCAGCGAGGCGAGATTTTGCAGATAGCCGATATTTTTCGAGCCAGAATTGTGGATTTGAGCAAAAAATCCATTACTCTGGAGTGTACCGGAGATGAAAATAAAATTAATGCCTTTGAAGAAAGCATTCAGCCTTATGGAATTAAAGAATTAATGCGAACCGGCAAGGTGGCCATGTTAAGACATTAAAATATATTCGAGAAGCCTCTGGTTTTTTGCAGTTAAAAGGATTATAATTAGGCTTATGATTGGTTTTGGCAGAAATGCTTAAGGAGGAAAGAAAAGATGGTAAAAGTTTATTACGAACAGGATGCTGACCTGGCTCTTCTGAAAGGCAAAAAAATTGCGGTTATCGGATTTGGTTCCCAGGGTCATGCTCATGCTCAAAACCTGAAAGAAAGCGGATTGGATGTTATTGTCGGTCTGTATGCCGGAAGCAAAAGTGTAGAAAAAGTTAAAGCTGCCGGTCTGGAAGCTTATTCTGTAGCAGAAGCCGCTCAAAAAGCGGATATGATTATGATTTTGACTCCGGATGAAACTCAGGCGGCTATTTATAAAGCCGACATTGCTCCCTACATGACGGAAGGCAAATGCCTGATGTTTGCTCATGGCTTTAACATTCACTTTGGCCAGATTCAGCCGCCGACTAATATTGATGTAGTCATGGTAGCTCCCAAAAGCCCCGGCCATATGGTGCGGCGGATGTACGAAGAAGGTGCCGGAGTTCCCGGACTGGTTGGGGTATATCAGGACTACAGCGGTAAAGCCAAGGATTTGGCCTTAGCCTATGCCAAAGGCATTGGATGTGCCAGAGCCGGGGTTTTTGAAACCAGCTTTAAAGAAGAAACCGAAACCGACTTATTCGGCGAACAGGCTGTTTTGTGCGGCGGGGTTTCCGAATTAATCCGGGCAGGCTTTGAAACTCTGGTTGAAGCCGGTTATGCTCCGGAAATGGCCTATTTTGAATGTTTGCATGAAATGAAATTAATTGTTGATTTAATTAACGAAGGCGGCCTGAGCTGGATGCGTTATTCCATCAGCAATACGGCTGAATACGGCGATTACTGCATTGGCAAACGGATTGTCAATCAGGAAACCCGACAGGAAATGAAACAGGTTTTAAGCGAAATTCAGGATGGTACCTTTGCCCGCAACTGGCTGCTGGAAAACCAGACCAATCGTCCTTTCTTTAATGCCATGCGGAAAGAAGCCCAAAATTCCCAAATTGAAACCGTTGGTAAACAACTGCGGGGCATGATGTCCTGGCTGAAAAAAGACAAATAATTGATCTTTTACCGGCGGTGAATTATTTCGCTACAAGGAAAATTTGCCGCCGGTTTTTTTAGCCTAAATTAAGTACAAATTTTGTAGTCAAAATAAAAAGCTTCTGCCGTCAGCAGGTGGAAGCATTGTTTGTAAAATGACAGAAAGGGGTTTTGAGATGGAGATGACTGCTGCCCAAGCTCTGGTACAGTGCTTGGAACTGGAAGGAGTTTCCGTGGTATTCGGTTATCCCGGAGGCTCTATTCTGCCGGTTTATGATGCACTCTATGCTTCAGAAAAGATTCAGCATGTTTTGGTAAGACATGAGCAGGGGGCTGCCCATGCCGCTGACGGCTATGCCCGTTCTACTGGTAAGGTGGGGGTGTGCATAGCAACCTCTGGTCCGGGAGCCACCAATCTGGTAACCGGTTTGGCCAATGCTTACATGGACAGTATTCCCATGGTGGCCATTACCGGACAGGTTCCTACCAGTCAAATTGGAACCGATGCTTTTCAGGAAGTGGATATTACCGGGGTAACCTTACCTTTGACCAAGCATAATTATTTAGTCAAGGATGCCCAAAAGCTGCCGGAAATTATCAAAAATGCTTTTTATATTGCTTCCAGCGGCCGTCCGGGTCCGGTCTTAATTGATTTGCCCAAAGATGTGGCTTCCACAGTGATTGACTTTAATGGGGAATGGAAAGCGGTTCAGCTTCAAGGCTACAAGCCTACCTACAAAGGCCATCCAGGGAAAATTGAAGAAGCTGCTGCGTTATTAAGCTCTGCTCAGCGTCCCATGATTTATGCGGGAGGAGGGGTTTTGACCTCTCATGCTTCTGCCGAGCTTTTGCAGTTGGCCGAGCTGCTTTCGGCTCCGGTAGCCAATAGCTTTATGGGCATATCCTCCTTCCCTTGCGATCATCCTTTGTTTATGGGGATGCTGGGGCTGCATGGAACCCACTATGCCAATTTAGCGGTTTCACGCTGCGATGTTTTATTAGCCTTGGGAGCCAGATTTGCAGATCGGGTGACCGGCAGAATTGATGGATTTGCCCCAGAAGCCAAAATTATTCACATAGATGTCGATCCAGCTGAAATTGGCAAAAATGTCCGAATTGATGTTCCCATTGTTGGAGATGTCAAAATGGTTCTGGACAGCCTGTTGAAAAAGCTGAAAAAGAAAGAAGTTCCGGTCAATAATGGTTGGATCAGCAAAATTAAGGAATGGAAAAGAAAGCATCCTTTGCACTATCAGCAGGAAGCCGGACGGATTTTGCCTCAGGCCGTAATTGAAGGTATTTCCCAAGCTACTGATGGTCAGGCTTTTGTGGCTACTGATGTAGGTCAGCACCAAATGTGGGTGGCTCATTTTTACCAGTTTAAACGGACTGGCGGTTTAATTTCTTCCGGCGGTTTGGGGACTATGGGCTTTGGCCTGCCGGCAGCCATTGGAGTTCAAATGGGCAATCCTAAAGCTCCGGTGGTATTGGTAACCGGGGATGGCAGTATTCAAATGAATATTCAGGAATTGGCTACCATGGTTGAACAAAAATTACCTGTAAAAATATTTATTTTGAATAATCAAACTCTGGGCATGGTCAGGCAATTACAGGAATTTTATTGCGAAAAGCGTTATATAGCGGTTAATTTTGATTTTGATCCGGATTTTGCGATTTTGGCCAAGGCTTATGGAATTGATAGTTATACCGTCAAAACCCAGGCCGAGCTTAAGACTGTTTTGCCGGAGGTTATGGCCAGTCCCAGGGCGGCTGTGGTTAATTGCTTTGTAGATGCCGAAGAAAATGTTATGCCGATGGTCTTGGGTGGACAGGCTTTGGATGAAGGTTTATTCTAAAAATAAAAAATCAAGAGGGCGGCTCAAATTGCAGTTTGAGAAACGCCTTCTTTTTTGCTTGCAAGAGGAGGGAGATTTTTTGATTCGTCCCGTAGCTGTTTTGGATACTACTTTACGAGACGGAGAGCAGACTCCTGGAGTTAGTTTGAATGTCCAGGAAAAGCTGCAAATAGCTCGGCAATTGGCCAGAATGCAGGTTGATGTTTTGGAAGCCGGTTTTCCGGCCAGTTCTGCTGGAGATTTTGCGGCCGTGCAGTCCATAGCTGCT
The DNA here is from genome assembly GCA_045599035.1 of Desulfocucumaceae bacterium. Classification (GTDB taxonomy): domain Bacteria; phylum Bacillota; class Desulfotomaculia; order Desulfotomaculales; family Desulfocucumaceae; genus CATZDY01. Next base: position 18,488 of record JAZRVI010000052.1, on the reverse strand, counting down.
GAACTGAAGGGAGTGGGCGTGGCTGCTTTGAGCCGGGCGAATCCAGCGGAAATCAGACAAACCTGGGAAGCTCTCAAAAAGGCCGAACGGCCTCGAATTCATACTTTTTTGGCTTCTTCGGATATTCATTTGGAGCATAAACTGAAAATAAGCCGACAGCAGGCTTTGGAGCAGGTGGAAGCTGCGGTTAAGACAGCTAGACAGCTATGCTCGGAGGTAGAATTTTCGGCGGAAGATGCTTCCCGCTCTGATCCGGAATTTCTGGCTGAAATGCTGAAAACAGCCTTAAACGCCGGAGCCAGGATTCTTAATATTCCAGATACGGTGGGCTATGCCCTGCCCCAGGAATTTGCTGCTTTATTGCGGGCTTTACAGGAAAAGGTGGGAGCTGGAGAGGGGCTTATTTGGAGCGTGCATTGCCACAATGATTTGGGTTTGGCAGTGGCCAATTCGCTGGCTGCTTTGGAAGCTGGAGTCGGGCAGGTGGAAGGTACTTTAAACGGAATTGGGGAACGAGCTGGCAACGCAGCCCTGGAGGAAATTATTTTGGCCTTGAAGGTTCGGCAGATGGGTTATGCCAGCCGGGTTAAAACCGAAGAAATTTACCGCACTTCCAAACTGGTTTCTTCTTTGACTGGAATCCCTATTCAGCCCAACAAGGCCATTGTTGGACAGAATGCTTTTGCTCATGAGTCCGGAATCCATCAGGATGGGGTTTTGAAAAAAGCCTGCACTTATGAAATTATGGATCCTCAACTAATTGGCCGGGGCAAAAAGGATTTGGTTTTGGGCAAGTCCTCCGGTCGCCATGCCTTTGCCGAGCATTTGCAAAAGCTGGGCTTTGCTCTCAATCGTAAGGAACTGGAACAGGCATTTTTAAGCTTTAAGGACTTGGCAGATCGCAAAAGGGTAGTGACGGATGAGGATTTGGAAGCCCTGGTGGAAGACGAAATCCGAATTGCTCCCAGCACCTTTGAGCTGCAATATATTCATATTTCCAGCGGTTCAACGGTGGTTCCGACTGCTACCGTCGGCTTGCTTCGAGAGCAAAAGGAGCATTTTGAGGAAGCCGCCTGCGGCAATGGGCCGGTTGATGCCATTTGTCATGCGGTAGACCGGATAACCGGTTTGAGCTGCAATTTGCTGGATTGGGGGATTCGTTCCGTAACCTCAGGTCGGGATGCTTTGGGAGAAGTAGTTTTACGCATTGCCGAAGCTGGACAGGAAGCCAAAGTTTATTCCGGCAAGGGTTTAAGCACAGATATTTTGGAGGCCAGTGCCAAGGCTTATGTCAATGCGGTGAATAAATTGCTGTGGAACAGATGGAAAGAAGATGAAACTTAAATGACAGATGTTTTGATTTTGGCTGGAGATGGCATTGGACCGGAGGTTATGCAGGAAGCCGAAAAGGTTTTGGCGGCGGCAGAGAAAAAATATAAGTTTGCTTTAAGCAAGAAAGCAGGTCTGATTGGAGGAGCAGCTTATGATCAGACCGGCAGTCCTTTTCCGGCGGATACTCAGCAGGCTTGTCTGGAAAGCCGGGCTGTTTTGCTGGGAGCTGTGGGCGGCCCACGCTGGGACAATTTGCCCCAGGCGGATCTGAGGCCGGAAAGAGGAGCTTTATTGCCTTTGCGAAAGCTTTTGGGAGCTTATGCCAACTTGCGGCCGGTCAAAATTTTTCCGGCTTTGCTGGGAGCCTCAACCTTAAAGCCGGAGGCTTTGCAAGGATTGGATTTGCTGATTGTTCGGGAGCTGACCGGAGGCTTATATTTTGGCCAGAAAAGGCGGGAAAAACTGCCCGACGGTGAAAGGGTTACAGACACATTGGTTTATACTACCGCTGAAATTAAGCGGGTAGCTCATAAGGCTTTTGCTTTGGCTCGGCAACGCCGCCAAAAATTAACTCTGGTGGACAAAGCCAATATTTTGGAAAGCTCCTTGCTTTGGCGGGAGGTGGTCGGTCAAATGTCCAGGCAATATCCGGAAGTAACAGTTAATTATTTGCTGGTGGATAATTGTGCCATGCAGCTTATTCGCAAGCCTCAGCAATTTGATGTTTTATTGACCGAAAATATGTTTGGAGATATTTTAAGCGATGAAGCCGCTCAGTTAACCGGTTCTTTGGGTATGCTGCCTTCTGCTTCTCTGGGGGAACGGAGCGGTTTATTTGAACCCATTCATGGTTCCGCTCCGGACATTGCTGGACAAAATTTGGCCAATCCCTTGGCCATGATTTTATCAGTGGCTTTGATGCTTCGATATATTTTTGGTCAAGAGCAAGCTGCTCAAGGTATTGAACAAGCTGTGGAGAAGGTTTTGGCCGCTGGCTTCCGAACCTTGGATATTGCCGAAGCTGCTTGGATTGGCACCAGAGAAATGGGGGATTTGGTGGCGAAAGCTTTGGCTTGATAGGAATAATATTCCTCCCGGAATAAGCATATAATAGCTTAGGGAAATTTCTGGGAGGTGCTGGAATGGCAAGAAAACAACGGAGAAGCAGCCCCAGTCTACAGGCTCCCCGGCTGGGGATTGGAGCTTTAGGTCGGGAGCTGCTGCACCAACTGGTCGGGCCGCAATTAATTTTGCTGCTTTTGGCGGTTTGGCTGTGGAGCATGAGCCAAAAACAATTCAGCGGTTTATTGGGGCTGGTTGGTATTGTTTGGCTGGGAGCAGTAATTTTGGAATATAGCCTGAAGCGGGTTTATCAAAAGCTGTGTCTGGCTGGAAATAAGGTCGAATATTCGCTGCGAAGTGGGGAGTTGGTTGCCCTGGAAGCTTTGCAAGAGGGGGACGAGCTTTTTTTTAGGACTGGAGCTGTCGTTCCGTTTGAGCTGGAAATTTTGGAAAGTCATAATTTGCATTGGCAGGAAGGAACTGCTTCCTTTAACTGGATGGACAAAAAAACTATAGCGGCCGGAAGTATTATTTTGGCCGGGCAGCTTTGGGGCAGGATTCAAAAGCTGGAAACTGTCAGTTCCAAGGAGAAGTGGCAGCAATACCAGCAGGATTGGAAAAAATTCAAGGCTCCTTATCATCAATGGGCAGTCAATCTGATAGCGGCCTTGTTGCTGTTGACCTTGCTTTTGCTGACCAGTCCGGCTGAACTGCCAGCTTTCCTGGCGGCGGTTTTAGCTTTGGGCGGGCTTTTGGGGGTGGACTTTTTTCCCACTCGCCTTGCTTTGCTCAAGGCTTATTTTCAGTGGAAAAAAACCGGCTTGCTGCCGGGCAGTTTGTTGGCTTTGCGACCGCCGGAGCTTCTGGCTTTTAATTTTAATGACTCTTTAACTTCCCCGGACTTGCAGGTTAAGGAAGCTTTAATTGGCTCCAATTTAATTCGCTTCAGCGGTCAGGGTTTTTCGCCCCAGGGAGAAATTAGTAAAGAAAAAATTGGCCGGGAAGAAAATTTGTTTTTTAAAACGGCAGCTTTATGCAATAATGCTCAACTGCTCAAAGGGGAGATTCCCATTGGGGGTTATTTTCGTTATTGGGAGGATTGGCACATTGCCGGGGAACCGCTGGAAGGGGCTTTGCTGGTCATGGCAGCCCGGGCTGGAATTTGGCGTGAGATGCTGGAGGAACGGGAGGAGCGGCTGGGGGAATTACCTTTCACCGGTTTTCGCCGTCGGATGTCGGTTTTATACCAAAATGAACAGGAAACCTGGCTTTATACAAAAGGAGCCATTGACAGCGTTTTGCCCTGCTGCACTTGGCTGCTGCAAGAGGATCAAAGCTTGACTGAGGCTCAAAAGCAGTCCTGGCAGGAGCAGGCTCTCAAATGGAATCGGGAAGGCTATCGGGTTTTGGCTTTGGCGGCCAAAAGGGTTAGAAAACAGGCTGAACTGGATAATTGGGAGGAACTGGAGAGCAATTTAATCTTCTTGGGACTGGTTGCTTTGCAGGTTAATTTGCAGCCGGAAGCAGTTAAAGCCATTCGCCAATTAAAAGCTGCTGGGGTTCGTCCCTTATTGCTGACCGGAGAAAGTCAGGAATTAGTCGAAACTCTGACCTTGCCTTTGGGACTAGGGCGGGGCAATTTGAAGGTTTTGAAGGGTAAGTCTTTGGCAGCCTGTCCGGAGCGGCTTTTAAAACAAAGACTGGGCTATTGTGAAATAGTAGCGGAAGCCAACCCAGCCGATAAAGCTTACATTATGGCCTTGTCCAAGTCGGACAACTGCTGGCTGGTGGGAGAAGGTATTTCGGAAATGGCGGCGGCAGCTCAAAGTCAGGCAGCCTTCAGTCCCCAAAAAACCGGGGCTTTTAGCTTGCTGGACTGGTCTTCGCTGCTGAATTTAAGCCAAAACTTGCAAGAATTGAAGCAAAAGACAGCCAATGTTTTTAGTTATCGTTTAACCGGTTTGCTGGCCTTGTGGGGTATGACTTTGCTTTCCGGAGTGGGACAGGCTTTCTTGAGCTTTCGGCATTTATTGCTTTTGGGCTTGAGCTGGGCAGCTTTAAGCCTGGTCGGGCTGGTTTCAGTGGGGCAGGGTTCAGATTGCTTTCGTTTTTCCTGGACTACTCAAAAGGAGCTTTTTCCTTTACTTTGGCTGGGGCTTTTGGCCGGAAGTCTGCTTTGGGCGGCAGAGCAGGTTTATTGGACTTCTTTGCTTTTTCAAGGGCTGCTTTGGGGTGGCCTGGGTTTGGCTTTTTTTTATTTCCGCTTATTTAAAAGTCGGGGCTGGTATTGGTCTTTGCTGCAAATTGGTTTAAGCCTGCTGCCCTTGTGGCAAAGCTTCTGTCAAATTAAAGCCTTTCCTCTAAAATACTGGTTGCTGATCTACGGCCTGTTTTTTTTGCCCCTGGCTTTAAAGGAACTGGCCGTCTTGGTCAAAAAAGCTTTTTGGCGAAAAGTTACTTATTTTAAAATTTGAAAAAGGAATTTGGACTTAAACAGGGAATTGGATTTTTAAGTTAAAAAAAGCAGGTGGGATGAATTATGAAGTTTGCCAAATATCAGGGGCTGGGCAATGATTTTGTCTTGCTGGACAGCCGGACGGAAAAAGAACTGCCTTCTCAATCGGAAGCCTTGTCTCGGCTGGCTCAAAAGCTTTGTGACCGCCGCTTGGGAATTGGAGCGGATGGTCTGCTGATTTTGCGTCCTTCCACCCAGGCTGATTTTTTTATGCAAATTATTAACTCCGATGGCAGTGAAGCCCAAATGTGCGGCAATGGGATTCGCTGTCTGGCTCGTTATATCCACGAAAACGGTCTGAGTCAGAAAAAAATTTTGCAGATTGAAACCTTGTCCGGTTTGAAAAAACCAGAAATTTTGCAGGCCGGAGAGGAGTATTTAATTCGGGTGGATATGGGAGAACCGGTTTTGGAATGTGCTCGAATCCCCATGCAGGGTGAAGGGGAACGGGTAATTGGTCGGGAACTGAGCCTGCCCGGAGGAGAAAAGTTTTTGGTGACGGCGGTTTCCATGGGTAATCCCCACTGCGTTATTTTTACCGAAGATCTGGAAAGTATTCCTTTGGAAAAATGGGGAGCGGAATTGGAAAAGCACCCTGTATTTCCAGAAAGAACCAATGTAGAATGGGTGAAAATTATAGATCGCCAGCACTTGAAAATGCGGGTTTGGGAAAGAGGAGCAGCCGAAACCCCGGCCTGCGGAACCGGAGCTTGTGCTTCCCTGGTGGCGGCCTGTTTGAATAATTTGGCGGAGACTCAGGCCGAGCTGGAGCTGGCCGGAGGCAAGCTTAAAATTGACTGGGTCAAAAATAATCGGGTTTATATGGAAGGTTCCGCTGAAAAAGTGTTTACGGGAGAGATATTTCTTGATACAATGAAAGTTCAGGAATAAAAGGAGGTTTATTCATGATTAAGTTTGAAGAAGCCAAACGAGTTAAAAATTTACCAGCTTATCTATTTGCCCGGATTGAAAAAATCATGGAGCAAAAACGGGCGGAAGGAGCCGATATTATCAGTCTGGGCATTGGGGATCCGGATCGTCCGACTCCCCAGCACATTGTTGCAGCCTTGAATAAGGAAGCCAATAATCCGGCCAATCATCAATATCCTTCTTCGGTAGGAATGTTGAGCTTTCGGCAGACGGTGGCCGATTGGTATAAAAAACGCTTTGGCGTGGATTTGGATCCCAAAAGCGAAGTGGTAAACTTGATTGGTTCCAAGGAAGGAATTGGCCATATTTCCTGGTGCTTTTTAGATCCGGATGATATTTCCCTGGTGCCAGATCCGGCCTATCCGGTTTATGAAGGCGGTACGATTTTGGCTGGAGCTAAACCTTACTATATGCCTTTGAAGGCGGAAAACAATTTCCTGCCCAAATTATCGGATATTCCCACCGAAGTAGCCAAAGCCGCCAAAATCATGTTTCTGAATTATCCCAACAATCCCACCGGAGCAACGGCAACACCGGAATTTTTCCAGGAAGTGGTGGCTTTTGCCCGGGAGTTTAATATTTTAGTTTGCCATGATGCTCCATATACGGAAATTGCTTTTGATGGCTTTAAACCCATTAGTTTTTTGCAGACTCCAGGAGCCAAAGAGGTAGGAATTGAATTCCATTCGGTTTCCAAGACCTACAACATGACCGGCTGGAGAATTGGCTGGGCGGCAGGTAATGCTCAAGCTATTGATGCCTTGGGACGCTTGAAATCCAATATTGACAGCGGACAGTTCCAGGCTTTACAATATGCAGCCATGGAAGCCTTGACCGGAGATCAAAGCATTATTGAAGAAAACAACCGGATTTATCAGGAACGCCGGGATATTTTGGTGGATGGCTTAAATGAAATTGGCTGGAATTTGGCCAAACCCAAAGCTACCATTTATATTTGGGCTCCGGTTCCCAGCGGTTATACTTCCGCCAGCTTTGCCGAACTGGTTTTGGATAAAGCCGGGGTAGTTATTACTCCCGGCAGCGGTTATGGCCCGGCTGGTTCCGGTTATTTTCGGATGTCCCTGACCTTGCCGACCGAAAGATTGAAAGAAGCTATTGAAAGAATTAAAAATCTGGGTTCTTTTGAATTTTAATATTTTTGAAGATTATGGGAGGAAATATCCATGAAATTAGCTGACAGAGCAGCCGGAATCAGTCCTTCTCCAACTTTGGCCATTGATGCCAAGGCCAAACAAATGAAAGCTGCCGGAATTGATGTAATTAATTTTGGGGTGGGCGAACCGGATTTTGATACTCCTGAACATATTAAAGCTGCCGCTGTGGAAGCTTTGCAAAAAGGCATGACCAAATATACCCCGGCTTCCGGAACTTTGGCTTTGAAGGAAGCGGTAGTCAAAAAATTAAAAGCAGACAATGGTCTGGATTATGAAACGGCTAATATTGTTATTAACTGCGGAGCCAAACATTCTTTATATAATACCTTCCAGGTCTTATGTCAGGCTGGGGATGAAGTAATTTTACCGGCTCCCTATTGGGTCAGCTATGTTGAACAAATTAAAATGACCGGAGCTACTCCGGTGATTATTAAAGCAGAAGCCCAAAATGGCTTTAAAATTACTCCGGAACAACTGGAAGCAGCCATTACTCCCAAGACCAAGGTCTTTTTGCTGAACAGTCCCAGCAATCCAACCGGGGCGGTTTATAATAAAGCTGAATTGCAAGCCCTGGGTGAAATTCTGGTTAAACATCAGATCAACATTATTTCCGATGAAATCTATGAAAAACTGGTTTATGACGGCAATCAGCATATCAGCATTGCTTCTTTAAGCCCGGAACTAAAGGATTTAACCATTGTCATTAATGGGGTTTCCAAGGCTTATGCCATGACCGGCTGGAGAATTGGCTATCTGGCAGCCCCGGCTCCGGTGGCCAAGGCTATTTCCAGCCTGCAAAGCCATTCAACCTCCAATCCGGCTTCGGTTTCTCAGGCGGCCAGTGTTGCTGCTTTAACCGGAGATCAAACTCCTTTGGCCGAAATGCACCAGGCATTTACCGAACGCCGTCAATATATTCTGGATCGAATTGCAGCCATTCCAGGACTGGAATGTGCCGCTCCGGGCGGAGCTTTCTATGTTTTCCCCCGTATGGCAGATTATATCGGAAAATCCTATCAGGGAACGGTGATTAATGGAGCGGACGATTTGGCTGCTTTATTGTTGGAAAAAGCCAATGTTGCTTTGGTGCCGGGAATTGCTTTTGGCGATAATACCTGCTTCAGAATGTCCTATGCTACTTCCAAAGAAAACATTAAAGCCGGTTTGGATCGGCTGGAAGCTTTTCTGGCGGAAGTAAAATAATAAAATGATTTTCTGCCTGACTTTGGCCTGATAAAGGTCGAGGTCGGGCGGGAAGGCTTTGGTGGTGAAAACTTTGCCGAAAAGTATGACCGGCTATGGTCGGGGAGAGGCAATTGGCGAAGGCAAAAAGTTTGTGGTGGAACTGAAAACGGTTAACCATCGTTTTGGGGAAATTATGCTCAAAATTCCCCGAGGTATGCTGGCTTTGGAGGAAAAAACCAAGCGTTTTTTGCAAAATGGCTTTGCTCGGGGACGGATGGATGTTTTTGTTAATGTGGAGGATTGGGGCGAAAAAAACACTTCGGTTAAAATTGATCAGGATCTGGCTCGCTCCTTTTATCAGGCTTTGACTGCTTTGCAAAATGATTTGGAACTACAGGGCAGCATTACTTTGGAACAAATTTTAACTTTACCCAATCTCATCAGCCTGGAGGCTCCGGAAGAAAAAACGGAGACTTTTTGGCCGGTTTTGCAGGAAGCCCTGGCTCAGGCTTTGCAGCAACTGCTGGAAATGCGAGAAACTGAAGGCCAGAGCTTGCAGCAGGATTTACTGCTTCGTTTGACCAAGGTTGAGGATCTGGTCAAAATTATTGAAAACCGTTCTCCGGAAGTGGTGGTTGAGTATCAGAAAAAGCTTACCCAACGCTTGGAAGAATGGCTGAATGAAGTAAATCTGGATCAGGATCGCCTGTTGAATGAGGTGGCTTTTTTTGCGGACAGATGCAGCATTACTGAGGAATTGGTTCGTTTGTACAGCCATCTGGAACAAGGCCGTCTGACTCTGCAAAAATCAGAGCCAATAGGCCGAAAAATGGATTTTTTACTTCAGGAAATGAATCGGGAAATTAATACCATTGGTTCCAAAGCTTCCGATTTAAATATTGCTTCTATTGTGGTAGAAATTAAAAGCGAACTGGAAAAAATCAGAGAACAAGTTCAGAACTTGGAATAGGGAGGGGTGTGCTTTGGAAATTAAATTGATTAATATTGGATTTGGTAATATTGTGGCAGCCAATCGAATTGTTGCCATTGTCAGCCCGGAATCAGCTCCCATTAAAAGAATTATTGGGGAAGCCCGGGATCGGGGCAAGCTGGTTGATGCCACCTATGGCCGCCGCACCAGAGCGGTAATTATTACAGACAGCGAGCATTTAATTTTGTCGGCAGTACAGCCGGAAACGGTGGCCAATCGTTTGGGCAGCAAGGATAGCTCCAATACAGCCGAAACCGGGGATAATTAAAACGGAAGGCTAAAACAGTAAATATATAAGAAACCTATAAAAAGATTGCGTAGATTGCAGTACAAAGCATCTCGAAAATACGAGATGAATAAATAAGGAAAGGAGTATGTCAAAACTGGCAATATTATAAAAATCGAAAGACAAATTATCTACCAGGCGTTGTATGGAAATTTAAGCCCCTGGAGTGTTATCCAAACCAAAGTAGCTTTTCAGCCAAATGGGACATGGGGAATTAGACATGACTTTATAGATTTTTATAAGGTTTTGGCAACGATAAAAGCTTATGCTATTGGTGTTATCCGGGCCTTCGGCCAGCGGCAAAGGAACCATTTGTCAGGCGATTCTGGCTGAATTTCCGGAAATAAAATTGTCCATTTCCATTACCACCCGTTCTCCTCGTCCCCAGGAAAAGGATGGAGTTGATTATTATTTTGTCAGCCGGGAAAAGTTTCAGGAATTGATTGCCAAGGGTGCTTTGCTGGAATGGGCAGAGGTTTATGGTGAATATTATGGAACTCCGCTGGATTTGGTTAAAACTGCCCTTAGCAGTTCACAGGATGTAATCCTGGAAATTGATGTTCAGGGAGCCTTGCAGATAAAAAAACAATATCCGGAAGCCATTTTAATTTTTGTGATTCCGCCAAACAAAGAGGTTTTGGCACAAAGGCTGTTGAATCGTCAAACCGAATCACCGGAAAAGGTGCAGAAACGCCTGGACTGGATTGTTCAGGAATTGACTTATGTCCCAAATTATGACTATATCATTATTAACGATCTTTTGCCGGAAAGCGTTTTGAATTTTGCTTCGATTCTGCGGGCGGAAAAATGTCGCTCCCAGAGGGTCAAGCTGACCGGCTGGATTGACTAAGCTAAAGAAAGGAGAGTTCTCCTTTTGGGGGAACAGCAAAATAAAATGAATCGACCTCCTTTGGATCAATTATTGCAGCATATTGACTGCCGTTATACTTTGGTAGCGGTGGCCGCCAAAAGAGCCAGACAGTTGACGGATGTTCACCGCCAGGAAACGGCGGTGGAGACTCATGGAGTTTTAAAAGAGGTTTCGGAAGCTTTATATGAAGTCATTGAAGATAAGATTTCTTATTCTTGCGTCTGGCGGCCGGAAGAATCAGAAGAAGCAGAAGAAATAACGGAACAGGCTTAGACAGGAGGAAAGGCAATGTTGGAAGGAAAAAAAATTGTCTTGGGGGTTACGGGAAGTGTAGCTGCTTACAAAGCAGTGGATCTGGTTTCCCGCTTAAAAAAAATGAAAGCCGAAGTTCGGGTTATTATGACGGCAGCGGCTGAAAAATTTATTACGCCCCTAAGCTTTGAATTAGCCAGCGGTTATCCGGTTCACAGCGAGCTATTCGCTTTTTCTTCAGCTTGCCGGGTACCTCATATTGATTTGGTAGCGGGAGCAGATTTGATGATCATTGCTCCGGCTACAGCGGATTTTATTGGCAAAGCAGCTCATGGTTTGGCTGATGATTTGCTTAGTTCGGCTTTGCTGGCGGCAACCTGTCCCATTATGTTTTGTCCTGCCATGAATGTTAATATGTACAAGAATGTTTTTGTCCAAAAGAATCTTTTGGAGTTAAAAAATGCCGGGCATTTGATTGTGGAACCGGAGGTGGGCAAATTGGCCTGTGGGACAGAAGGCAAAGGCCGCCTGCCGGAAACCAAAACTATTTTGTGGCATATCTTAAACACCATTCCGCTTACCGGGGACTTTAGTGGTTTGACTGTTTTGGTGACTGCCGGGGGAACTCGGGAAGCTATTGATCCGGTGCGTTATGTTTCCAACCGCAGCTCTGGAAAAATGGGTTATGCTCTGGCGGAAGCTGCTTGCCAAAGAGGAGCCAAGTCCATTCTGATTTCCGGGCCTTCCAATTTGTCGGTACCTCCCGGAGTGGAAATCATTCGAGTGGAAACAGCTCAGGAAATGTATGAAGCGGTTATGAATAAATATAATGCAGTGGATGTTATTATTAAGGCGGCAGCGGTAGCCGACTATCGCCCCAAAGATCCCAAAGAGCATAAAATTAAAAAATCGGGTGACACCTTTAACTTAGAAATGGAAAAAAATATAGATATTCTTTATGAATTGGGAGCCAATAAGCTGGAAGGCTTAACTTTGGTGGGCTTTGCTGCCGAAACCGATGATTTGGTGGAAAATGCCTGGCAAAAAATTAAAAATAAAAATCTGGATTTGATGATTGCTAATGATATAAAAATTCCGGGAGCCGGGTTCGGTTCGGATGATAATCTGGTTAAAATAATTTATCCGGATGGCGAAGTCAAGAGTTTGGAATTGATGAATAAACGAATTTTGGCAGACTGTATTTTGGATGAAATTATTAAAATTCGGCAAGGAGATTAAAAGTGATTATTTTGGCTTCAGCTTCTCCCCGACGGCAGGAGCTTTTGGCTGGTTTGGGGCTGAAATTTGAGATTGAGCCGTCGACCGAAGAAGAAAAAGCGGCGGCAAATTTATCACCGGGAGAAACGGTTATGTTTCTGGCGGCTCAAAAGGCTTTGGCTGTGGCCAAAAAACATCCGGATGATTTGGTCATTGGGGCTGATACTTTGGTTTTTCAAGGCAGCGAGGCTTTGGGCAAGCCCCAAAACCCGGAGGATGCTTTTCGTATGCTGCGGCTTTTGCAGGGCAAAGAACACCAGGTTTATAGTGGTCTGGCCGTAGCTCAGGGCGATAAATTGGTTTTAGATTATCAAAAAACCAGAGTTTTTTTCCGGGAGCTGTCCGAAGCGGAAATCAGGGCTTATATTGCCACCGGGGAACCTTTTGGCAAGGCGGGGGCTTATGCCATTCAAGGTTTGGCGGCTCTTTTTATTTCCGGAATCATTGGGGATTATTTTAATGTGGTTGGGTTGCCTTTGGAGCGTTTGGGCAAATTATTGCAGAATTTTGGTTTGGATTTATTGAAAAATACCCTTTAAAGTCAATATTTGTCTGGACTTGGGGCTGAAAATTTGCTATAGTAGCCATGTTGAACTTGTTGATTTCAAAGCAGTTCTGCTGCTTTGTTAATTTTTTTAATTTTTCCCTCTTATATAAGGGAGCTCCAGGCAGGTGTTATTACCTGCCTTTTTTTTGTCTAAGATTCGAGTAACTTTCAAAAATAGCCTGACATAGTATAAAGCAAACCCACAAATTTAAGGTCAACTATCCACTCACTCAAGTGAGTGGGCTTGTAACTGCCCAGTCGTAGTAACGGCTCACGCCTCCGACTTTTAAACCCCAATAGACACTGCTGCCTAAAGTGGCGTTACATCATGGGACGGTTGACATCGCCCCTGACATCTCAGATATACTGAGGTGCCACTGTATCCGGTACTTGGCTATCGGAGAGATAGTCGATTCCCATGCGATACAGATTCATTGCTCCGATACGATCATCTAAAACAAAGAGTCTATGCTTTGGGTGTTTTCATCGAGTGCCTTTGATACATCCTGCATCCAACGGTTTTCTCGCTGACCCGAAGGTTGATCATTATTAACGAAAGTCAATATTTGAGGCGGATTATGGATAACAGATCTAAAAAGGCTCCTCCCACCCCTCAAGAGGAGTGGGCTTCCGCCTACGATAAACGAAAGGATTTTGTTTGTGAAAAAATGGAGAAAAAGCTTACTCTTTGTGATTTGCCCTTAGGCGGAAAGGCTCAGATTCTGCTTAATCAGGCGGAAGGAGCAGCCGGCAATAAAATGCTTAATTTGGGGTTGGTGCAGGGCAGTTGGGTGGAAGTGGTGCGAAAAAGTCCTTTGGGCGATCCCAGAACCTATCGGGTTCGAGGAACCCTGGTGGCCTTACGAAATCAGCAGGCTCGAAAAATTTGGGTTAAGGCCGCCCAGGAAGCAAGTGAAACTCATCAAATTGCTTTAATAGGTAACCCGAATACTGGAAAAAGCACCTTATTTAATGCCTTGACCGGCTCCCACCAGCACACCGGCAATTGGCCGGGCAAAACCGTTTTAAAGGCTGAAGGTTATTATCATTATCAGGGCGTTTGCTATCAGGTAACCGATTTGCCGGGAACCTATTCCTTAACCACCCAAAGAGCCGAAGAAGAAATAGCCGTTCGTTATTTGTGTTCTGAACGGCCGGATGTGGTTGTAGCTGTAGCGGATGCTTCCTGCCTGGAACGCAATTTACCCTTAATTTTGCAGGTTTTGGAAATAACCGGACGCACCATTGTAGCCGTTAATTTGTTGGATGAAGCCCGCCGCAAAAAAATCTGGCTTAATTTGGAGCTTTTGGCTCAAAAATTGGGAGTGCCGGTGGTCGGGATTTCGGCTCGGCAAAAGGAAGGTTTGCCGGAGCTTTTGCAGACGATAGCTCAAATGGTCAGGCAAAAAGAATTTTCTCGACCTGCTCCCATTACCTACGAACCGGAAATTGAGGCAGAAATTCAAAATTTGGAAAAAGATCTGCAAAAAGCGGGGAAAAGCCATTCCCGTTGGCTGGCTTTGCGGCTTTGGGAAAATTTTTCTCAGGTTTAGAACCCAGGAAAGGAGCGAAGCTTTTGAAGGATAACCAGCGGGCTGCTCAAATTTCGGCCAATCTCTATCGGATTTCGGAAGATATTTGCCGGGAGGTGGTCAGGCAGGAAGCCGCTCAGGATTGGGATCACAAGCTGGATAATCTTTTAACCTCCCGTTGGCTGGGTTTTCCCTGCATGGCTCTTTTGTTATCCTTGGTTTTTTGGCTGACGGTTTCCGGAGCCAATTATTTATCCGCCGGTTTAAGCTGGCTTTTTAGCTGGGGACAATGGGGAATCTGGCATTTGGGGCAGAGCCTGCATTGTCCCCAGTGGCTGACTGGCTTTTTGGCGGATGGAGTGTATTTATGTGTTAGTTCGGTTGTGGCGGTAATGCTGCCGCCTATGGCCATTTTCTTTCCCTGCTTTGCTTTATTAGAAGATTCAGGCTATTTGCCGCGAGCGGCTTTTAATTTGGATCGAGTTTTTAAAAAGGTGGGAACTAATGGCCAGCAGGCTTTGACTATGAGTGTGGGTTTTGGCTGCAATGCAGCGGGGGTGTTGGCCTGTCGGATTATTGAGAATCCCCGGGAAAGATTGATTGCCATGTTGACTAATTGCTTTGTTCCTTGCAATGGACGCTTTCCTTTGCTGATAGCTTTGGCCGGGGTGGGAGTGTTAATGGGGGGCAGTTCTTCAAGCTGGCTGGTGGCTTTGATTGTTTTGGGTGTGGTGTTGTTGGGGATGGGGATTTCCTTGCTGGTTTCCCGCCTTTTGTCCTTAAGCATTTTGAAAGGTGAGCCGTCGGCTTTTGTGCTGGAACTGCCTTCTTATCGTAAACCTCAATGGGGCAAGGTTATTGTGCGGGCATTAAAGGATCGCTTGTATTTTGTTTTAAGGCGGGCGGTGTTGGTGTCCATTCCAGCCGGAGCAGTTATTTGGCTTTTGGCCAATATTCAATGGCATGGACTTTCTTATTTGACCCATTTGGCTAATTTTTTGGATCCGGCAGCTCGGCTTTTAGGTTTAGATGGCTATATTTTAACTGCTTTTCTGCTGGCTTTGCCCGCCAATGAAATTGTTTTGCCCATTTTGCTGATGGGCTATCTGGCCAGCAGCAGCCTGGGTGAAATTGCCAACTGGCAGTCCTTATATCAGCTTTTGGCGGTGGAGCAGCATTGGACTACAACTACGATAATTTGCACTATTTTATTTTCTTTGCTGCATTTTCCTTGCAGTACTACTTTGTTAACCATCAGAAAGGAAAGCGGATCTACCTGGTGGATGTTAGCTGGGTTCCTGATTCCGACGGCTGTTGCTGCTCTGACCTGCTTTCTGGTGTGTCAAACTGCCCATTATTGGGGACTAAATTAGAAAATGCCGTCCAGGTTTTTCCTCGACGGCATTTTTGAGTTTAAGCTTAATCTCCCAAAGATTCGCTAGCAGAAACCAAAACCTTTTGTTCATAGCAGGAAAATATTTCCTCGGTGGCTTCAGCCGGGGGAGCTTTGGTAAACAGGCTGACCAGGGGAACGATAAGGAAACCGGCCAACATAGCTAAAGCTCCGCAGTTAATAGGCGATTGCAGGAGAACAGGGAAATAATCTTTAAACAGCATATTGCAGATCATCAGCAAAGCTCCGAATAAGAAGCAGCTCCAAACGGCTGGAGCGGAAGCTTTTTTCCAGTAGAGGCCATAGAGGAAAGGAGCCAGAAAAGCTCCAGCCAAAGCCCCCCAGGAAATGCCCATGAGCTGTGCAATAAAGGTTACATTGCTGTTATACTGCCAAATGGCAATAACTACTGAAATCAGAATAAATACTACAATCAGGAACCGCATTAAGAAGACCAACTGTTTGTGGCTCATTTTTTTATGTTTACAAAAGATATCCTGAATAAAGTCCAGAGCCAAAGTGGAGCTGGAAGCCAGTACCAAAGAGGATAAAGTGGACATGGAAGCGGAAAGCACCAGAATTACGACCACTCCAATTAAAATATCCGGCAAATTGGCCAGCATGGATGGAATGATGGAATCGTAAATAATGGAGCCATTGTCTCCGACCTGAACCTGATCGGAAAACAAACGGCCAAAGCCTCCCAGAAAATAACAGCCTCCTGCTACTACGAGGGCAAACAAAGTAGAAATAATAGTTCCTTTGTGAATAGCTTTTTCGCTTTTAATGGCATAAAATTTTTGAATCATTTGCGGCAGACCCCAGGTTCCCAGGGAAGTCAGGATAACTACTCCCAAAAGGTTCAGCGGATCGGGGCCAAAGAAAGAAGCAAAAATTCCCGGAGTGCTGGAGACAGCGACATCTTGCACCTTGGCCAGGCCGTCCAAAGAGTCCATAAAGCCGCCATTTTTGTTAAGAACGGCTGCGATAACCGCTACAATGCCGCCCAGCATAATCAAACCCTGAATAAAATCGTTAATGGCAGTAGCCATATAACCGCCGACAATAACATAGATTCCGGTCAAAACCGCCATAACTATAATGCAGACTATGTAGTCAATGTTAAAGGCCATTTCAAATAGGCGGGAAAGCCCATTGTAAAGAGAAGCGGTATAAGGAATTAAAAAGATAAAAATAATAGCCGAGGCTCCAATTTTCAGGCTGTGATTTTGGAACCGCTTGCTGAAAAATTCCGGCATAGTAGCAGTATCCAGATGCTGGGACATGAGCCGGGTTCTCCGACCTAAAATTACCCAGGCCAGCAGAGAACCAATAAGAGCGTTGCCCAGTCCGATCCAGGTGGAAGCAATACCATATTTCCAACCAAATTGTCCGGCATAGCCTACAAAAATTACCGCTGAAAAATAGGATGTGCCATAAGCAAAGGCGGTCAGCCAAGGCCCGACAGCCCGTCCTCCCAAAACAAAACCATTGACATCAGAAACAACCTTGCGACAGTAAATTCCGACAGCTACCATGATGCTGAAGAACACCAGAAGCATAATTAATTTAACTGCCATTCTCATCCCGACCTTTCTAAAATAAAGTTTTTCAGAGGAAGGGCATTAAAAAACCCGTCCTCTGTTAGCCAGAGGACGGGATAAATTCCCGTGGTACCACCTCAATTTATCGTTTCCTTACGGCAAACGACCTCAGCAGGCACGGCGTTGCTAAAACGCTTATGCCCTGGCACAGTAACGGGTGCATCCCGGCGTAGCCTACTGGAAAAATTCTTTCGGTACGCAGCTCCTGGAATGTATTCAAAACCATCGACTTTGCGGGCTTGCACCAACCGTCCGCTCTCTGAAAAAGTTTTGAGACAGTTTTTACTTATTTCCGATCATAGCTCTTAGCAAATATAAGCTTATTTTAGCATAAATCGGTTCATTGTCAAGGTTTTTTTGAACTAAAATTTTAAATTAGTTTTAATCCTAAGGAGGAATGGGGAATAATGGGCGAGAAATATTGCTTGCGATAAAGCTGAAAAGGTTAATTGTTCAAGAGTAAACTAAGCATTGAATTAAGAAAGGAGTTTGTGATGATTCAGATTAATTCCGACAAATGCGTGGGGTGTGGTTCTTGTATTCCAGTTTGCCCCTTTGATTCCATAGAATTGAAGGAAGCAAAAGCTCAATTCAAACCGGAAGCCTGGTGTATAGAATGCTTTCATTGTGCGGCTGCCTGTCCGCAGGAAGCAATTTTCAGACAAGGTCAAGCAGCTTCGGCTGGTCAAATTGCTCCTTTTTCCGCCGGATTCGGGGCAGAACTGGCTAATTTGTTCAAAAGTCGGCGTTCTTGCCGTAATTTTACCGCTCAACCGGTACCTCGGCAAATTATTGAAGAAGCCTTGAGCCTGACCACCTGGGCTCCGACCGGCTGCAATGAGCAGGGTTTAAAGTGGCTGGTGGTCAATGACCAGGACAAGCTGGCGGAATTTGCCCAAATTATGGCTGAAAAAACTGCGGAAACTTTGCCTCAGGTCGCTCAAATGCTGGCCAAGGGAATCAACATGATTTCCGGCAATGCTTCCACTCTGCTTGTGGCTTATGCCGAAAACCGTACGGATCGCTGCTTTGCTCAGGATGCGGCCATTGCTGCTGCTTATGTGGAATTATGGCTTAGAACTCAGGGCTTGTCCAGTTGCTGGTCAGGCTTTACTATGATTGGAGCCAGCCAGATTCCAGATCTGAAAACTGAGATTTTGGGGCTGGCTGAAGATGATCAGGTTTTGGCTGCCTTAATGGTAGGCTATCCCCAGCAGCAAAATTATTGCAATTATCCGCTGCGTAAGCCCTGTTCTATTAAATGGATCTAGTTTAACACGCCGTGAGCAAGAAATCCCCCACCTCTATAGGTGGCGGGATGAATTGCGATAAACACGGCGTTTTCTTGACTTTGGTTATTTATAGTGTTATAATCATAATATAATCGGTCGTAATCATCATAAAGGTTATAGATACTATGAAATTGGATAATAATAATCATTCAGTCACAAGGTGAGAAAGATGGCATACAAAGCAATTAAATATCGAATATATCCTGCAACTGAACAAAGTGTTATGTTTGCTAAAACCTTCGG
>JAZRVI010000051.1:0-7769 GCA_045599035.1 Desulfocucumaceae bacterium | reverse complement strand
TTCTCAGAAGAAATGTTATGTAAAATTTGCTTGATTTCATCTTCGAGTTCAAATGTCATTCATTTATTACGGTACTTTGTACCCCATATGATATGGATATGATATGGTAATTGAGCTTATATACGCAAGTTCTGCCATGTGTATACTTAGAATTATGTCCATTCATGTAATAAGTGTATCATATTTTGATGCCTTGTTCAAGTAGGTGCGTTCATCTCGGCTTTAAAAAGCCGAGTTTCCTCGCACCAACATTAAAAAAAACTGCCCTTCCAATTTTGGAAGGGCAGCTTTTAAAAAGTTTAGTTGCTGTGAGCCGAGCTTGCATGGGTTTGCGTTGCTTCAAGTATTTCATAATAAGCCCAATAGCCGGGATCATTAACATCCGGGAATGTGCTGGTATAGCCAATTCCGGAATCGGGAGTCCGTCCCAAAACACCATTAACAAGGGCAGCAACTTCCGCTCGAATAATATAATTATCCGGTTTGAAGCTTTGATCTTCATAGCCGGCCAAATAGCCCAGAGCAACGGCTTTGGCAATATTGTCATAAGCCCAATAACCAGCTGGAACATCAATAAAGCTGCAAGCAGCATCTGCAACCTGCTGGTCAAACAAGTTCATGGCTATAGTTACCAATTCAGCCCGGGTCACCGGATTGTTGGGTCTAAAGCTGCCATCGGTATAACCGTTAATAGCTCCCAGAGCAGCCATGGCATTAACTGCCTGGGCATACCAGGCATCATCTGCAACATCATTAAATCTGATGTCGGTGCTGGCCTCTTTCTTCGGAAGCAGGTTGTAGAACATAGCTGCTACCTGAGCTCTGGTCATATTGGCCTGAGGATAGAAATTGCCGTCATTAAAACCGAATAAATAAGCCTGGTGTTCTTCCTGTTTTCCGCCTGCTTTATCACCCGATTCGGCAGTCGAAGCTTCAGACTTCGTAAAGCTGGGAGCTATGCTGACATTGGAGCTGGGCATGGTAAAGACATAGCTGTCATCTTTTTTGGTTACTTTAACATCAGTGCCGGAAGCTGCGGTTACTTTAACCGATTTTAGGGCATAACCGCTGTCAGCTTTGGGCGTAAGGGTTACAGTAACTCCGCCAGGTACAGCAGCTTTATCGGTAAAATCAGAACCGCTGGCAAAGCTTCCGGTTAAAGTCCCGCCTTCCGCCTGAGCAATAGTAGCTGTATAAGAAGATGAGGATTCTACAAAAACATAAGTGATGGTAGTATCCGAACTGGGCATATTAAAGATATAGGTGCCATTAGCCAGCTTGGTCAGCTCTACTTCTATATTATTATTGGAAGTATTAAAAGCCTTTATGCTGTCAAAGACATATCCTTTTTTGGCTTTTGGAGTCAAAGTAATTTCCGAACCGGTGGTAACTTTCTTATTGCCGCTGGAGAATTTAACCGCAAAAGGAGCAGTCGCACTGGCGGTTACGGTACCGCCGGTGCTGGCGGTAATCGTCAGCTTGTACTGATCAGAAGCATTGCTGCTGCTTCCGCCGCCGCCACCGCCACCACCGCCAGAGCTGCATTTGGCAGTAATGGTAACTTCTCCATCCGGCATGGTAAAGGAATATTTATTATTGCCTTCATTGGTGATATTTACCGTGCCTCCGGTATAAGCGACTGTCGGATAACCCTTGGACAGCTTATAACCACTATTGGGATTTACAGTAAATTCAACCTTATCTCCGGCATAAGCTTCGGCATTTACACTAATGCTGCACTTATCGGATACAGTACTAATCGCATACGGACTCGTTTCCCCTAACATATAAACACAATTATAACGGGTATAGGCGGTCAGCATACCTTCATTCAGCTCCAGTTTTTCTCCGGAGTTCAAGCCCAGATTCTTACTGGTATCCGCCGCCCCATCGGTAATTAAATAACGGGCATTGTTAGTTCCATTCAAGGTAATGACATCCAGATAACAATTGGTTCCGTCAAAATGCACCCGGTATAAATTCGGATGGCCTATCAAACAAGGCATCTGGCTTTTAACCAGACTGACGGTATCCCCAATAGGAGTACTTTCAGATTGCCCAGAAGAAGCAGGCGTAACAATTTTATCGATCAAAACTGTCCAGGTCGAAACAGGATTATTAACCAATCCAGAACTCAGGATGGTTTGATAATCAGCCTTATCCTGACCACTTAATTGACTGGCCGGATTATCATAGCCTTGCAAGGCATAGTTAATTTTCAATGTTCCGCCGCTGTCCAATACTGCCTGGTCTTCCGGCGTAATCAGATGTTCCCTTGTTTTCCCCAAATCACTAACTACAACATCGCTGTTTTGCGTTTCGATCACAGAGGATATACCTTCCTGAATGGTATAGCTGCCCAAGGTATCTGTATCTTTAGCCACGGTAATTTGATCATCTAATACCGTACCGCCAGAGGTTTGCAGATGAACCTTATAAATGCCCCCGGCAATTCCAAACCAGCTAACTGAGCCGTCTGAAGTGGTGGTTTGAGTATCGCTAAATTTATCATTACTGATGGTAATAGCCGTACCAGCCAACGGATTGCCATTAGCATCCTCTACTTCAACTGTGGTATAAGGAACCACAAAAGTTGCTTCGGTGTTTTGATCCGCCTTAACTGTTAAGCCTTTGGTCAAACTATACCCGCTGTCGGGCAAAGTCAGGGTAACGGTATAATCCCCGCCGGTTATCCCCAACTGGCTGTATTGGCCGGTGGAATCAGTAGTTCCATCCGAACCCACACCGGTAACTCCGACATTCGCCAAAGGATTGTCCTTGCTGTCTGTCACTTTAATATTCAGGCCATAAACTTCTTCTACATTCAAATTGAAAGTAAAGTTTGCCTCTGCTTTGGCAATGGCAGTTACATAATAATTAGTATCTGGATTTAAAACAGCCGATTGGTAGCTATAGCCATCAAATTTGGTGTTGTCAGCAATCAGTTTTTCGGCATAAGCCTGACAAGCTGCTATTTTCTGGTCTTCAGTACTGTCCTTCATTACCTGGATGGTATCCAAATAATTAACTATGCAAAAATCCAAAGTAATGGTTTTTTCATGAGTACCCTTGGACAAAACTACTTCATAAACATAAATTGGATCTTTGTTTTCGGTAATCCGGCCAGCATAGCCATCCAAATCACCAACTGCGATTACTTCCGGAACTTCTTGACAAACAGCTTGAATGCTTTCCAAAATTTTGTTGTCAATAACCTCTTGAACCTTATAATCCGCCGGATCAACGGTAACTTTTAATTCAGCCGCTTCCAAAGCAGCTTCGGCTGCATCCAAAGCCTGTTCATAGGTAGTTCCGCTATACGGGGTAGCCGTAATAACTCCAGCTTTATCCGGACTGGTGACCGCATTGCCGCTATGCTTAAAAGTAACCTTGAAAGAGAAGGATCCATTGGTTCCAGACGGCTGATCCGCAGTTCCGGACGAAGCCGGGGACAAGGCGGTTCTGCTGACATCGGAGACCGCAATGGGATCAACCTGGATTCCAGCCGCAGTCATACCGGCATTAACCTTAGCAGCCAAATCCTGTTCAAAGCTTCCGGAGGATAATAAACTTTCGGCTTCGGCCTGAGTATAATCAAAAGTGTTGCCTGAGCTATCCAGCCAGGTTATGGCCTCGGCCAAAACCGTATCATAAGGTGTAGCCTGAATAATACCATTTTCTTGAGCAATAGAAGCATCACCGCTGCCGGTTTTGCCCAAAGTCAGATGAATGTCGGCTGCAAAGGAGCCATTGGTTCCCTGCATATTGTCCAGGGTTCCTGCTGATGCCGGAGTGCAAGCCGTAATTTGAATGTCATCTGAGCTTATGATAATTCCGGTGCTGTCAACAGCAACATTAAGATCGTCAATCAAAGCAGCGGGCAGCTCGTCGGCACTGTTGGCCGCAGACTGCTGCACGGTAAATTTGGTTGTCTCAAGAGTAGCTTTGGCTTCATCTACCAATTCCTGATTGGTTTTCCCGGTATAAGGAGTAGCCTTAATTACACCAGAAATATTTTCGGTATCAACAGGATTATCGGAAAAACCTTCATAAACCAAAGAAGCCGTAAATTTAAAGCTGCCGTCGCTGCCCAAAGGATAATCCGCATCCCCGGCCACAGCATCCACCTTTTCAGTCAAGTTAACTTTATTGACACTTACCTTGGCAAAAGATTCATCCGAGCTTAAAACATCTGCCGCAGCCTGTTCTACTGCACTGATAATCCCGGAAGAAGTTGCTTCGGCCTGTTCGACCGTATAATTGCTGATGTCCGCATTTTGCAAGGCTTCAGCAGCTTCGGTCAAAACAGAATTAATATTAGTAACCTCAATGGCTCCATTGGTAACCGAACTGCTTAAACTATCACCTCTTTTATTCTCGCAGGTTTCCACTTCCAGGGTCAGATCATAACTGGCATTGCCTGCTGCAATCCCAGCCTCAGTAGCCTGGTAGGTAACATTAAACAAATTACCCGTATTGCTGCATTCAGTATCAGTAAAATATAAATAGTCTACTTGCAAATTATCGGCATTTTCTGTAAAATACTGGCTTGCATCAGTCCAGGCTGAACCATTTTGACAATCCACAATTTTTAAATAAGTAGGATCATATTGCAGGTAAACTGTTAAGGCCTGCATCCCCGGGTTTTTGTCCAAATTTACCGCTATGGTAGTTTCTCCCGGAGTTTCGGGGCTGACCACCAGATCCCCGCTGCTGACCGTAAATTCCACATCCGCTTCGGCAAAGGAAACTCCGGAAAAACCAGTCAGAGAAACGGACAGCAGCAAAGCAAAAGTCAGTAGACAGGACAAAGCTTTTCTTTGCATTTTTCTCACCTCATTAAAATTTAATTTTTGATTTCACCCGACCTCCAAACGGGCTGTTAATAGCAAAAAACACAGCTTTCACTAATCCAGAATTACAGTTTTCAAATGGTGCCGCAAAACCCCCATGACATCAGCCAAATTAATAACCTGATAAGGAGACTTAACATCCCCATCCGCAAATTGATCCGGATTAGTAATTAAAACTGTCTTCAAATGATGCCGCAAATCCTTCATAACATCACTTAAATTAACCTTACCATTTAAATCAACATCACCTTTATAAGCAGTGCAAACATTGATGACCAAATCCCCAGTAATGTTTTCACTGTTCATTTCAAAAATTCCATTGCTAAAGCTGTACAGGGAAGAATCCACCGTTTTGCCGTTCATGGTTACCGTCAAAGTAGGCAAAACCAGACAAGCCGGAGTCCAGGTGCTTTCTGCTGCTGCCGCTGCCACAAAGCCGACCGTTAAATCCTGCCCAGCTAAGACTTCGTCCGGCAAAGCCGATTTGTCACGATCAATTCCCTGCTGGCTTTCGCTGGGAGTGCTGCTGTCGTAATGTTTAAAAATATATTTTACCATAAATCCATCTACTTCATTGACCGTTAACGAAATGGAAAAATTATCATACGATGTTCCCTTTGACAAACTTACTGTACAACTTTTCGTTCCCTCATTGTATGAAACGGAAGCCTTAACTCCTTCTGCATTGGTATCAACAAAAAGATTTTCCAGATATTTGGCTATTTGAGCATTTTTATCTTCACTTTTGGCAATATTAATGCTTTGCCCATCCAAAGCCTTAACTATGCCACCAGCCAGTTTCACCATTTCTGCATCGGTCAGACTAACGGTTACTTGGGCATAAGGATAGGAAATAGGCCCTTCCCCCCAACCGGAATCAAAGGTACCCTGAGCCGAAATCAGATAAGTACCAGTCCGATCAAAATTCAGGGTTGCCTGCCCGGAATCGTCAGTACTAATCCCGACTTCTTCGTCCAAAGCGCCATAATCCCCTTCTGGAGTGACATAATACAGTTTGGCTCCGGGAACTGCGGATATCGAACCCCAATTATTGCTTTTCAATTCCAGAGTTATGTTCTCACCGGGTTCGACCTCATAAAGGCTTTGGCTGAAATAGCTGTAAGTATCCGACCACATCACCAAATCACCATAGAACATAAAATTAAGCAGATCACCATCGGCAAGTCTATTGACATCAACAGCATAGTTCACATCGAAGCCGTCACCAGCAAAATCATCATTAACCAGCATAATTGAATAGCTGCCCTTGTCCAGACCAAATACCCGGTCTAACAAATGCATGGAGGAACTTTCCGTATCCAGGTATAAATAATCGGTGGGATTGTTATCAAAAGCAGCTCCATATAATTCATGGTGCAGGGCTACCAGAAAGTCAAAATAGGTTGGAGCATCAACCGGAATTTCATTATGATCAAAAGCGGACACACCACTATAACCATATTGAGCGGCCAAACCCTTAGTCACTGTGAGTTCTTTGGGCAAAAGAATTTTATTTTCCCCATTAAAGCTAACCATAATGGAAGCAGTTACCGAATCTACCCCATCTTTGGGATGAATTGCTTTAGCTCCAATGACCAAATTGCTTTGAATATCGGTAATAGTAAATTCTCCATTGGCTGGACTGTATTGTAAGTCGCCATAAGTGCCTTCAATCTTCAAAGCCCCGGAGCTGGCCGGAACCTGATAAACCCCTTTGCCCTGCAATTTGCCCTGGAAAGTCGAGCCATAGGGCAGCCCGCTGCTATTGTGACCGGAAACCTCTTCCAGCATCACCAAACCGCCAAAGTCCAGATTAATGCCGCTAACCGCCACCGGAGTTACTTTACTATAAGTGCTGGCTGTTCCCCCTTCAAAAGGAACGATTGGAGTGGTGTTTACCTGATAATGATAGGTAACCTTTACCCGATAATAAGTGGTTCCAAGCTGATCGGTATCCGGCTGCCAGGAAGCATTATCTTCCAAGTCTTCACTCAAGTTCTGCCAATTGCTTTGACCATTAGAAGAGGCCTGCCACAAATAAGTCAGATAACCAGTTCCAATCAAACTGTCCTTATCCACTTCAACGCTTAAAGCACCCGAACTTTGCGTCAAAAAATAATTAACCGTTTCTTCACTCAAATCCTTGCTCAAAACTGGAGCATAACTATTGTCATACAAGTCCATTTCATTTAAATTAGCATTAGAAGAACTTTCCACTTTCTCCGTCTCCGGAACAATTTCTTCCGGAACCGGTTCCTCCGGTAAATCCTGACTAAATTCCGGCTCCTCAAGCAGTACCAGATCTTCTTCCAGCATCAGATCTTCTTCTGCTGCCGCAATTCCAGAAAACAAGCTCATTAGTAAAGCAAAAGTCAAGATAATTCCTAAAAATTTGCAATTAATCGAATTTTTGCTCATTCTCACATTTCCTCCCTTATTTGTCTTATTTTCTTATTTTCATTTTTACAGATTAACCTCTAGCCTCCTTTTTAATTTTTTAATTAAATCTGAAACAAAACCATCATTTGAATCAGATTAATTTTGATGAATATTCATCAAAAATCATTTTCTATTTTTTTAATTATAACATCAGCTCAAATTATTCGCAAGAAATACTTGCATAAAATGGCCAAAAAGCCTTGTTTAGGAAATATTTTCAGGCGTGAACTACTCGGCAATAAATTGCCGAGCTTCTTGCTTCAACCACTACTGCTTGACTAACATAATCGCTAGCTCAAGTCTTACACAATGTCCACAAGCGTTAGGTTCGGCTGGTTCCCAGCCTACCATTTATTTGAAGATTTACGCAGATTTCAGTATACGCAGACCTTCGTTTTTGATATTGATTGCTGCATTTTGATCTCTGCTGATTGTTAGTCCGCAATCACACTTCATTGTACGAATGGATAAGTCTTT
>JAZRVI010000050.1:0-88353 GCA_045599035.1 Desulfocucumaceae bacterium | reverse complement strand
AAAAAGATTATCGTTGCCATGTAGGCAAAGGCTTTAGTGCATTTACATGTCTGCATAATATACACCTCCTAAAAATAATTACAACATAATGCTTGATTAAGTCCGTCATGAATATAACGAAATTCAAACGGGAACAGCTTGTCCGACATTCCATCTGCAATACTACGTAAAATTGTTCATAGCAATAACTCCCCCTTTTTTGCAGAAATATTTAGATTATTGTGGTATAGTTAACAGGTAATCAGACCACAATAATTTAAAGCAGGCTGTTATTTTCGTAGAGCATTTATTATATACGAAAAAAGAAGAACCATCCCTTTAGACAAAAGGAATGGTCTGTTTTTATGACCAGAATTTTGACGGCGAATAATTAAAAGGCCGTTAATTTCTGCATATTGTTTTTCTTCAATTCTAAAGAAGAATGAACATATTTATTTAAAGTTGTATTTACATTACAATGACCTAAAATTTCGCTGAGGCTTTTTATTTCAAAGCCCAGTTCTACACAGCTCGTCGCAAAAGTATGTCTTAATACATGAAAATTCTTTTCTTTTATCCCTGCTTCTTTCAAACATCTTTTAAACCGATTCTGTAAGGTTCTGGGATCCAAATAAGAACTTCTATTAGTTAAAACATAATAATCATCCGAGCAGCATTTGAATTTAAGAATTAGAGGGATCAAAAAATCCGGAATGGGTATATCTCTGATTGAGGAATAGCTTTTAGGAGCAGTTATAATTATCCTGGTTTTTTTACTGGAATTAAAATCATAATTTTTGGTTCTCAATAAAGTATTCCTGATCTTTATAATATTATCTTCCAAAGAAACATCCTTCCATTTTAAAGCACATAATTCACCAATCCTGATTCCGGTGTACAAGCTAAGCAAGATTCCTAAATTAGAATTATTAAGATGATTAAAAAGGTAATCGCTTAAAAGCTTTTTTTCTTTTGGATCTAAAGTTATAACTTGTCTGGGTCTATTCATAATTTTCAAGTTATCCAAATTATAGTTTAACTGATAGCCTTCATTTACCGCATACTTAAAAATACTTTTTAAAATAGCAGTTATATCTATTACCGTCTTTGGTGATAATTTTTTTAATAAATTCGTTAAAACCTGGTTAATTAAAATCCGGCTCAACTTGCCAATAGGATAGCTGCCAAAATTATTCTTAAGGTATTTATTGATTAGATAATCATATTTGGCATAGCTTGATTCTTTCAATTTCATCTTCTTATTTTGAAGCCACTGTTCAGCAATATCTTGAAATAAAATATTTGCAGGATAATGAATATTTTTAAGGTTATTTACCTGAAACAATTTAGCCTTTACTTCCTTATAGCTCTTAGCATAAAGGTAGCCATATTTAGCTTTTCCGTTTTCTTCATAATTTTTAATATAACGAGCTTCCCAGCGGCCATCTTTTCGTTTATAAATGTTTTCTCCAACTCTTGACATTAAAATAATCCCCCTTAATTTTTTGACGGCTTATTGACGGAGAATAGTTCTTTTAAAAAGGATTTTTCCTTCTAAAATTTGTCATTTAAACCATAATTAGCAGGGCTTTTTAGAAAAATTTGTTGACAAACCTGTTCAGGGCATGTTATATTCAGAATCAAAGGTTAAGTATTTTACTTTTTTTTACTTCATATATAATAAATGCTCTACGAAAATAACAGCCTGCTTTAAATTATTGTGGTCTGATTACCTGTTAATTATACCGCAATAATCTAAATATTTCTGTAAAAGATGGGGTGGTAATTTGCGTTAATATGCTTTTGTTCAGAGCAGAGCAAAATTTTTGCTTTAAAGAGGGGAGTTGGGTTTAATGTATTAATGTAATAAAGTGCCAAACATCAACATTTATTTTGTCATAATGAAATCACAGCAGTTCCAGAATTGTTGAACAAATTTGATTTCAAACAGAAAAGGGGCGAAAGCATGAAGAAAATCTCCATATTAGTCCTGGCCATGGTACTCTGTGCCAGCTTGTTGTGTGCTTGCGGTGATGAATCAGAAACCCAATGGGATGAGGAAGATAGTAAAGCTTTGGATGTTAGTTACGACGAAGAAACGAGTGATTATGCTGAACCGGAGATTCAGGAAGAAACGAATGAATATGTTGAACCGGGAGTTTATTGGAACTATGATGCAAATACGGGAGTTTTGACTATTAGCGGCAATGGGACAATGAGTAATTACACCTCTAGAAGTAGTGCTCCTTGGCCCTCAGAAGCCATCCAAAGCGTAATTATTGAAAAAGGCGTAACCAGTATTGGAGATAGGGCGTTTAAGGGTTGCACAAGCATGACCAGTATAACCATTCCAGATGGTGTAACCAGGATTGGAAGTCATGCGTTTCTGGATTGCAAAAGTCTGACTAGTGTCACCCTTCCCAATAGTGTTACCAGTATTGAATCGAATGCGTTTTGGGATTGCAAAAGCCTGACCAGTATCAACATTCCAAATGGCGTTACCAAGATTGGAAATAGTACGTTTTCTGATTGTGAAAACCTGAATAGTATAAACATTCCAGATGGCGTTACCAAGATTGGAGATAGTGCATTTCATAACTGCAAAAGCCTGACTAGTATCACCATTCCAGGTAGTGTTACCAAAATTGGAGAGTGGGCATTTAGGGATTGCACAAGCTTGAACAGCCTCACCATTTCAGATGGTGTAGCCAGTATTGGACAGCTTGCGTTTTATGGCTGCAAAAGTCTAACTGGTAGTATTACTATCCCAGATAGTGTAAACAGTATTGGAGGTGGTGCGTTTGATGATTGTAACTTTGAAACTGTAAAGTGTTCCCCGTACTCTTATGCTGCTGTTTATTTTAAAGAACATCATGATGGTAATGTAAATATTGAGCCTTTATAATTGGCATAAGTAAGTCTGGAATTGAGAAATCTCATGAAAATGCTAAAAAATTTATTGGAAGTGCCAACATACTTCGTAAAAGTAAGCAGAATTTCGACTGCGAAAAACTGTGTATTGGGCTTTTGGCGAGTCCTTGAAGAATAAGGATTGCTTAAACTTCTTCTGAATCCCCGCTGCTTCAGCAGCGGGGAGCGTCAAAAAGATGAACAAAACTGCAAAAAGAGTGGGAGTGTCAAAAAGATGAACAAAACTGCCAAAGGAATAGTAATTGGGCTGGTAATTGGTCTTGTAATTTCAAGTGGTATTGCCCTTGCGGCAAATTCTTCCACGCTTTACAATGTCATTACAAGCGGAGTCAGAGTTGTAATTGATGGGAAAGAATTGAACGCTACCGATGGCAACGGCAAGCATGTAGAACCGTTAATCTATAACGGAACCACTTATCTTCCGGTTAGAGCTATTGCCAATGCCCTGGGCAAGGCGGTCTATTGGGACGGCGAAAATTATACCGTTTACCTGGGTAATATGGACGGCAAATTGCAATATCCAACCTTGAGAATGGATCAGGCTACAGATATTGGCTCAGATAAATTAAGGCTTTCAGAAAGTTTAACAGACAATTATGGTAATACCTACTCATATGCATATCATTGTTGGTATAGTGCAAAATCTGAGTTTTTGTTGAATAGTAAGTATTCCAGAGTGAAAGGAACAGTTTATATTCCCAAAGGAATTGATAACGAGCGGAGTTCTGTACTTACTATCTCTTGTGATGATAAGATTATTTTTACCAGTCCGGAAATGACTAAAACATCCAGACCTATTGATTTTGATCTCAGTATTAAAGGCTGCAATGATTTTAAAATCAATACTAACGGAAGTATGAGTGTACATGTAGGAAATGTAGGATTTTATCAGTAATTCCTGTTGATTTAAGTAAGGCATCACTGCGGTGGTGCTTTTTTGATACTAAGAGCATAGTTTTTGTTATGCTTTCAGTTCTGCGAACAGTTCAGCCAGATCAGTATATCCTTTGACCGATGGATCTTTCGCAATTCTTTCTGCTTCCAGCATGGCAGCGATAGTTTCCTGATTAGGCTGATTTAAGGAAATTTCAAAAGGAATTTTTCCTTCTCGGAGAGCTTGACGCACAAAAATGTTGAATGCAGTCGATAAATTCATACCGAGTTCTCCAAAGAAGACCTCGGCTTTTGCTTTCAAATCAGAATCCATGCGGATGCTGATATTTGTGGTAGAGTTGGCCATATAAGCATCTCCTTTGTCCTTGATATTTGAATTATAACGCATTTACGCCAATAATGCAATGTATTTATGCAATGTATTGCACGAAGAAGTCAACAGCCCTGATCTTGTGCGAGATCAGGGCTGAAATTTTAAGGACTTTGAGTGGGATCGGGGCTTGAGACTGCCCGCCCAGGCTGAACCCCCGGCATTTTATCTCAAGCGAAAAATAGTTTGGCCAGAGCTTCCCGATCCAGATTTTGACCGATCAAACAGATAAAGTTTTGTTCAATGGCACAGGGACGGAAATTCATTTTACCTGGGGTATATTGAACCTCCTGATAGCCGGACTCGGTTGACAAAATTCCTTTGGCTCGCAAAATCAGGCCGGCCGTTCCCAGGGTTAGCTGTAAAGTAAAATCATCCAGTTCAGCCTGGGTAAAATTGTGATCGGTTTCCAATGTGATGGTTTCAAAAACATCATGTGCCGAATGGCCATGTCCTTCCGGCAAAGCTTTGGGAGCAGAGGACAGCCTGTTTTCCGGTTCCAGCAGATCCACGGCCGAAAATTCCACGCTGTCAATAATCATGGTATCCGGGTTTAATTCCCGGATTCTTTGCCGGGCTTCCTCCACTTCTTCCGGAAAATCTTCCACCCTGGTTAAAAGAATAATATCTGCATAGGTGATTTGATCGGCATAAAATTCCCCAAAGTTATCCAGGTAAAGATTGCAGATTTCGGCATCAGCTACTACTACCAGATTGCTGATTTCGGCCACTCCCTTTAAAGCAGGGGAGTCCAGAATTTTAATTAAGTCCGAAAGCTTGCCTACTCCGGAAGGCTCAATAATAATTCTTTCCGGCTGATAGTTTTGGGTCATTTCCTGAATGGCTTCCACAAAATCCCCAATCAGGGAACAGCAAATGCAGCCGGATTTAATTTCCTTGATTTCAATGCCGTTCTGCTGCAAAAGGGTGGAGTCAACGCTGGTTTCTCCAAAATCATTTTCAATCAGCATGGTTTTTTGATTGTGTTCCGGGCTGCATTCCTGCAAATACTTTTGAATCAAAGTAGTTTTTCCAGCTCCCAGAAAGCCGGAAACCAGAATAATTTCAGTTGGCATAAGGACACCTTCTTTCCTTAGGCTTTCAAACCCATTTCCTGAGCTAATTGAGTGAAAGCGGGCAGAGAATTTTTGATCACTTCAGGGTTAATGCAATAGGAAATCCGGAAATAACCCGGCAGGCCAAAGCCCCGCCCCGGCACTAAAAGAATATTGTATTTTTTGGCAATATTAATAAATTCCACTTCATCCTCCAAAGGAGATTTGGGGAAGAAATAAAAGGCTCCCTGGGGTTTATTGACTTCAAAGCCAAGGGAAATCAGGTGATTATATAATAAATCCCGGTTATCCTGATACATTTGCAGACTAATGCTTTCTTCCTGCAATTCAGCGACCAGTCTTTGCATTAAGGCCGGGGCATTAACATAGCCCAGGGTTCGGTTGCAGAAAATCAGACCATTCATAATTTTCTGGGCATCCTGACAGTTGGGGCTGACGGCCAAATAGCCGATTCTTTCACCCGGCAGAGCCAGATCCTTGCTGTGAGAAGTGGCTACAATAACATTTTTGATATGTTTAAATACGGAAGGAACTTTAATTCCATCATAAGCGATTTTTTTATAGGGTTCATCGGAAAGAACATAAATAGTCGTGCCAAATTCCTGTCCTTTTTCCAGACAGATCCGATTGATCATTTCCAAATCTTCGGCAGAATAAACTACTCCGGTCGGGTTGTTGGGAGTGTTAATCAGCACCAGCCGGGTTTTGGGAGTAATAGCTTCGGCCAAAAGC
The DNA here is from genome assembly GCA_045599035.1 of Desulfocucumaceae bacterium. Taxonomy (GTDB): domain Bacteria; phylum Bacillota; class Desulfotomaculia; order Desulfotomaculales; family Desulfocucumaceae; genus CATZDY01. Next base: position 82,371 of record JAZRVI010000050.1, on the reverse strand, counting down.
TCTGGAATGGGCTTGAAATTGGCATCAGTGGCCAGCTCAACGGTTTGTCCATTATGATTGTCAGCATAAAAGCGGTATTCTACAAAGAAGGGCTTAAAAACAATTACCTGGTCTCCGGGATCCAGGAAGGTTTTAAGAGCTGAATTTAAGGCTCCGCCTGCTCCCACGCTCATCATAATATGATCAAGGGTAAAGGGCAGACCGGTTTCCTTTTGCAGAGCGTCGGCCACCGCCTGACGGGTGCTGGGATAACCGGCATTGCTCATATAGCCGTGCATTCCGGGTTCGGGGTTCTGCACCAGACGAAGCAGGGTTTCCTGACATTTGGCAGTTGGTTCCATATAGGGATTGCCGATGGTAAAATCATAAACCTTGTCGGCTCCATAAATTGCTCTCAGCTTTTCTCCTTCTTCAAACATTTTGCGAATCCAGGAGGAATTGGCCAGATAATTTTCTATTTTTTGACTGATAGGCATAAGGCTGCACTCCTTAGTTTTTGAAATTTTCCTGTTAAGTTTTCGCTTTCAGGAAGGAAAAACCCTTTTCTATCAGGAAGAAGATATTTTACGATTTGCGAAAATGCCGGAGGAAAAATTATGAGCAGGAAAGCAGTTTTATTTGATTTGGATGGAACCCTGATTGATTCGCTGCCCTTGATTGAAGCCAATTGCCGTTCCACCTTTGCCGCTCTGGGGATTCCCTGGGGCAAAGGTGAGGTTATGCAATGGGTAGGGGTGCCTTTAAAAAAGATCGCCGAGCATTTTGCCCCGTCCGGTAAGGCGGAGGAATATTTTGATCTCTATCAAAGCTTTTTTCAGCGGGATCATGATCAATATTTGCGGATTTATCCGGGCAGTCGGGAGCTTTTGCAGAAGCTGAAGGAGCAAAACTATCAAACCGCTTTGGTCACCTCCAAGGGTCGGCCAGCGGTGGAAAAAAATCTGGCTTTTTTGAATTTGAAGCCTCAACTGGATGTAATTATTACCGCTCATGATGTGGAAAATCATAAGCCCCATCCCGAACCAGTTTGGAAAGCCCTGGAAGGCTTGCAGGTACAGCCGGAGGAAGCCCTTTTTGTGGGGGATAGCCCTTTTGATCTGGAGGCCGGACAAAAAGCCGGAGTGGATACTCTGGGCGTAAGCTGGGGCATGGCCAGCCGGGAAGCCTTGCAGGTCTGGTCGCCTTTGGCTGTTTTGGACAAATGGGAGGATTTATATAAATACTTGTAAGGAGGAATCTTGAATGGAGAATAAAACCATGGCATCGGTCTATGAGCCGCAGGCAGTGGAAGATAAATGGTATCAGCATTGGGAGCAAAGCGGCTATTTCAAAGCGGAAGCCGATTCAGCCAAACCGCCTTTTACCATTGTTATGCCTCCGCCTAATGTAACCGGTCAACTGCATATGGGACACGCTTTGGATTGTACCATGCAGGATATTTTAACCCGCTGGCGGAGAATGCAGGGTTATAATGCTTTGTGGCTGCCCGGAACTGATCATGCCGGAATTGCGACTCAAGCCAAGGTGGAAGAACAATTACGCAAGGAAGGCACTAATAAATATGAGCTGGGTCGGGAAAAATTTCTGGAACGAGCCTGGCAATGGAAAAATCAATACGGCAATCGGATTACCCATCAGTTAAGAAGAATGGGTTCTTCCTGCGATTGGAGCCGGGAACGCTTTACCATGGACGAAGGCTGTTCCAAAGCCGTGCGGGAAGTTTTTGTCAGTCTGTTTGAGAAAGGTTTAATTTATCGAGATAATTATATTACCAACTGGTGTCCGCATTGTCATACCACTATTTCCGATATTGAAGTAGAACATCAGGAACAGCCGGGACATCTTTATTATCTGCAATATCCTTTTACAGATGGCAGCGGTTTTATTACAGTGGCCACCACCCGTCCGGAAACTATGCTGGGGGATACAGCGGTGGCGGTTAATCCCCAGGACGAACGCTATCAGGCTTTTATTGGCAAAACCTTGCTTTTGCCGGTGGCTAACCGGGAAATTCCGGTTATTGCCGATGAATATGTAGATGCTGAATTTGGCACCGGAGCGGTTAAGATTACCCCGGCACATGATCCCAATGACTTTGAAGTTGGTCGCCGCCATAATTTGGCCGAAATTAAAGTTATGGATCGGGATGCCCGGATGACGGCGGAAGCTGGAGCTTATGCCGGAATGGATCGCTGGGACTGTCGCCGGGAATTGGTCAAACAGTTGGAAAAAGAAGGGGTTCTGCTGAAAGTTGAAGATCGGGATCATGCGGTGGGGCATTGTTACCGCTGTGATACAATTATCGAACCCATGGTTTCGGAACAATGGTTTGTAAAAATGGAGCCTTTGGCTAAACCGGCCATTGAAGCGGCCAGGGATGGCCGGGTAGAATTTGTTCCTTCCCGTTTCAGCAAAATTTATCTGGGCTGGATGGAAAATATTCGGGATTGGTGTATTTCCCGTCAATTATGGTGGGGACATCGGATTCCGGTTTGGTATTGTCAGGATTGCGGCCAGATCATTGTCAGCAAAACGGATCCTGCGGCTTGTCCTCAGTGCGGCAGTTCCAAATTGGAGCAGGATTCTGATGTTTTGGATACCTGGTTTTCTTCCGGATTGTGGCCGTTTTCTACTTTGGGCTGGCCGGAAAAAACTCCGGATTTAGCCTGTTATTATCCTACTTCAGTTTTGGTAACTGGTCGGGATATTATCTTTTTCTGGGTGGCCAGGATGATTTTCAGCGGTTTGGCCAATATGCAGGAGGTTCCCTTCCGGCAGGTGTTTATTCATGGGCTGGTTTTGGACGCTTTGGGACGCAAAATGAGTAAATCAGCCGGCAATGGGGTGGATCCCATTGAGGTAATTGAAAAATATGGAGCAGACAGTCTGCGTTTTATGCTGATTACCGGCAATACTCCGGGCAATGACTTGCGGTTCCGGCTGGAACGCCTGGAGGGAGCCAGAAATTTTGCCAATAAGATCTGGAATGCTTCTCGCTTTACTTTGATGAACTTGGCCGACTTTGATCCCCAATATCAGCCCCAGGAAAGCGAATTAAGTTTGGCTGATTTGTGGATTCGGGGTCGTCTGAAAATTGTAGCGGCAGAAGTGACAGCCAATTTGGAAAAATATGAATTGGGCGAAGCGGCTCGGCTGCTTTATGAATTTATCTGGGATGAATTTTGCGATTGGTATATTGAAATGGCTAAACCGGCCTTGTATGGCAAAGCCGATACCAGCAAACCGGCCAGCCAATATATTATTGCTCAAACCCTGCGTCAGGCGTTGGAATTGCTCCATCCCTTTATGCCCTTTATTACCGAAGAAATTTGGCAAAGATTGCCTCATTCTGGCCAAAGTATTATGTTAACAGACTGGCCGGACTATCCGGAAGGCTTGACCGAAGCCGAAAAAGCGGCATCGGGTCAAATGGAAGTTTTAATGGAAGCGGTTCGGGCAATTCGGCACATTAGAAGCGAAATGAATGTACCTTTGGGCAAAAAAGCCGAAGCAATTATTTTGGTTCCCAAAGAAAGCTTGGCGATCTTTGGTCAAATGCAGGCTTATTTGGAAACCCTGGCTTCGGTTAAGGCTGAATTTAAAACCGAGCTGCCCCAGGCTCCGGAACAATCGGCTCATGCGGCGGTGAAGGATTTGGAAATCTATCTGCCCCTGAAAGGCTTGATTGATCTGGATAAGGAACAGGCTCGCCTGCAAAAAGAATTGGCCGCTGCCGAAAAGGATTTGGCCAAAATTCAAGGCAAGCTGAATAATGAAGGCTTTTTGGCCAAGGCTCCCCCGGCGGTGGTAGCCAAAGAAAAAGATAAGGCGGCTGAATTGACAGCCAAAAAGAAAGCTTTGGAAGAACGCTTGAAGGTGTTTGCCGGTTTGGAATAAGACCGGCGGGAGGCGAATTATGGACTTTGCAGAAGCCTTGCAATATATGCAGGATCTAACAAAATTTGGTTTTAACTTTGGTCTGGAAAGAATTACGGAATTATTAAGACGGGTGGGCAATCCCCATCAGGAAATTAAGGCAGTGCATATTGGGGGAACCAATGGCAAGGGTTCGGTGGCGGCCATGCTGGGGTCAATTTTGCAGGCGGGCGGCTATCGGGTGGGGGCTTTTTGCTCCCCCCATTTGCACAGCTATACCGAAAGGTATCGAATTAACGGACAGAATATCAGTGAGGCGGAAATGGCGGCTTTAATTACCGAATTAAAACCGCATTTGGAAGCCATGACCGCCGAAGGCTTTGAGCATCCCACTGAATTTGAAGTCAGCACCGCCATTGCTTTTTGTTATTTTCAGCGGCAAAAGGTGGACTATCTGATTTTGGAAGTGGGGCTGGGCGGTCTGATTGATTCTACCAATGTCATTACCCCTTTATTAAGTATTATTACCAATGTTGCCATGGATCATATGGATTATTTGGGCAACACTATTGGCGAAATTGCCACAGTCAAGGCCGGAATTATTAAGCCGGGAATACCAGTAGTGACGGCCTGTCAGGGTGAGGCTCTGGCTATTATGCAGCAAACTGCTCAGGCCAAGGGTTCTTCTGTGTATCAGGTGGGGAAGGATTTAAGCTGGCAGGAATTGGAATGGTCACCGCAAACTCAGCGAATCCAGATTCAAGGCTTGCAGAGGGAATATCCGGTCACTATTCCCTTAAAAGGCCGACACCAGCAGATTAATGCTGCTACAGCCGCTTTGGCGGCGGAGGTTTTGGGTTTTAAGCCGGAGGTAATTGGGGCAGGTATTGCTCAGGTTAGCTGGCCAGCCCGCATGGAGGTTATGCGGCAGGAACCAATGGTTTTAATTGATGGTGCTCACAATGTGGCTGGAGCCGAGGTTTTGGCTCAGGCTCTGCAGGATTATTCCGAAGGCCGGAAAATTATTATGGTTTTTGGTATGCTGGGGGATAAGGAAAGAGAAAAAGTGGTCAAGATTCTGGCTCCCCTGGCACAACAAATTATTATCACCCGTCCCAATAACTATCGGGCGGGGGATTGGGAAAGCCTGGCAGAGGAATCAGCTAAATATCAGCCCAGAGTGGAGAAAATCGAGGATATTACCCAGGCGGTGCAAAGAGCTTTGGCTTTGGCTCAGCCGGAAGATTTAATTTGTATTACCGGTTCTTTATATATGGTGGCTGAAGCCAGGGAATATTTTTTATAAAAGCTTCAAAAGGAGTTTGGGAGAATTAACCCAAGCTCCTTTTTTTGGTTAAAAAGCAGGGTGGATGGTCAAAATAAAAGGGGAGGGAAAATAATGCTGCTGACCGCCTTAAAAACCATTTTAGTTTACAGCCTGCTTTTGCTGGTAATTCGGCTGATGGGCAAACGGGAAATTACCCAGGTTTCACCCTTTGATTTTGTGGTGGCCATTATGATTGCGGATTTGGCGGTGGCTCCTTTGGAAAAGGAGGTTTCATTTGGGCAGGGGATTGTTCCCCTGGCAATTTTGGCCGGTCTGGAAATGCTTTTGAGCTGGGGTTCTCTGCACAGCCTGAAATTAAGAAGAATTTTGGACGGTTCGCCTCAAATTGTTATTCGCAATGGCCAGATTCTCAAGTCAGAATTAAGGCGAGCCAGATATAATCTCAATGATCTGTTGGCTCAACTGCGAGAAAATGGCTATCCAGATGTAGAGGATGTAGAAATGGGAGTTTTGGAGACCAGCGGTAAGCTCAGCGTTATTCCCAAATCACAAAAAAGACCTTTGATTCCGGCAGATCTGAAAATTGCTACTTCTTACGAAGGGCTGCCGGTGATTTTAATTATGGATGGCATTATAATTAAGGAGGAATTAAAACGGAATAATTTGAGTCTGGAGTGGCTGGAAAATATTTTGCTGGAAAAAAGAGTTAGTGTTAAGGAAGTCTTTTTGGCTACCTTGAATACGGAAGGTCAGGTTTATCTGGTTAAAACCGATCAGCCCAAGGCCAGAAAACTGTGGTAAAGAAATCGGATGGACTTTGTGAAACAAACTGCCAGGTTAAACAGTTTGGTTGTAAAGCCTCGTATTTAGTAGCAAAATCTGGATAAGTCAGATCTGGGGTCAGAATTTACCTTTTTTCCCTTGAAAAAAAATCCCGGATTCGCCAAGAAGGGACTGGAAAAATTTCTTCTCTTTGTTTATAATTTAGAGAGTGAGTCTGGAAATAATTATGGAAAAAGATGGAGCCTTGACAGGAAAAGTTCGATTTATTATAGTTTAGACGGGGTGAAGATTTTGGGTCAGGAGTTATTGTTGGTGGTAGATATGTTGAATGATTACATTCGACAGGGCGGAGCCTTTGATTGTGGACAGACAGCTCGGGCAATTGTCCCCTTTGTATTGAAGAAAATCGAAGAATTTATGGAATCCGGACTTCCGATTATTTTTTTGAATGATGCTCACGATCCCCAGGATCTGGAGTTTCGTCAATTACCTCGGCATTGCGTGTTTGGCACCGATGGAGCCAGAATAATTCAGGAAGTCGAAGATTTGATTGGAGAATATTCCTTTTGCATCAAAGTACCCAAGAGCAGCAACAATGGATTTTTTAGAACGGATTTGAATAATATTTTGAAAGATCTGCGTCCTTCCAAAATAGATGTCGTGGGAGTGTGTACCAATATTTGTATCATGCACACGGTCGGAGAGTTACGCAACCGCAATTATCAGGTTCGCATTTTCCGGGAGGGAGTGGCTTCCTTTGATCCCAATGCCCACCGCTGGGCTTTGAATCAAATGGAAACCTTAATGGGAGCAGAATTGGTCTAAGTCAGAGGTGGGTTTATGAGTTTTAGTAATCGAGATTGTTCTATTTTGTCAGCTTTTGCGGCGGATTTTATGCTTTCAGGGATAACCTGTGTGCCTAATTTATTATTAAAATATTATAAGAAAATTCCCTTGAATGATGGGGAATTAATTTTGTTAATTCAGCTTTTTCGTTTTGTTCAGGAAGAAAAAAAACTTTACCCCTCTCCGGAAGAATTAAGCGAATTTCTCCACCAAAAACCAGCGGAAATAGCAAATAGCCTGAAGCTTTTGCAACAGAAAAACCTGCTTAAAATTGTGTATAACCGCACGGAAAACCAGACCCAGCCCAGCTATAATTTTGAAAGCCTGCTGGATGTGCTGGCGGAATACTGGGTTTTGGATCGCATTGAGCAGGAAAATCAAGTGCTGGACACTCAAAAGTACGAAAGTCAGGAAGGCAGTCTGACTGCTTTGTACAAGCATTTTCAGCAGGAATTAATGCGGGCTTTGACTCCCAACGAAATAGAACGAGTGGGCAAATGGGTGGAACAAGTGGGTGTAGTTTTGGTAGAAGAAGCTTTAAACCGTGCCAGTCTGGCTGGAACCAAAAACTTTAGATATATTGACAGCATTATTCTGGATTGGCAAAAGCATGGTTTTAGAACCATAGCGGAGATAGAAGAACATGATCGGCAATATCGGGAAAAACAGGAAGAAAACAGGCTGTTTGCTTTTCGGGGCAATAAAAGCTCCAAACCGGTTAAAACAGAAGCTTGCAATTCACAGGAAGATAAAAAAAGCAGGGAAAAAGCAGAAAGAATTAAAATGCTTCAATCCTTGTATATTAATTAAGGAAAGGATTTTTTATGTTTTGTACCCGATGCCAAGATAAAGGCATTATCTTGCGGGGCAATCAGGCCATTATTTGTGATTGTCGGCGGAAAAAAAAACAGGCTGACCTGCTTGCTCAATCCGGCCTGCCGCCTATTATGCAGGATTATTGCTTTAAAAAATTTAACTATAGTTTTTATTCTAAAACTGAAATAGATGAAGAAAGCGGTTATACCTATCAAAGAGCGGCTCAGATTGCTTATCAGGCTGCCTGGGAATTTGCGAAGCAATGTTTGAAAGAACCTCAGCGGGCGGAGGGCTTGCTGATTACCGGAGGGGTGGGCAGCGGCAAAACCTTTTTAAGCGGCTGTATTGCCAATTATCTGCTGCACAATAATTGTCCGGTAAAATTTGTGGTAGTTCCGGATCTGCTGGATGATATGCGTTCCAGCTATGCCAGCCGGGAAACATCCGAGCAGGATATAGTGGAGCAAATAAAAAAAAGCCGGGTTTTAATTTTGGATGATTTGGGAGTGCATAATTATACGGAATGGGTTAAGAACAAGCTTTATTCTCTGATTAATTATCGGCTTAATTATCAGCTTCCCACGGTGGTTACCAGTAACAGCGAATTAAAGGAGCTGGAAAACTATCTGGAAAGCCGAATTACTTCCCGTTTGGCTCAGTTATGCAAGCCCTGCCGTTTAAATGCCGTTGATATTCGAGTAGTGCAAAAATATCAGGCCAAAAATCAATAAGTCAGGCAATGCCTGTTTTTATTTTCTGGGGGAAAAGAAAGTGCCAGAAGGAGTTATTGTGTTAAGTCACGGCAGCCGCAATTTGGAAGCTCAGGCCATGCTGGAACAGGTTTTATTTTTTTTGCAGGCCAAAAAACCGGAAGCTTTGATTCGGGGAGCCTTTTTGGAATTTAATCAGCCGAATTTAAGTCAGGCTTTGCAGGCTATGGCTGAACAGGGAGTGCAAAAAATTCTGGTTTTGCCCCTGTTTTTGCTTTTGGGTAAGCATGTTTTGGAGCATATTCCGGCTATTGTAAGTCAAACTCAAAAGCTTTATCCCGGCCTGGAAATCAAATTGGCGGAGCCTTTGGGAACGGATGCCCGCATAGCGGAAATTTTATGGGATAGATGGCAGGAATTGGAAATCGGAGGCGGTAAAAATCAGAAGCATTGAAGCAAAAGAAATTACAGCGGCAATTGCCCGTTTGTGCCGGGAAGCCAATTATTATTTGGGTGAAGATGTAAAGGAGGCTTTGCACAAATCCCAATTAACTGAAGAATCGGTCATTGGCCAGGAAATTTTAGGCCAGCTTGTGGAAAACTGTCAAATTGCCGCTGCACAACAAATGCCGGTTTGTCAGGATACTGGTTTGACCGTGATCTTTTTGGAAATAGGCCAGGATTTGCATATTGAAGGCGGCGATTTAAACCAGGCGGTTCAAGAAGGGGTTCGGCAGGGCTATCAAAACCTGCGAAAATCCATAGTAGCTCATCCTTTGAAAAGGATTAATACCGGGGACAATACCCCGGCGGTAATTCATACCGAAATTGTTCCCGGCCAGCAGCTTACAATCAGGGTAGCTCCCAAAGGCGGGGGCAGCGAGAATAAAAGTGCAGTTAAAATGCTTCAACCCTCCGAAGGAGTGGCTGGAATTAAACAATTTGTGCTGCAAACGGTAGAAGCTGCTGGAGCCAGTTCCTGTCCTCCTCTGGTGGTGGGAGTGGGAATTGGCGGCAACTTGGAAAAGGCTCCTCTTTTGGCCAAAAAAGCCTTGCTGCGGCCAATTGGTCAAAGGTCTTCTGACCCTCAAAATGCTGCCTTGGAAGAAGAATTACTGCAAAAAATCAACGCTTTGGGCATTGGACCCCAGGGTTTGGGGGGTCGGGTTACGGCCTGGTCGGTGGCGGTGGAAACTTATCCCTGTCATATTGCCAGCCTGCCGGTGGCTGTCAACTTAAATTGCCATGTAGCCAGACACAAAGAAATTATTTTATGAGGTGAGGGCGATGCTCTTAACTGCTCCCTGTCAGGAAGAAGTTTTACGGGAATTGAAGGCCGGGCAAAAGGTTTTGCTTAATGGAGTTATTTATACCGGACGGGATGCTGCCCATCAAAAGCTAAGTGAGCTTTTGGCCAAGGGGGAAAAGCTTCCGCTGGATTTGCAGGGGCAAATTATTTATTATGTGGGGCCGGCTCCGGCTCGGCCGGGTCAGGCCATTGGATCAGCGGGGCCGACAACGGCTGGCCGAATGGATGCCTATACTCCGGATCTTTTGGCTCAGGGGCTGAAAGTAATGATTGGCAAAGGCAAGCGTTCTCCGGAAGTCAAAAAAGCCATGCTTCAGCATGGAGCGGTTTATCTGGCCGCAGTTGGCGGAGCGGCGGCATTAATTGCTCAACGGATTAAAAAGTGTGAGGTTATTGCCTATCCGGAGCTGGGTACCGAAGCCATACACCGTTTGGAAGTCGAAAATTTTCCGGCTATTGTCATCAATGATTTGGCCGGAAATGATTTATATGAACAAGGCCGCAGGCTTTGGGAAATTAAACAGGAGGAGTAGCTTATGGGATTTTCAACCATGCGTCCTCGGCGTTTGCGTCAGGGGGAAGTTCTGCGGAAGATGGTGCGAGAAAATACTTTGGCAGTAGAAGATTTGATTTACCCGGTTTTTGTGGCGGAAGGCCAGAATTTAAAGCAGTCAATTCCTTCCATGCCGGGCATTTTTCAATTTTCGATAGATACCTTAATAGAAGAAGCCAGAGAAGTCAGGGCTTTGGGGATTCCAGCTTTGCTTTTGTTTGGTCTGCCTTCGCATAAGGATGCTGTTGGCTCGGAAGCCTATAATCCGGAAGGTATTGTGCAAAGGGCTTTGCAGGCTCTTAAACAGGCGGTTCCGGATTTATATTTAATTACCGATGTTTGTTTATGTGAATATACTGACCATGGTCACTGCGGAATAGTGGAAAAAGGGCAGGTCTTAAATGATCCTTCTCTGGAGCTGCTGGCCAAGACCGCCTTATCACACGCTCAAGCCGGGGCGGATATGGTGGCTCCTAGTGATATGATGGACGGAAGAGTCGGAGCCATTCGCCAGACCTTGGATCAAAATGGTTATCTAAATACCCCAATTATGGCTTATTCAGTTAAATATGCTTCAGCTTATTATGGGCCGTTTCGAGAAGCAGCGGATTCTGCCCCTCAATTTGGAGACCGCAAGGCTTATCAAATGGATCCGGCCAATGTCCTGGAAGCCATTCGGGAAACTGAATTGGATATTGAGGAAGGAGCCGATATTTTAATGGTTAAACCGGCTCTGGCTTATTTGGATGTAGTGCGGAAAATTAAAGATTTATTCCCCTATCCATTGGCAGTTTATAATGTCAGCGGAGAATATTCTATGGTTAAGGCTGCGGCACAAAATGGCTGGGTAGATGAAAAAAGAATTGTTTTGGAAAGCTTAATCGGAATGAAAAGAGCCGGAGCAGATTTAATTATAACCTATCATGCCAAAGAAGTAGCGGGTTGGCTGCAAAAGCTTTGAAAGAGGTGGGCTTATGATCGTTTCCTGGAATACAACTAATGCCTGCAATTTAAAATGTCGGCATTGCTATAGGGATGCCGGCAACCGGGCGGAGGATGAATTAAGCACGGAGCAGGCCAAGCAAATGATTTGCCAAATTGCGGAAGCCGGTTTCAAGATTATGATTTTCAGCGGCGGAGAGCCGTTAATGCGGCCGGATATTGAGGAATTGATTGCTTTTGCCAAGGCTCAGGGCTTGCGGCCGGTTTTGGGCAGCAATGGTACTTTGCTTTCGGCTGAAATGGCCAAAAGGCTGAAGAAAGCGGGCTTAATGGCTGCCGGAATCAGTATGGACAGCCCCTATCCCCAGGATCATGATCGCTTTCGGGGAGTGGATGGCAGTTGGCTGGCGGCTTTGGCCGGAATCAAGCATTGCCGGGAGGTTGGCTTGCCCTTTCAGCTTCACACCACGGTTATGGATTGGAATTATGAACAAATTGAAGAATTAACTGATTTGGCGGTAGATTTGGGAGCCAGGGGACATCATATCTTTTTTCTGGTTCCGACCGGACGGGCGGTTGATATTGCCCAGGAATCCCTCAAGGCAGATCGCTATGAGGCTTTACTGCGGCGGATTATGCAGAAGCAGCAGGAAGTGGATATTGAGCTGAAACCCACCTGTGCCCCGCAATTTATGCGAATTGCCCAGCAAATGGGTCTGAAAACCCGCTTTACAAAAGGCTGTTTGGCTGGAACCTCCTATTGTATTATTAACCCGGTGGGCAAGGTGCAGCCTTGTGCTTATTTGGAAATTGAAGCCGGGCAAGTCAAGGAACAGTCTTTTAAGGATATCTGGCAAAACAGTCCGGTTTTGCAGCGGCTGCGGCAGGGCAAGCTGTCCGGGGGCTGTGGTGAATGTCAGTATCAGGGGATTTGTGGCGGCTGCCGAGCCAGAGCCTACTATTATCACGGGGATTATATGGCGGAAGAACCCTGGTGTTTATATCGAATGGAGAAAAATAAAAACAATGAAACCTCCAATTGACTTGGATGAAATAGATCGCAAATTATTAAATCTGGTGCAGTCTCAATTGCCAGTAGTGGTTCGTCCCTATTTGGAGCTGGGCGAAAAGTTGGGTATTACGGAAGCCGAGGTAATGGAACGGCTGCAAAAATTGCAGGATTGGCGAATTATTCGTCGGCTGGGAGCGGTGTTTGATTCCCGCAAAATTGGCTATAGCGGAACCTTGTGTGCCATGCAGGTACCGGAGGAACGCCTGGAAGAGGTAGCGGCTATTGTCAATCGCTATTCTGGGGTAACCCATAATTATTTAAGAGAAAATGTTTATAATATGTGGTTTACCCTGTTGGCTTCCGGAGTGGAGGCAATCAACCGGATTTTAGAACAAATTAAGCAGGACAGTGGAATTGAGGAAATTTTGGAGTTGCCGGCGGAACGGATCTTTAAGATTAAGGTTAATTTTGCTTTAGCGGAACAGGGGTTGGATGCAAAATGTTAAGTGAGCTGGAAATCCAGATTACCAGGGAATTACAGGAAGGCTTGCCTTTGGTTGCCCGACCCTTTGCTGCAATTGCGGAAAGGCTGGGAATCAGAGAAGATCAGGTTTTGCAAATGGTGCGGGATCTAATTGAGCGAGGAGTTATCCGCCGCTTTGGAGCCACCATTCGGCATCAAAAAATTGGTTTTGTGGCCAATGCTATGGTGGTTTGGCAGGTGGAGCCTGAACAAGTAGCAGAAGTTGGCCAAAAGCTGGCGGATTGTCCGGAAATAACTCATTGCTATCAGAGAAAATCCCATGCCAAATGGCCGTATCAGCTTTATTCTGTGGTGCATGGGCAGACTGCCCAGGAATGTCGGGAAACCGCTGAGCGAATTGCTCAAAGTATTGGGATAACTAACTATCAAATGATTTTTAGCACCCGGGAGTTGAAAAAAACCAGTATGAAATATTTTGTGGAAGAAGTGGAAAAATGAACAAACAAGCTTTTGCTTTGGCGAAAAAATATATTCCCGGTGGGGTAAACAGTCCGGTGCGGGCTTTTAAGGCGGTAGACCGGGAGCCGGTGTTTATTGCTCGGGGCGAAGGGGCTTATCTTTACGATCTGGAAGGCAAGAAATATATTGATTTGGTTAATTCCTGGGGGCCGCTGATTTTGGGACATTTGCATCCTCAGGTGGTGGCAGCTTTGCAAAATTGCCTGAGCATTGGCACCAGCTTTGGGGCTCCAACCGAACTGGAAACCGAATTGGCTCAGATGATCGTGGAAGCAGTGCCTTCCATTGAGCAGGTGCGGTTGGTCAGCTCTGGAACCGAAGCGGATATGAGCGTAATTCGGTTGGCTCGGGCTTATACCGGTCGAAATAAAATTGTTAAATTTGAAGGCTGCTATCACGGCCATTCGGATAGCTTTTTGGTTAAAGCCGGTTCCGGAGCCTTAACCTTAGGTGTACCTACCAGCCCCGGAGTGCCGGAGGCTTTGGCCAAGGATACTTTGAATGCTCCTTACAATGATTTGGATTATCTGGAAAGCCTGCTGCAAAAGGAAGGCAGTCAGATTGCGGCAATTATTGTGGAACCCATAGCGGGCAATATGGGTATGGTTTTGCCAAAGCCGGGCTTTCTGGTCGGCTTGCGGGAAATGACCCAGCGTTACGGCATTTTATTGATTTTTGATGAAGTAATCACTGGTTTCCGAGTGGCCTATGGGGGAGCTCAGGCTTATTATGGAGTTTATCCGGATTTAACCTGTCTGGGCAAAATCATTGGCGGCGGTCTGCCGGTTGGAGCTTTTGGGGGCAAAAAGGAAATCATGTCCCTGATGTCCCCGGAAGGGCCGGTTTATCAGGCCGGAACTTTATCGGGCAATCCTTTGGCGGTGACGGCTGGCATTGCCACCTTGAAGCTTTTGCAGCAGGAAGGCTTTTATACCCAATTGGAAGCTAAAGCTCAAAAATTAGCCAGGGGTTTGCAGGAAGCGGCCAGCCAAGCTAATTGTCCGGCAGTTGTCCATCAAGTAGGTTCCATGCTTTGCACTTTCTTTACCTCGGAACCGGTTTATGACTATAATTCGGCTATTAAATCCGATACCCAAAAATATGCAGCTTATTTCCGGCAGATGTTGGAGGAAGGCATTTATTTGGCTCCTTCTCAATTTGAAACTGCCTTTATTTCGGCTGCTCTTAGTGAAGCTGATTTGGCTGAAATTATCCGGGCGGCTCACAAAGCTTTTGCGACTTTGACCTAAAATAACACCTGGTTTTTAATAATTGTGAACGCGTGGTGTGTTGGTATCGCAATAGTCTGTAAGGATCTGGCATATAAGTTTGATAATAGGAATAAATTTGGAGTTAAAATAATTTGGCAGCAGGAGGGAAAGAAATGGCAGCAGGATTAATTCATTTGTATACCGGAGAAGGCAAAGGAAAAACTACAGCTTCTTTGGGTCTGGTTTTACGGGCTTCCGGAGCGGGAAAACGGGTTTTGTTTGTTCAATTTTTAAAGGGCAGGCCAACTTCAGAACTAAGCTCTCTGTATTTATTGCCCAATGTGCAAATAATTCGCAATGAAAAAAGCTTTGGCTTTTGGAGCAAATTATCGGAGCAGGAAAGAGAAGAAGAAAGACAACTGCATAATCAGAATTTGCAAAAAGTCCGGGAGCTTGTGCAGCAGAAAAAAGTGGATGTATTAATTTTGGATGAAGCGGTTGGAGCCTATTCCCTGCAAGCCTTGGATCGTTGTCTGTTGGAAAAATTAATTGAGGAAAAACCGCCAGAACTGGAAATAGTGGTAACTGGACGCAATCCGGAGCCGTTTTTCCTGGAGAAAGCTGATTATATCACGGAAATGAAAAAACACCGGCACCCCAAAGATCAAGGTATTGAGGCTCGCAAGGGCATTGAATTTTAGTTTTTTGACTACCATTTTCAGCTTTCAGGTGCCAAATGGGTCTGATACAGGCGGCAAGTCCTTAGATTCAGGCCAAAATCAAAACGGGATTGAAGGGGTTTTTAATGAAAATTTGGGCTATCAGTGATTTACATTTATCCTTTAAGCAAAGCCCCTGGTCTGGGGAAGATTGGGAAACAATGCAGTATAAGCCCATGTCGGCTCTGGATGAAAAATGGCAGAATCACGCTCGGCAAATTTATGATAATTGGCAAAGCACAGTAAAAGAGGAAGATGTGGTTTTGATGCCTGGGGATATTTCCTGGGCAATGCGTCTTCCGGAGGCTAAATATGATTTTGAGTTTTTGGGCAGCTTGCCAGGAACCATTGTGGCCATAGCCGGCAATCATGATTATTGGTGGCAGTCTTTGAAAAAGTCTCGGGAAGCGGCTCCGGCCAATTTGCAGCTTTTGCAAAATGATTTTGTCAGAATTGGAGACCTGGCAGTTTGCGGTTCCCGAGGCTGGCTTTGTCCCAATGGGGTGTTTTTTACCGAAGCCGATCAAAAAATCTACAAGAGGGAGCTTTTGCGTTTGGAAAATTCCTTGCAAATGGCTTTAAAAAGCTCTCCTCAAGATATTTTGGTCATGATTCATTATATGCCGACTAATGAAAAGCATGAATACAGCGGTTTTATTGAGCTTTTGGAAAAATATCAGGTAACCAAGGTAATTTATGGTCATCTGCACGGCAAAGCTCGACATTATTGCCTGCCAGCCAGGAAATGGGGAATTAATTTTAAGCTGGTTAGTGCCGATTATTTGAATTTTACTCCCCACTTGCTTTCGTTATCCGGGTGTGAGGGGGCAGACAATCCGGATGAATAGCAATCAGTTTTTGCTTGAGATAGCCAAAAAAGGCAATTTCGCCTTTGTTCAAAGGCTTGTGACAAAGATAACAGCTTTCCACTTCCCGGTTTTTGGCCTGAACTGCGGTAAATTCGCTTTCCTCCAAAGACAAGCTGGCCGTAATTAGATTAAACTTTTTGGGCTGTTCCGGCGTGCATTGGAGATGGTAGTGTTTTTGAATTTTCTTTCCCCGCTGCCGATAGTGAATTTCAATCATGGAGCTATAAGGCAAAATTATGCGGTGGCATTTGGAGCAGTGGGTGGCATGATATCCGTTGGCCTTCAGAGTGTATTTATTTTTTCGTTCTCTTCGTCTGATTTGCTGGTTTTTCAGATAAATTTTGCGTTGAGGGTCAGAACGAACCCATGCCTCGATTATTTGATAAAATTCCCGATATTCCCGTCCGGCTAATTTTAAATAGGGGGGAAAACCGGCTTTAACCAGTTGTTGTTGAAAGCTTTCTTCGGCTGTATAATGAGCCAAGCCTTCCATTTTGGTGGTTTCCCAATTGTATTGATTTTGGGTCAGCCATTCATGAAGAGCAAAAAAAATATTTCCGGAACAAACCAATAACTGATCGGTTTTTTGGACTCCGGCTTTTTGCATAATTTCCAGGGCAGCCTGGAGGACTTTTTCTTCCAAGCTTTCTAGTCCTTCCCAAAATAAGGGTATCTGGGAAATATAGATTTCCTGCGGATCCTCACAGACCAGCACTATTACTTCGGAAAAGGCTTTGCAGCCACCTCCAGCATCTTCAATATACCAGGTTTTCAAAATAAAAATCTCCTTCCGGTTCCTAACTTATTCTAATTAGAATTTGCAAATTCCTGCCTTTTTAAGTCTAAAAATAAGATTTATTTTTCTGCCTTTCTGGTCAAAAACAAATAACTTTTCTTTAAATTCGAGGTTGCAGAAATACAATTAAAAGTGTATAATGAAAATAAGTTAGGGAAGTAATTATTTGGTTTAAATTGAGTCAGCTTTAAATTTGCTAGTTAGTGAAAATATTAACAATCTAATTCCAAAGTTTGGAAGCGTTGGACAGCAGACGGGGGGCAAAATATTAAGAAAGGAGTAATGACTCTATAACTCGCAAAAGCTTTGTGCCGCTGGAGTCGGGTTCTTATAGGTCAGGTGTAAAAATGTCTGATTTTATTTGTGATAATTGTGGAAAAAAAGTTTTTCCTTTGGACGGGATAGTTTCCTGGAATAAAGAAAACAAAACCTTCACTAATTTTAAGTTAACTCATAAAAATAAACCAGGGGTTGAAAACGGTTGTCAGCCGGAGGATAATAATCGCTATCGGGAATTATATACTCTGACTTTGGCCAATGGTTATTTGGATTTTATCCTTTATTTAATTCAAAATTGGGAAAACGGGTATTTTCTGGAAGGAGAAAGCCTGCGAAAACTGATAGCCCAGCTTAATTTGCACATTCATGAAAAGCTGCTGTTAATGATTGAAGATTGAGGAGGTTTGGGCAAACCGTAAGGCAAAAATATGAATAAATTAGAAACTTAAAGCTCCGTTGCTTAGTTGGCGGAGCTTTTGAATTTTCTGAAAAAAAGATTGTCTTGCCTCTTAATTTGTTGTAAGATTTAATTTGGTTTGAAAACCAAAGTCCAACAATTTTTGAGCATCGCCATAGCGATCCGAGCTGTGTAAAATTACCGCAATCAAACGGCAGTCGTCCCGAGTGGCCGAGGCTACCAGGCATTTTCCGGCCGCATTGGTTGTCCCGGTTTTTACTCCGTCGGCTCCGGCATAGCTCCAAAGCAAGGCATTGGTATTGGTAAAAGAGCGGGAACCTATGGTTTGGCTGCGGCTGGCTACAATCTGGCTAAACAGGGGATACTGAAAAGCTTGTTGAGTAAATAAGGCCAGATCTCTGGCACAAGAATAATGTTCTTGATCCGGCAGACCGTTGGTATTGTGAAAATGAGTTTGTCTGGCACCATAAAACTGGGCGGCTCGGTTCATAAGGGCTACAAAAAGCTCTTCGCTGCCGGCTACATTTTCGGCAATGGCTACACAGGCATCATTACCGGAACGCATTAAAGCCCCATATAACAAATCCTGCAAGGATAGTTCTTCTCCTTCCTGCAAATTAATGCTGCTTTCTCCGGTGTCGGCAGCTTTGGCACTTACCGGAATTACTTTGTCCAGATCGCCAAATTGCAAGGCAATCAAAGCAGTCATAATTTTGGTGGTGGAGGCTATGGGGCGGGCTTCCTGGGGATTGAGGGAAAAAAGCACTTCTCCGCTTTGCTCCTCAATTAAAATGGCTGAATCCGCCTGAATAGAAGGCACACTGGCCTTGGCCGAAGCTGGCAGAAGCCAAAGCAGAAACAGGATAAAACAGCTCAACAATCTCATTTGGATTCCTTCCTTTCCTGGGAAATTAAAAATAATCTAATTAAAAACGAACTTGTCGCTTAAACCGGCATATAGAAGAAGTAATTATAATTTTGAAAGGAGATGGGTGGGTTGATCAAAACTCCCATTTTGAATGCTCTAAAGAAATACGCTCAACCCGAAACAGTCAGGTTTCATATGCCGGGACATAAGGGAAATCAATTGCAGGGCAATCCTTTAGCTGACTTTTTGGGTAATCTGGTTTTTCGGGCAGATGTTACCAATATTCCCGGTATGGATGATTTGCACCAGCCGGAAGGGATTATTAAGGAATCGCAAGAAATGGCGGCAGAGGTGTTTGGAGCCAAAAAAAGCTATTTTTTAATCAATGGCAGTTCCTGCGGCCTGGAAGCCCTGCTCCTGGCCGTCTGCAATCCCGGCCAAAAAATTATTGTTCCCCGCAATATTCACCGATCTATTTTAAGCGGAATCATTTTAAGCGGAGCGGTTCCGGTTTTTTTTATGCCGGAATATGATGAAGGTTATGGAGTGTTTGTGCACACTCTGCCCCAGACCATCGCTCAGGCTTTGGAGGAAAACCCGGAGGCTCGGGCGGTCTTGCTGGTTAATCCCACTTATAACGGCGTTGTTTCTGAAGTGCAGAAAATTGCCGATTTAGTGCATCAAAAGGGGATTCCCCTACTGGTGGATGAAGCTCACGGGGCTCACTTTGGTTTTCATCCAGATTTCCCTAGATCTGCTTTAAAATGTGGAGCAGATGCGGCGGTGCATGGCTCTCACAAAATGCTGTCTTCCTTTACCCAGGCTTCCATGGTGCATCTTCAGGGTGATTTAATTGACCAAAACCGTTTGGAAAGTGCCTTGCGAATTTTGCAGAGTACCAGCACTTCTTATCTGCTGCTGGCTTCTTTGGAAGCTTCCTTGTTTCAAATGCACTTGCAGGGACAAAAGCTGCTGGAGCATACTTTGCAGCTCAGTCGCTTCTTAAAGCAAAGCTTAAACGAAATGGGTTATCCCATTATGAATGAAAAAAAATATTCTCTGGATCCCTGCAAAATTACCGTTGCTTTGGAAAGCCTGCCGCCTACCGGCCCCTGGGCTGAAACCTGGCTGCGGGAAAATTATCAGATTCAAGTAGAGCTTTCGGCTCCCAATAATTTGTTGCTTTTGCTTAGTCCCGGTAATACCTGGGAGGATGTAAAGCAATTGGCTGCTGCTTTGGCCGCAATGCGTACCCTGGATGATTCTGCCTGGCCGGAGGAAGCCCTGCACCATAAAAAATGTGCTTTGCCTTCTTGTTTGCCGGAAATCGTCCTGCCGCCTCGGACGGCCTTTTTTTCGACAGCCAGAATTGTCAAACTGGAGCAGGCGGCGGGCTTGATTTGTGCCGAAACCATTAGCTGCTATCCGCCCGGAGTTCCGATTATTTGTCCCGGAGAAAGATTTACCGCAGAAGTGGTGGAATATTTGCAGGCCGTTAAATATATGGGCGTGCATTTTCAGGGCTGTCAGGATCCCAGTCTGGAAAGCGTTCGGGTTATGGTTTAGCGGCCAGCAGGCGGGGTAACGGATTATAGGAGCTTAGACCCCGATCCTGTTCCCGGCTTTGTCCGGGAGCTTCCAGGGTAATGGTTTGGGACTGAATTAAATAGCCGTCCAAACCAGCTCGAATTTCACTGCCGGCGGGCAGGCTGGAACTGGCTTGATAGAGAGTCTGGCAGGGAAAATATTTTTTAATCTGATGTTGCCAAAAGCTTACAGGAGCCTTTTGCTGGCTGTAGAAAGCCAAATAAACTGTGTTATCCACCTTTTGGCACCAGATTAAAAGCGGAGTCTGGAGATTATTGGAGAAACGAAAGTCCTTGGCTCCATAACAGACAGTGGCATCCTGTCCAGGAGGAACATAAGGCACCAGCATGGAATGGGCATGGCGTTCCAAAATGGGCAGATTGGATAGAGCTGCTGCATTATACAAAAGGCTGGCTATTTTGCAGATTCCGCCTCCCACGGTGGTGATCACCTGATCCCCAGCATAGCTGGGTCCTTCCTGATAACCGTTTTCCAGAGTATAAGGCCCCAGGGTTTGATTTTGGGAAAAAGTACTTCCAGCCGGAACCAGGGTTTGGCATAATTTTTGGGCAGCCAGATTGATATTTTCGGCTTCTCCGGGTAAAGGATCGTGCAGAACCGCTTTATAAGCGATCATGCGAACGGGTAATTGCTGTTCCAGAGCCATTTGGATAAATTCCGGGCTTCTTTCCCAGGGTAATTCTCCGGTGTAATTGCTGGCCATACCAGGATATTTCTGATAAATAAATCTGCCGTCTTCAGCAGCCTGAACCGGAACAGTCCAAAACATAAACAAAATCAGCCAGCTCAAAATGCGAACCATTTTTTTCACCTCTATAAAATAAATTCACCCATAGTATTAACAAAATGGTATAATAAATGAAGGGAAAAATCGGGTTGTCCTGTCAAAATAATAAAGAAAGCGGGGAAATCAATGGCCAGGAAAAAACAAACTTTTGAAGAAGCCTTGCAAAAACTGGAAAGTTTGGTCGAAGAAATGGATCGAGGAACTTTATCCTTGCAGGAAAGTCTGGCAGCTTTTGAAGAAGACATTGCTTTAACTCGCTTTTGTCAGCAAATTCTGGACAAGGCAGAAACCAAAATCAGACTTTGGCAGGAAGAGGAGGAGAAACAAGTTGACCTTTCGACAAAAACTGGAAGAAACAACAGCTTTGGTGAATCAGGCATTAGCTGAATTTTTGCCGACAGCAGATACGGAACCCAGCGAAATTCATCAGGCCATGTGTTACAGCGTTTTATCCGGCGGCAAAAGGCTCAGACCGGTTTTGGTTCTGGCTGCAGCTGAATTGGGCAAGGCTCAGCCGGAAGCAGTTTTGCCCGCTGCCTGTGCCTTGGAGTTTTTGCATACCTATTCTTTAATCCATGATGATTTGCCGGCTATGGATAATGACGATTTGCGGCGGGGGATTCCTACCTGTCACAAAAAGTTTGGGGAAGCCCTGGCCATTTTGGCCGGTGATGCTTTATTGACCAAAGCTTTTGAATTATTAACCCAGGGTGATTTCCCGGCGGAGCTGAAAATGCAGGTTTTGCGTGAAATTGCGGCAGCGGCCGGCAGTCAGGGTTTGATTGGAGGGCAAGTGGCGGATATTCGTACTGAACAAGCAAGAAACGAAAGCAATTTACGCTATATTCACCAGCATAAAACAGGGGATTTGTTGACGGCCTCTGTACGAAGCGGAGCGATTTTATCCGGTTTGCAAGGAGCAGAATTGCAGGCTTTGACGGATTATGCTCGTTTTTTCGGCTTGGCTTTTCAAATTACCGATGATATTTTGGATTTGATCGGGGAAGAAGCCAAATTGGGCAAGCCTCTTTTTAGTGATCAGAAAAACGACAAATTAACTTACCCAGCTTTGTTTGGTTTGGAAAAATCCCAGGATATGGCTTGGGAAGTTATGCAGCAAGGCTTGCAGAAATTGGATATTTTTGGCGGGCAAGCTGACTTTTTGGCTGGTTTGTTGAAGTTTGCCGTAGAACGGGATTATTAAAACAGCAGGAAGGATGATTGAGTTGGCTTTGCTGGAAAATATTCAATCTCCCCGAAACCTTAAGCAGTTGGAGCTGGCTCAACTGGAAGAATTAGCACAGGAAATTCGCCAACTTTTAATTGAAACAGTTGCTCAAAACGGAGGCCATTTGGCTCCCAATTTGGGCGTGGTCGAATTGACCCTGGCTTTGCATCGGGTTTATAATACTCCTGAAGATAAAATTATCTGGGATGTAGGACACCAATGTTATGTACACAAGCTTTTGACCGGTCGCTATCAGCGTTTTTCTACCTTACGGCAATATCAGGGGATTACCGGCTTCCCCAATCCCAAAGAAAGCGAACATGATGCTTTTATTGCCGGACACAGCAGCACCTCTTTGGCTTTGGCAGCAGGCATGGCGGCGGCTCGGGATTTGGCCGGCCGCAAAAATGCGGTAATTGCGGTTATTGGAGATGGGGCTTTAACCGGGGGTATGGCTTTTGAGGCTTTGAACTATATTGGTCAGACTCAGGAAAAACTGACTATTATTTTGAATGACAATGAAATGTCCATTTCGCCTAATGTGGGCAGTCTGGCCAATTATCTTTCTTTGTTGCGAATTTGTTCCAAATATACCAAGGGTAAAAAGGAACTGGAAAATTTATTGGACAAAATGCCGAGTATTGGCAAAACTATGCAAAGGGTGGTTTATCGAGTCAAGGGCAGTCTTAAGCATTTGTTTTTGCCGGGTATGCTCTTTGAGGATTTGGGCTATACCTATGTAGGCCCGGTTGATGGGCATAATTTGGCTGAACTGTTGGGAGTTCTAAACCAGGTAGCCTGTTTAAATCAGCCGGTTTTGCTTCATGTGCTGACTCAAAAAGGACGGGGTTTTGAATTGGCTGAAAAGAATCCCGATAAATTTCATGGTATTGGGCCTTTTGATTTGACTACCGGACAAACTGCGGCCAATCCAATTCCTACTTATACTCAAATTTTCAGTCAAACTCTGCTGGAATTAGCGGATAAGGATGAAAATATTGTGGCTCTAACTGCGGCTATGCCGACCGGAACCGGTTTGGAAGCCTTTAGCCAGACCTTTCCCCATCGTTTTTTTGATGTGGGTATTGCTGAACAGCAGGGAGTAACTATGGCGGCAGCTATGGCCGACCAGGGTTTAAAGCCGGTGGTAGCCATTTATTCTACCTTTTTACAGAGAGCCTATGATCAAATTTTACATGATGTTTGTCTGACCTCCCAACCGATAGTCCTGGCCATTGACCGAGCCGGTTTGGTCGGGGATGACGGTCCCACGCATCATGGGGTTTTTGATTTGAGCTATTTGCGTTCTATGCCCAATATGAGCCTTTTAGCTCCCCGTAATGAAAATATGCTTCGTAAAATGCTGGCGGCGGCTTTGCAATATGGCAAAGGGCCGGTGGCCATTCGGTATCCCCGGGGGCAGGCTACTGGCTGCCGACTGGAAGAACCCATTCCGACTTTAGCCTGGGGCAAAGGGGAAGTTTTGCGTTCCGGGCGGGATGTTTTACTTTTGGCGGCTGGAGTAATGGTTGAACGGGCGGAACAGGCAGCGGAGCTTTTGGCCGCTGAAGGAATTGAAGCGGAAATTATCGATCCCTGTTTTATTAAGCCTTTAGACGAGGATTTAATTTTGGCCTCAGCTCAAAGAATCGGAGCTATAGTTACCCTGGAAGAAAATGTTTTATCTGGAGGCTTTGGTTCAGCGGTTCTGGAGCTTTTGGAACAAAAGCAAATCATTTGTCGGGTTGCTCGGATGGGCTTTTCCGATCAATTTATTGAGCAGGGCAAACGGGATCTTTTGTTGGATAAATATGGATTGAGCTTGGCAGATATAGTGGAGAAAGTGAAAAAACTGCTTAAACGGGGGGATAATTTTGACGAAGCTTAGGCTGGATCTTTATTTGGCTGAACAAGGTTTTTTTCCCAGCCGGGAAAAAGCCAAGGCTGCTATTATGGCTGGACAGGTTAAAATTGACGGCCTTAAAGCCCAAAAGCCCGGTCAGCCGGCACCTTCGGAAGGGGCAGATATTGAAATTGAAGAAAAACTGCCCTTTGTCAGCCGGGGTGGGCTGAAATTGGCCAAAGCCATTAGTTTTTTTGCTTTGAATTTGCAGGGGCAAACAGTTTTGGATGCCGGAGCCTCCACCGGAGGTTTTACCGACTGTGCTTTGCAAAACGGGGCAGCACGGGTTATAGCTGTTGATGTAGGTTATGGCCAACTAGCCTGGTCTTTGCGGAACGATCCTCGGGTTCGGGTGCTGGAACGCACCAATATTCGTTATCTAACGGACTTGGGAGAAAAAATAGACTTTTTTACCGCTGATTTATCTTTTATTTCCTTAACCAAGGTTTTGCCCAATATCTATAAATTGGTTGGTTCAGAAGCTTCCGGAGTGGTTTTAATTAAACCCCAGTTTGAGGCCGGGCGGGAAAAGATTGGGAAAAAAGGCGTGATTAGAGATCCCCAGGTTCAGGTGGAAGTTTTGGAGCAGATGGGGGCTTTTATAGAAGCCGAAGGCTGGACATTAAAAGGCTTGACCTATTCTCCAATTAGAGGGCCGGAAGGTAATTTGGAATATTTGGCTTATCTTGATTTTATGCGTCCGGAGAAACCGGCGGTTTTTGCTTATCAGGAAATTGTCCGGGCGGCCTGGGCGGAGGCTGGAGGATAGAGAATGCGAATAATTGGTCTGGTAGCTAATAAGGATAAAAAAGCGGCTTTTGAGCTGATTCCCCAGATTATCAACAGCTTGGAAGCGAAACAGGCTCGGCTTATGCTGGAAAGTGAAACCGCTGTTCTGGCCGGACGGTCGGACTTGGCGGCAAGCTGGGCGGACATCAGCCAAAACTGTCAGGGCATTATTGTTCTGGGGGGGGACGGAACAGTTTTAAACACAGCCCGCACTGTCATTCAGGTGCCGCTTTTGGGAGTTAATCTGGGGCGGGTTGGTT
Source organism: Desulfocucumaceae bacterium (assembly GCA_045599035.1). GTDB lineage: Bacteria > Bacillota > Desulfotomaculia > Desulfotomaculales > Desulfocucumaceae > CATZDY01. Next base: position 57,498 of record JAZRVI010000050.1, on the reverse strand, counting down.
TTTTGTCGGAAGTGGATATTCCGGAGCTGGAAAGCAGTCTGCAAAAGCTGATTAATGATGAGTATGTTTTGGAAGAAAGAATGATGCTTTTTTCGCAAGTAGTACGGCAGGGTCAGGTTTTGGATAATTCCATTGCTTTGAATGATGCAGTTATTACCAAGGGTGCCTTTTCCCGAATGATTCGTTTGAAAGCTGAAGTGGACAAGGAAACCATTGCCGTTTATCCGGTGGATGGGCTGATTGTTTCCAGTCCTACTGGTTCTACGGCTTATTCTTTGTCCTCAGGCGGGCCGGTGGTGGTTCCGGATATGGATTTAATGATCTTGACTCCGATTTGTCCTCATACCCTATGGGCAAGACCCGTGGTTATGCCGGCTTCCCGGCAGTTGAAAATTACAGTTTTATCGGATAATGCGGAAATTATGCTGACTATGGATGGACAGTATGCTTATCGGTTGGAGCCGGGAGACGAGGTTCTAATTACCAGGGCTTCCTGTTCAGCAAAATTTATCAAGCTTTCCGGCCGCAGTTTTTATTCGGTATTACACAGCAAATTGAGCGAAGGTGATTTGAAAATTGATGAAACGAGCAGCTAGCATTGTGGATTGGGCCAGAGAATTTATGCTCCCGGTTCTAAAAGAAGGGGGGCGGGCTTTGGATGCTACAGCCGGCAAAGGAAATGATACTTTGTTTTTGGCGGAAGGGGTGGGGAAAACCGGCCAGGTTTATGCCCTGGATGTTCAGCTCAAAGCTTTGGAGCAAACCCGCATACGGTTGGAAGCAGCCGGAGTTCAAGATCGGGTTACTTTACTTCAGGAAAATCATGCTAATTTGGCTCAGGTGGTAACTGGAAAATTGGATGCCATTATGTTTAATCTGGGCTATTTGCCCGGCAGTGACCATCAGATTAAAACCAATCCAGCGGATACCCTGGCCGCCTTGGAACAGGCTTTGGGGCAGCTTTCCGCTCAGGGGAGAATGTCGGTGATTGTTTATACTGGACATCCGGGTTCCGGAGCAGAGGCTCGGGTGGTTGCCGGCTTTGCGGCTTCCTTGCCGGAAAATTATACAGTAGTCAAGCTGTGCTTTTGGAATGGCCCCCGGCATGCTCCGGAGCTTTATTTATTTTCCCATTCGGGGGCTAGTTTATGAAAGCAGTACGGCATAAATTAATTAAACAGATTATCCGGCAGGAAAAAATTGAAACCCAGGAGGAACTGGCCGAGGCTTTGAAAAAGTCTGGCTTTGCAGTAACTCAGGCGACAGTCTGCCGGGATATAAAGGAATTGGGTCTGGTGAAGATGCCGGGAGAAGATGGTCTGGCTGTTTATACTCTGCCGGTTGAATCGCCTGGATTGACGGGTGATGAACGCTTGCGGAAGGTTTTTTTTACTTCGGTTTTGTCGGTGTCCTCCAGTGAAAATCTGTTGGTAGTCAAAACGGCTCCCGGTGAAGCTTCCGGAGTGGCCTTTGCCATTGATAACTGCGGCTGGAGTGAAATTATTGGTACGGTGGCCGGAGATGATACCATTATTGTGGTGGTCAAGCCTTTGGAAAAGACTGCTTATCTGGAAGCCAGGTTTAAAAAATTAAGCGGAAGCTAGGAACAGGTGGTGTTAAAATGCTGGTAACGCTGCAAATTAAGGATTTCGGCTTAATTGAAGAAGGGGAACTGAATTTTGGTGCTGGGCTGAATGTTCTGACCGGGGAAACCGGAGCCGGAAAATCGGTCATTCTGGCGGCGATTTTCACCGTTTTGGGAGGGCGTGCTTCCGGGGATATGGTGCGTTCCGGTTCAGCCAAAGCTCGTATTACGGCTGTTTTTCAAGGGGTCAATCAACTGGTGGCGGACTGGGATCTGGAGCCGGAGGAAGATGGCAGCCTGATTTTAACCCGGGAAATCAATCGCAGCGGCCGCAATACCTGTCGGATCAATGGACAGCTTTTGCCGTTGAGCCAATACCGCCTTTATGCTGGTCAATTGGTGGAGGTGCAGGGACAGCATGAGCAGCAGGCTTTGTTAAATCCGGACTATCAGCTTCAGCTTTTGGACAGCTTGAGCGATACTCAAGAGCTGAAAACCCGGCTCCGGCAGCTTACCCATCTTTGGCAGCAAAAAAAGCAGAAATGGGAAAAATGGCAGAACCAAACTGAACAATTATTAAGACAGGTAGATTTTTGGTCTTTTCAGATTGCTGAAATTACCAAAGCTCAAATTAAACCGGGCGAGTGGGCAGAGCTGCAAAGTGAAGGTCAAAAGCTGGCTAATTCCAACAGCATTAAGCAATTGCTGGGAGAAGCTTATGCTGACTTGCGGGGAGAAAATGGGGTTTTGGAGCTTTTGGCTAAAGCCCAAAAAAATTGGGAACGGCTGTTGGTTGTGGCTCCGGATTTAGCTGGTGAAGCGGAAGCCCTGAATAACTGCTTGTATCAGCTGGAGGATCTAAGCCGAAATTGGGCGGATTATCTGGCCAATCTGGAAGCTGATCCTCTACGCCTGGAAGTCATTGAAAATCGGTTGTTTGAGCTGGAGCTGCTTTTTAAAAAGTATGGAGGCAGCGAAGAACAGGTTTTGCTTTATCAGCAGGAATTGCAGGAAAAATTAGATGAATGGCAAAATAAAGAACAAAAAGAAGCGGACTGGCAGCAGGAATTAAAGCAATTGGCTGCAAACTGGCAGGAGCAGGCCGAGCTTTTGAGTCAGCAAAGACGGCAAGCGGCTAAGTTTTTGGAAAAAGCCATTGCCGCTCAGTTGCAGGAATTGGGTATGGGTAAAACTTTATTTCAGGTGGAGTTCAGTCCTTTGGAGGCCATGCAGCCGGAGGGGTTGGAAAGGGCTAATTTTCTGGTGGCTTTGAATACCGGAGAACCGCTGAAAGCCTTACAGAAAACCGCTTCCGGGGGAGAATTGTCTCGGATCTTACTGGCGGTTAAAACTGTTTTAGCCGAGCTGGACGGAGTGCCAACCTTGCTTTTTGACGAGGTAGATGCCGGAATTGGCGGCCGCTCCTTGCAGGCAACGGCTCGCAAGCTCAAGGAATTAAGCCGTTCCCGCCAATTGATTTGCGTAACTCATGGAGCGGCAGTAGCAGCCTTGGCTGAAGTGCATTATTTGGTTTATAAGGAAGAAAGTCAGCAGCGTACCCTGACCCGCATCAGTCCATTGGCCGGGGAAGCTTTGGTGCAGGAATTGGCTCGAATGCTGGGCGGCAGTCAAACTGAAATTGCCTTAAAGCACGCCCGCCAATTATTGCAGGATAGTCAGCAGGAAGGAGAATTTCTATGAAAATAGCTCTTTGTCAGCTTATGGTTGAAGCGGATCAAACCCGGAATCTGCAAAAAGCGATGGGCTTTATTAAGCAGGCAGCTCAGGCTGGAGCGGACTTGGCTATCTTGCCGGAGATGTTTGTTTGCCCCTATCAAACCGAACTTTTTCCTCTTTATGCACAGGAAGCAGGCGGCCAGGTTTGGCAGGCTTTAAGCCGGGCGGCTGGAGAAAATCAGATTACTTTGGTGGCTGGTTCGGTGCCAGAAAAGGCTGGGGCTAAGGTTTACAATACCAGCTATATTTTTGGTACGGAAGGGCAGCTTTTGGGACGACACCGCAAGGTGCATTTATTTGATGTAGATTTATCCGGCGGGGTTAAGGTGCAGGAGTCAGCAACCTTGGCTCCTGGTCAGCAGGCCACTGTGGTGGATGCAGCCTGGGGCAAGCTGGGGACGGCAATTTGCTATGACCTGCGTTTTCCAGAGCTGTTTCGGCAAATGGCTTTGGCCGGGGCTTCCCTGATTGCGGTTCCGGCAGCCTTTAATTTGGTGACCGGGCCAGCTCATTGGGAGTTGACTTTGCGAGCCAGAGCCTTGGACAATCAGCTTTTTGTGGCAGCTGTTTCTCCGGCTCGAGATCAAACAGCAGCTTATATTCCCTATGGTCACTCCTTACTGGTTGATCCCTGGGGTACGGTTTTGGCCGAAGCCGGGACGGAAGAAGAATTGCTGCTGGCCGAAATAGACTGGGATTATTTAGAGAAAGTCCGGCGGGAACTGCCTTTATTGCAGCACCGCCGCCAGGATTTATATTAGAAAGATGGGGAGGAAAATTTTATGTTGACAGCAGGAGTAATTGGTTTGCCCCTGACCGGAAAAACTACGGTTTTTAATTTGGCTACCAATGCCGGAGCCCAAACCTCTAATTTTTTATCCGGCAAAACCGAAACTAATGTAGCTATGGCAGTAGTTCCGGATCGGCGGGTGGACTTTTTAAGTCAAATGTATCAGCCCAAACGAACCATTCATGCTCAGGTTCAATTTAGTGATGTTCCGGGGTTGGTGCAGGGTTCCAGTCAGGGTAAGGGTGTGGGCAATCAGTTTTTGGATGGAATCCGCAATGCTGATTTGCTGGTTCATGTCATCCGGGCTTTTAACAATTCAGAGGTTGACCATGTAGAAGGGGATTTAAATCCTTTAAGAGATATTGAAACCATCAGCATGGAATTATTATTTGCAGACATGGAATTGGTGGAAAAAAGGATTTCCCGGATTAAGGGAGGCAAAAAGATTACCAAAGAAAATCAGGCTGAACTGGAAATTATGGAAAAAATTTATGCCTGTCTGGAACAGGAGATTCCTCTTTCCCAATCCGGTTTGACGGAAGCGGAATGGGCGTTGCTGGTGAATTACAGCTTCTTGACGGATAAGAAGATGATTTGGGTTATTAATACTGATGAGGAACAATTTAAGAGCGGAAATTATCCCTATAAAGCCGAAGTTGAAGCTTTGGCTGCCGAAAAAGGGATTAAATGTATTGAAGTTTGCGGCCTGATGGAAGCGGAAATCAGTGAATTGGAGGATGAGGACAAAGAGCTGTTTATGGCTGATTTGGGCATTGAGCAGTTGGGGGTGGAACGGCTTTCCCTGGCGGTTTATGAAACCTTGAATTTAATTTCTTTCTTTACGGTGGGCGAAGATGAGGTTAAAGCCTGGACCATTGAGATAGGGGACGATGCCAAACGAGCCGCAGGCAAAATCCATTCGGATATTGAGAGGGGCTTTATTCGGGCGGAAGTGGTTTCTTATACAGATTTGGTGGAATATAAGACTATGGCCGAAGTCAAAAATAAAGGTTTAAATAGACTGGAAGGCAAGGAATATATTATGCAGGATGGGGATATTGTTAATTTTCGGTTTAATGTTTAGCATACCGTGAGCAAGAAATCCCCCACCTCTATAGGTGGCGGGATGAATTGCGATAAACACGGCGTTTTCTTGACTTTGGTTATTTATAGTGTTATAATCATAATATAATCGGTCATAATCATACGGTTACTTGCTGAAGTAGCCTAAAACTAAATATACAGTAGGGATGGAATAGCCCAAACTCATACGCCTGCGGACATTGTGTAAGACTTGAGCTAGCGATTATGTTAGTCAGGCAGTAGTGGTTGAAGCAGGAAGCTCCGACTTCTATAAGTCGGAGTAGTTCACTGTTTAGTTTTGCCAAGACCCGAACTTTTTCGGGTTCTTTCTTTTTGGGGGTGAAAAAATGACGGTTATTGTGGTGGGGGCTGGTCCGGCTGGTTTAATGGCGGCTTACCAGGCGGCCAAGGCCGGAGCCGAAGTAATCTTATTGGAAAAAAATGCAGTCAGCGGTCGAAAGCTTTTAATGACCGGAGGAGGTCGAGGGAATTTTACCAATGTTTCCGGAGATTTGATTGCTAATACTCCTGGCAATGGCAAGTTTTTATATAGTGCTTATCAAAATTTTTCTGGTGAAGATTGCCGCCGGCTTTTTGCCGCATTGGGGGTGGAATCTCAGGAAGAAGAAGGGGGCAAAATCTTCACTTGCCAGGGAGCGGCCAGTCTGATCGAAGCTTTTCATCGGGATTTTAGGCGGTTCAAGGTGGATTTGCGATATGGCTGGGAAGGAGAAAAGTTAATTTTGGCAAAGGGGATTTGCCGGGGGATTCAGGCTAAAGGGCAAAAGCTGATGGGCAGGGTTATTGTGGCTACCGGTGGGCTTTCCTATCCGGCTACCGGCTGCACCGGAAAAGGTTATGAGCTGGCCAAACAAGCCGGACATCAGGTCAAAGGGTTTTGGCCGTCCGGAGTGGGGGTTCTGACCCGGCCTAATTGGGGCAAAGATCAAGCTTGTCAGGGTGTTGCCTGTTCTCAGGTTGAATTAACCCTATCCGCTCCTCACTTTAAGCCAGCCAAAGCCCAGGGAGCCATAATTTTTACTCATTTTGGACTTTCCGGCCCGGCTGTTTTTCGCCTCAGTCGGGACATAGCTTTGTACTTAGCCAAAAATTCGGAGCTGCTTTTGCAGGTGGATTTTTTCCCAGAGTATTCCAAAGAAGATTTACTGAAAGTTTTGGCTGGACGGTCAGCCAAAATGGCGGCCAAAGAAGTATTTACTTTACTAAAAGAGCTGCTCCCGGCTCGGCTGTCCGGGGCTATTTTGTCTCAAGCTAAAATAGCCCCGAATCGAAAACTGGCTTCAATGCAAATTCTAGAATGGCAAAAGCTGGTGCAAAATCTGAAAAGCTTGCCCTTTACAATATATCAAACCCGGCCTTTAAAGGAAGCGATTGTAACTGTGGGCGGTGTGGCAGTAAAAGAAATAAACCCTCGTACCATGGAGTCCCGTTTGGCAGAGGGGTTATATTTTGCTGGAGAAGTTTTGGATTTGGATGCTTATACTGGCGGTTATAATTTGCAGATGGCTTGGGCTACCGGCCGGTTGGCAGGTCAGGCGGCTGCCCTTTATTGATCTTCGTGATGATGAAAATGAGCTAAAATTTTATCCTTTAATAAAATACCGGCTATTCCAACTACAGCAATCAGGAAAAACAGGGCGATGCTTAAAGCCCAGTTGCCTTTTAACATATTGCTGCCCATGGCACTGACAACAATAATACCTGGAGTACGAGCCAGCATGGTAAGGCATAAAAAAGAAGAACATTTAATCTTGCTCAAAGGAACCACATAGGTTAAAAGATCCTTGGGTGTAAATGGAAGCAAAAAAGCAATAAAAACAATTATCTCCAACCGGTGAGCATTATTCAAAAACTTCACTTTTTCCAGGTCTTCATTGGCAAACATTTTACTGACCAGAGGATAGCCGAATTTGCGAACCAGGGCGAATACCAAAGCTGAAGCAATAACTCCTCCAATCAGGCAGGTGAAGAAACCGCCCCAGGTGCCATAAAGAGCTCCGGCCATAAGTTCCAGTGGTCCTCCGGGAATAAAAGCAATGACAATTTGAGCAAATTGGGCAAAAACAAAAAGAAGCCAGCCTGTAAAGCCCATATTTTGCAGTTTATGAAAAATTTCCTTTTGAACTTCCGGATCGGCCAAATTGCCAAAATGTAAAATGCAAATTATAGAAATTATGGCCATTATTAAAAAATAGAGGCCAAAAATCAATAAGGTCTTACGCAAAACTCTTTTAGAAGCAGGACTTAACATAAACGACTCTTTTCCGATAAATTAATAGCTTTTAAATTAGTAGCTTTGGCATAATTCTTGGGGAACAATTAAGCCATCCTTAATATTTTGCTGCAATTTCTGCGGCATATTCTCCGGAAAATCAATTTTGACTTCCTGGACTGCTGGGGTCGGGGCTGGAGCCGGAGTGGAGACCGTTTCAGTAACTGCGGCTTCTTGAATGACTACCTGAGTTCCATAAGGGATTATATCATATAAGCCGATAACCTCGGAATTATTCATTCGCACACATCCGGCGGAAGCATTGGTTCCGATGGACGAAGGATCGTTGGTGCCATGAATGCCATATTCATTGCCGCCGCCATAGTCAATTCCCAACCAGCGTGGACCCAGCGGATTGTTGGGGTCGCCTCCAGCGATGTTGGTTTTATAATAAGGCGGATTAATCGTTTTAACAATTATACTGAAGGTTCCCTTGGGAGTAGGAAAGGAGCTTTTTCCGGTGGCTACAGAATAAGTTTTGGTCAGGCTCCCGTCCTGATACAGATACAGCTTGTTAGCTGAGGTGGAAATTACGATTTTGTATTGTGCCAAAGCTGCTCCGCTGAAACAAAGAAGCAAGCCCATAATTAAGAAGCAGGAAATAAGTTTTTTCAGCATTTTCAGCATAATATCCTCCCAAAATTTGTTTTTGTTTAGTTTTCGACGGCGAAAAAATAAATCCTGCTTTTCTGGTTTAAAGTATGGAAAATAATGATCAGAAAATTTTTTGACAAGCCGATTAATTGTATGTATGATCAAAGGCAAAAGAAGATTCTTGCAAAGGAGGTTCATATTAGTGAAATCGTTGGTTTTGGCAGAAAAGCCCACGGTGGCTCGGGAAATTGCCCGGGTTTTGGGCTGTCAGAAAAAGGCCAGGGGATATTTGGAAGGTTCGTCTTATGTGATTACCTGGGCCTTGGGACATTTGGTGGAGCTGGCCGAACCGGAAGATTATGACGATAAATATAAGCAATGGAAGCTGGAAGACTTGCCTATGCTGCCCAAGCCCATGAGGTTAAAGGTTATTCGCCAAACCTCACACCAGTTTCGGGTAGTTAAAGAGTTAATGAAAAGAAAAGATATTGGCGAAATGATCATTGCCACCGATGCCGGTCGGGAAGGAGAGCTGGTTGCCCGCTGGATCATGATTTTGGGACAATGGAAAAAGCCTTTTAAACGGCTTTGGATTTCTTCTCAGACGGATGCTGCCATCAAGGAAGGTTTTGCTAATTTAAAGCCGGGGCATGATTATGATCCTCTGTTTGATGCGGCGGTTTGCCGGGCGGAAGCTGATTGGCTGATTGGTTTAAATATGACCCGAGCCTTGAGCTGCAAATTTAATGCCCAGCTTAACGCTGGCAGGGTTCAGACCCCCACCTTGGCTATGATTGTGCAAAGAGAAGAAGAAATTCGCCAATTTGTTCCCCAGGATTATTGGACAATCAAGGCTGATTTTGGTGATTATTTTGGCCAATGGCGGGGCAGGGAAGGCAGTCGAATTTTTGATCAGCAAAGAGCTTTGGATTTGCAGAATAAAGTGGCCAATCAAGCCGGCCAGATTGTGGAACTGAAAAAAGAACTGAAAAAAGAACTGCCGCCTTTGGCTTATGATCTAACCGAATTACAAAGAGATGCCAACCGGCGTTTTAACTGGTCAGCTCAAAAAACCTTGCAAATTTTGCAGGGCTTATACGAAAGACATAAAATTGTTTCCTATCCCCGAACCGACAGCCGCTACATTTCAGCTGATATAGTTCCGACTCTGCCGGTCAGATTAAAGGCCATTGCGGTGGGGGCTTATCGGGAAACGGCTCAGGAGCTGGGAAAGAAAAAGCTGGCTCCAGGCAAAAGGCTGGTGGATAACAGCAAGGTTTCGGATCACCATGCCATTATTCCCACTGAACAGCCGGTTGATTTAAGCAGGTTGGATTTGGAAGAAAAAAAGCTGCATGACCTGATTGTCCGGCGTTTTTTGGCGGTTTTGAGTTCGCCTTATATCTATGAGCAATTAACCCTGGTAACCGAGGTAAAGGGTGAAAAATTTTATTCCAGAGGCAAAACTGTGCAGGATTTGGGCTGGCGAGCCATAACCTCAGTAAAAAAAGAAGGGGACTTGAGCGAGGAACTGCCCGAACAGACTTTGGGACAAGTGAGCAAGGGAGAAAAACGAGCGGTTAAATCGGCCAAAGTCAGTAAGAGCAAAACCAAGCCTCCGGCTCGTTATAGTGAAGCTGCTTTATTAACGGCTATGGAAAATCCAGGCAAATTTATTGATGATGAAGAATTAAGGGAGAGCATGAAAGGCAGCGGTTTGGGAACCCCGGCTACCCGAGCGGATATTATTGAAAAGCTTCTATATACCAATTATATTGAACGCAATGGCAAGGAGCTGGTTCCCACCTCCAAGGGATTTCAGTTAATTCGGCTGGTAGTGCCGGAATTGCGTTCGCCGGAGCTTACTGCCCGCTGGGAGCAAAGCCTGACCGATATTGCCAAAGGACGGGGAAGCAAAGAAAAATTTCTTAATGCAATTCGGCAGAATACATCGGCTATGGTGCAAATGGTGGAAGATGACCAAAATTCCACTTATAAAGCCGATAATGTAACCAAACAAAAATGCCCTGTCTGTGGCAAATATATGCTGCTGGTGAAGGGTAAGAGGGGCAAGATGCTGGTTTGTCAGGATCGAACCTGCGGCCATCGGCAGCCGGAAAAAGAAAACGAGGAGGGCTTTAAAACCTCCCGCAAGGCCAGCCAAATGAATCAACGGCTAATCCGGAAATATAGCGATAAAAGTGATGTGGGGAATAATTTGGGTGATTTGTTAAAAGCGGCTCTGGAAAAAGAACAATAAGCTGGTTAAGAGGAAAGAGGGTTTAGTATGCGTTTTGAATATTTTGGAGGAGAAGATTTATTGACTATGCTGGTGGGTGCAGCCAATTTGCTGGCCGAACAAAGACCGATTATTGATGCCTTAAATGTTTTTCCGGTTCCGGATGGGGACACTGGCAGCAATATGGCCATGACTTTGCTGGCTGGGGTTAAACACGCTCAGGAGCTAAAAGCCACTCAAGCCGGAGATGTGGCGGCGGCTTTGGCTGAAGGAGCTTTGCTGGGTGCCAGGGGTAATTCCGGGGTGATTTTATCTCAAATTTTGCAGGGGATTGCGGTGGCTCTGCAAGGCAAGGATCGGGCTTCGGTGCAGGATTTGGCGGCGGCCTTCCGCTCGGCCTCGAATATGGCTTTTCAGGCGGTATCGCAGCCCAAAGAAGGGACTATTCTAACGGTGGTGCGTCGGATTGCCGAGGCTCTGGAAGAAAGCCTGGATAAGCAATATGATCTTTTGCGAGCTACGGTTTACGCTTATAAAGCAGCTCAGCAGGTTTTGGCCAAAACTCCGGAAATGCTGCCGGTTTTGAAAGAAGCCGGGGTGGTGGATGCCGGGGGCAAAGGGCTGGTTGTAGTGCTGGAAGGAATTATCAGGGCTTTGAAAATGGTAGCCGCCAGACAGGAGTTAAAGCTCTTTGATTTGGCCGCTACTCAACAGCAGCAGTTTGTGGGTGAGGCTCAAAATTTTTCTGCTGCGATCACCTTCACCTATTGCACTGAATTTATTGTTAAAAATAAAGATATTCCGGTTAAACGCATGAAAGAAGAACTGGCTCCCTATGGGGATTGCCTGATGGTGGTGGGCAGTCAGGGAGCGGCCAAGGTGCATATTCATTCCAATCACCCCGGATTGGTTTTGGAATGCTGTCTAAAATACGGGGCTTTGAATGAAGTGCATATCAGCAATATGGAGGAACAAAATCAGGAAAAACGCCGTCTGACTGAAAAACCGCTGGGAGTGGTCAGCGTTGGTTTGGGTGAAGGTATTAAGGCGGTTTTGGAAAGCATGGGGGTGGATGTGGTAGTTTCGGGCGGACAAACCATGAATCCCAGCACTCAGGAATTGCTGGATGCCATTAAACAGGTCAATGCTTCCCAGGTTTTGCTCTTGCCCAATAATAAAAATATTTTGTTGGCGGCCAAACAGGCTGTGGAAATGAGCGAAAAGAAGGTTTATCTGGTACCGACTGTTAATGTGGCTCAGGGCATGGCGGCCATGCTGATGTTTAACCCCTATGAGGAAGCCGAGCATTTGGCCGAGGATATGGCCGAAAGTGCCGACCAGGTTCGTTATGGAGAAATTACCAAAGCGGCTCGGAATACCAAATTTAAGGGGCAGGAAGTCAGCATTGGAGACTATATCGGATTGGCTGATGATGAATTGTGCTGCGGCGGAACTGATTTGGAACCGGTTTTGGCCGAGCTGTTGGCGGAATTGCTGGATGAGGATAAAAGCATTGTTACCTTGCATTATGGGGCGGAATTAACGGAAAACGAAGCTCAAAAGCTGGTTGAAAATCTGGCCGGAAAATTTGCGGAAGTGGAATTTGAAGTGCATTATGGCGGCCAGCCGCATTATCAATACCTGCTCTCGGTGGAATGATTGAAAACAAGTCAGTTGGATTAAGTTAAAACTTAATTATAGAAAGGAAGGAAAAAATGGTTAAAATTGTCGTGGACAGCTCCTGTGATTTGGGGGCGGAATTATGTCAGGAATGGGATATGACCGTGGTTCCTTTGAAGGTTGGTTTTGGAGAAGAAATTTTTGTGGACGGGGTAACCCTTTCCAGAGCGGAATTTTATCAAAGATTAGCCTCCTTTCCCGGTTTACCCTCTACTTCCCAGGCTACTCCGGCTGAATTTGCCGAAGTCTATCGGGAATTAACGGCGGACGGAAGCAGTATTATTTCCATTCATATGACCGGTAAAGCCAGCGGAACGGTGCAGTCAGCCCGTTTGGGCGGCAATATGCTGCCAGAAGCGGATATTGAAGTCATTGATGCGGAGTCCTTGAGTGTTGGTTATGGCCTGATTGCTTTGCGGGCAGCCATGGCCGCCCGAGCAGGTAAAAGCAAAGCGGAAATTTTGGCTTTGATGGACAAACTGAAAGCTTTGCACAAGGAATATTTTGTGGTTAATAATCTGGAGCATTTGCAAAAAGGCGGGCGAATTGGTAAAGCCACAGTTTTTTTGGGTTCTTTGCTGAAAATCAAACCCTTACTGACTTTGGCTGCAACCGGAGAAGTTTATCCCCAGGAAAAGGTCAGGGGCAAAGCCAAAGCAGTGGACAGAATTTTGAGTCTGTTTAAGGAGCAGTTTGGACAGCAAAAAGTAGAATGCTTTGTGGTCTATGGAGATACCCGGGATTCGCTGGTGGATAAGCTGGAAGAAGGCTTGCGGGAAACCTTGAATTGTCAGGTTTTACGGGAAGGACAGTTGGGACCTATTGTCTGCACTCATGGCGGGCCTTCCATACTGGGGGTTTCCTGTCTGCCTCTTTTGGATGATTAAAAATGCTCAAACTGACCAATTTAAAATTGGATCTGGAAGAAAAATTAGACAGCTTGGCCATTTGCCGCAAATTAAAAATTAAACCAGCAGAATTGCTGGAATGGAAAATTTTGCGGGAAGCTTTGGACGCACGCCGGAAGGATCGGCTTTTTTGGGTTTATACTCTGGAGCTGAAATTGAAAAATGAAGAAAAAGCTTTGGCCAAAAATCGCAATTTAAGCCGGGTTCAGCCAGCGGAAATAATTCCGCTGGTTCCTGGTTTGCAAAGCTTGCGAGAGCGGCCTGTAATTATGGGCTTTGGCCCCGCCGGGATTTTTGCTGCCTTGCTGCTGGCCAAAGAAGGCTATGCTCCTTTGGTTTTGGAACAGGGAGCGGATTTGGATACCAGAGTTGCTCAAGTGGAAGAATTTTGGCAAAAGGGCAGGTTAAATTCCCAAAGCAATGTTCAATTTGGGGAAGGCGGAGCCGGAGCCTTTTCGGATGGTAAGCTGACCACTTTAATTAAAGATCCCCGCTGTCATTGGGTTTTGCAGGAATTGGTGGCGGCCGGGGCTCCGGCAGAAATTTTATACAGCTCCAAGCCGCATATTGGTACTGATAATTTGCGAAAGGTCGTCAAAAATTTGCGGCAAAAAATTCAAAATTGGGGCGGTCAGATTTGCTTTCAAAAAAAGATTACAGATATTAATTTAACTGGTTCTGCCTTAACTGGAATCTGGATTAATGGTCAGGAGTTTAGAGCAGCCGAGGTCTTAATTGCGGCTTTGGGGCATAGTGCCAGGGATACTTTTAAAATGTTTTATGAACGGGGCTTGAAGCTGGAACCCAAGGCTTTTTCGGTGGGCTTACGCCTGGAACACCGGCAGCAAACCATTAATTTGGCTCAATATCAGAAATTTGCCGGACATTCCCGCTTGAAGGCAGCTGATTATAAATTGGTTTATCACAGTCCTTCCGGGCGTTCGGCCTATACTTTTTGTATGTGTCCGGGCGGCCAGGTGGTGGCTGCTGCTTCGGAAAGCGGTCATTTGGTAACCAATGGAATGAGTTATTATGCCAGGGATGGTCAAAATGCCAATAGTGCTGTTTTGGTGGGAGTGCATCCAGAGGATTTTGCTTCCGGGCATCCTTTGGCCGGGGTTGAATTTCAGCGGCATTGGGAACGGCAGGCTTTTTTGGTTGGGGGCGAAAATTATCAGGCTCCAGCTCAATTGGTCGGGGATTTTTTGGCTGGACGGCCTTCCACCAGGGGTGGATCAATAGAAGCCACCTATTCCAGAGGGGTAAGATGGGGCGATTTTGGCAGATGTCTGCCTCATTATGTGCTGGAAACCCTGCGGGAAGCCTTGCCGGTTTGGGATCAGCAGCTCCAGGGCTTTGCCGATCCCCAGGCGGTTTTAACCGGAGTGGAAACCCGCAGCTCTTCTCCGGTGCGAATTTTGAGGGACAGCAGCGGTCAGGCTTCGATTCGGGGGATTTATCCCGCTGGAGAAGGGGCTGGTTATGCCGGAGGGATTGTTTCGGCGGCGGTAGACGGTCTGAAAGCTGCTGAAGCGGTGATCAGGCAATATCGAAAATGGGTTGATTAAATGAAAAATGCTTATCAGGCAGCAATTATTGGTGGGGGTGCTTCCGGGCTGGTAGCGGCTATTCGGGCGGCTCGCCTGGGAGCCAAAGTAATTGTTTTGGAACGAATGGATCGAGTGGGCAAAAAAATTTTGGTGACCGGCAACAGCCGTTGTAATTTAACCAACAGCCAAATCAGGCCGGAGTTTTATTTTGGCCGCCAGCCGGAATTTGCGGCGGAAATTCTCAAACAATTTGGCTGGCAGCAGACTTTGGACTTTTTTGCCGAATTGGGTCTGGTTTGCCGGGCGGAAGGAGATAAATTTTATCCGGTTTGCGGTCAGGCTTCGGCGGTTCTGGATGTTTTACGCTATGAGTTGGAATCTTTGGGGGTGGAAGTTTGCTGTCAGGCTGAGGTTTTGCGGCTGGAAAAAACTAATTCCGGGTTTAGATTGTTTTTGCCCCACAAAAAGCAGCTTACCGCTCACAAGGTTATTTTGGCTGCTGGAGGTAAATCCTCCCCGGTTTTAGGCTCCAATGGCAGCGGCTATCTTTTGGCTCAAAGTCTGGGGCATAGTTTAATTGAACCATTTCCAGCCTTGGTTCAACTGCAACTGGATTGTCCCTATCTCAAAGCCTTGAAAGGTTTTAAGTTTGAAGGTCAAGCTCAAGTTTACAGTGGGGAAAAGCTTTTGGCCAGTTCAACGGGAGAAATTTTATTTACGGATTATGGAATTTCCGGACCGGCTATTTTGAATTTGAGCCGGACAGCAGGCTTGGCTTTGCAGCGGAAACAGGAGGTTAGCCTGCAATTAAATTTGCTTACCTGGATGAAACAGGAAAAGGTAGCAGGTTATTTGGAAGAAAGATTGCAGCAGCAGGGACATAAAAGTCTTTCGTTAGCTTTGGTAGGCTTTTTGCACAAAAGATTAATTCCTGTGGCTTTAAAAGCGGCTGGTTTTAATAATTTAAACCAGTTGGCTGCTGAAATTAGCCAGGAGCAACTGCAAAATTTGGCTCAGCTTTTGACCAGTTGGAAATTCCGGATAAGTGGTTTGAACGGCTGGTCTAATTCTCAGGTTACTGCCGGGGGAATTGCGGTAAGGGAAGTCAATCGGCTGACCCTGGAATCTAAATTGGTGCCGGGGCTTTATTTTGCCGGGGAAATTTTGGATATTGACGGAGCCTGCGGCGGCTATAATTTGCAATGGGCCTGGGCTTGCGGCTGGGTAGCCGGGAAACAGGCAGCTCGGAATTAAATGGCAGGGAAAAACCGGAAAACTCCAGGGATTTCCGGTTTTCCCCTGTAACTTATTTTAAAAGGCGTTTTAAAATTTTGCCGCTGGCTCCCCGGGGGAAATCCTGGGCAAAAACAAATTGTTCCGGCACCTTGTAAGCAGCCAAATATTGCCGCAAGTAATTCATAAGATCTTTTTTATCCGGGATTTGTTCTTCGTTATTCGGAATAAGGAAAGCTTTGATTTCTTCGCCTTTGGCCGGGTGAGGCACGCCGATTACTGCTGCTTCCGAAATTTGAGGGTGGGTTACCAGAATTTCTTCAATTTCTTTGGGATAGACATTGAAGCCAGAAGTAATAATTAATTCCTTGCTGCGGCCGGCAATAAAAATGTAGCCATCCTCATCCTTATAACCCAAATCTCCGGTATAAAGCCAGCCATCCCGCAAAGCTTTCGCACTGTCTTCCGGCCGATGGTAATAGCCTTGCATAACATTGTCCCCCTGGACAATAATTTCCCCGATTTCTCCCGGCGGCAGATCCTGACCCTGTTCATTAACAATTTTGACTTCTATTCCATCCATGGGCAGCCCAACGGATTTAATCTTCTGGATTCCATCCAATGGGTTCAGGCAAACAACTGGGGAGGCTTCAGAAAGGCCATAGCCTTCAATAATTGAAAATTGATAATTTTCCTTGAATACCTTGATAATTTGAGGTGAAATGGAATCTCCGCCGGAAAAAGCATAACGCAAGGTTGGAAAGTGAGCTTTTTGAGGCAGACGGCTTAAAACATGAAACATTCCGGGGACTCCGCAAAATACCGTAATGCCGTTTTCAGACCTGGTCAGAGTTTTCAGCATTTCCTTGGGACGAAAACCGTCCAAAATGGTAATGGCGATTCCCCGGAAAAGGGGCAGCAAAACGCAGGTACTCCAGCCAAAGCTGTGAAACATGGGCAAAACTGCCAAAAAGTTATTGCTGCGATCAAAATTGGAAACAGCGTGCATGGACAAAACATTAGCCAGCAAATTGGCTTGACTTAAAATGGCTGCTTTGGGTTTGCCGGTGGTGCCGGAGGTGTAAAGGAAAGTAGCTGGCTCCTGCAAATCTCCGGCGGGGAAATTGGTTTCCAGAGGAAAATCTTCCTCCAAGCCCCAGGGAGAGTCCACAAGCAAAATTTCAAAATTGCTGATATGATCAAACTTTTCGGCTATGGCCGAATTGGTAATCAGGAAGGCAGCCTCACTATCTTCCAGAATATAAAGCAGTTCCTGAGGGGTTTGCTGCAAATGCAAGGGCAAAACTACACCTCCTGCCCGGCTGATTCCCAAATAGGAATAAATAAAAGCCGGGCTGTTGGGCAAGGCCAAAGCTACTCTTTGCTGCGGTTGCAAACCTTTGTTTTTCAGGAAAGTGGCCAGTTTTAAAATGTTCTTTTCCAATTCGCCATAGGAAACAGTTTGTTCTTGATAAAAAAGAGCGGTTTGATCAGGTTGGTTCAGATAAGGCTGATGCAGGTTGTGAACTCGCAGATGTTGGTTAACTTGTAAAAATTCTTTGGGAGTGAAAATATTTTTTTGCAAAATCAGTTTTCCCCTTTTTTGGTTTATATATTATGATAATAAAGGAAAATTTTAATTATGTCCAGAACAAAAAACCTGAATAAAGAATTTTGCAAAAAATTCAATTCAGAAATGCAACATGGAAATCAATTTTTGTGATTTAGGTAATTTGTAGTGATAAATTCACCCTACTTTTTGATATTTTAGACTTGATTTTTGATGATTTTTATCTTTTGGATAAGTTTTTTGTGGAAAAAACAACTAAAATTTTCGTGCCAAACCACCTCGAATTTTGAAAATTGATTTCCGTGGAAATGCAACAATTTTTGTTTACAAGTAAATTAAAATTTGTTAAAATATTAAATATGCCTCTAAGAATGTAGACTATAGAGATAATAGATAATATGCCAAAAACGGATAAAAAGGAAGTCATTAAGGACTTAATCCAGATTATAACAGTTTTTAGCTGCCGATTTCAAAGCAAATATGCCAATAAAACTATGCCAATAAAACCAAGAACTCAAAAATATTTGGAGGGATTGCATTTTGGATGAGGAACGAAATGAAATAGCAAATAAGTTTATAGAAATTGATTTTCTGGAAATAGCCAAGGTACTTTGGGCTAGAAAATTAATTATTATTATAATAATACTGATCGGGGCAATTATGGGTTATGCTTACGCAAGCTTTGTGCAGGTTCCGGTTTATAAGGCATCTACCACCCTTTATGTTTTTAATGAAAACAGTCGGAATTCTGGAACCGTGAATTTAAGTGATGTTAATCTTTCTAAAACTTTAATTGATTCCTATATTGTCATTATGCAAAGTGATCTGGTGCTGAAACAGGTTGCTGAAGAGATGGGCGGCTCCTATACAGCTGAATCATTGCGAGATGAGGTGACGGCCAGCTCTGTTGATGAAACAGAAGTTTTTAAAATTGTTGTTTCTGATCTGGATCCAGTAAACTCGGCTCAAATAGCTAATATCATGGCTAGGGTCTTAAAATCAGAAATTGTCAGAATTGTTCATGCCGGAAGTGTAGAGGTAATTGACGAAGCTGCGGTTCCTAAAGTACCTACCTATGGCATTGGAGTTCTCTCTGCTGTTATTGGGGGTGCTTTCCTGGCTTTGATTTTTATTTGCCTGTTTTTTGCGGTTTTGACTGTTTTGGATACCAGGATTAAGAGCCAAGATCAGTTAACCCGTATTTTTGATTACCCTTTACTTGGAGCAATCCCTGCTCTGCTTATGTCCAAAAATATTCAGGATATTATAAACAGCCCACGGGTGAAAACCTCTAAGTCTAAAGATTAAGGGTTGGAATCCGCCCTGCCAACAGATGTTGCCTCCTCAAGCAATGTCTGCTTATAAATAAATTGCTCATGGGCGAAAATCCCATGTGCCTCAGTACTGGGGATGAAGCCCGCCTTTGCTATCTGAGCGTGCCGAAGCATGGTTTGCATAAAAGTAAAAATGGCGCAACCATCAACGCTGATGTAAATAGAAGTGCCAGCATACTTCGTAAAAGTAAGCAGAATTTTGATTGCGAAAAACTGTGTATTGGGCTTTTGGCTAATTCTCCAGGAACAAGGATTAGTTAAAATCAGAAAAGAGTTGAAACAGCTAATGAGTTTTTTCCGCCGTTATATCTGGAGTAAAAGTAAAAACATTAATTTTACTGTCAGAGAGGGAACATTATTAACCTCAAAAACAGCCTTTGATATTGTTGAAGCGTATAAATCAGCTCGAACCAACCTGATGTTTTCCTGTATCGGGGAAAAAGAAACCGTCCTGGTTTTCAGCAGTTCTCGTCCGGGGGAAGGAAAAACCACTACCTGCTTAAATTTGGCCATTACTTTTGCTCAAGCTGGTTTCAAAACATTGGTTATTGACGGAGATTTGCGTAAGCCTCAAATTCATCGTTATTTTGGCCTGACAGCCAAGCCGGGTTTAACTGATGTTTTGGGTGGTCTTACCGAAGAACTTTGTATTCATTCTACGCAATATAATAATCTATCGATTTTGACAGTTGGAACCGTCCCTCCTAATCCCGCCGAGCTTTTGGGTTCGTCTCGGATGCAAAACCTGCTGGATGAATTAAAAAAAAGTTTTGACTTAATTTTGATTGATACCCCCCCCATTAACATAGTTACAGATGCTGTGGTTTTGTCCACCATAGTTAACGGCTGTGTTTTGGTGGTCAGGAACGAGTATACAATAACCGAAGATTTAAAGGATGCTGTTGGTGCTTTAAAAAAGGTTAATGCTAGTATCCTTGGCTTTATTTTTAATGATGTACAAAAGCATTCTCATAGAAAGCGTTATTATTTAGGTAAATATAGATATAGATATGGTTATACCCGTTATGGGTATTCTCGGTATAGCTATTATTATCGAAGTTATCGTTACGGTTCAGATAACAAATATAATTATTATAATGATAGGTATGATCCTATGAATCAAAATATTAAAAGCCTAAAGAATGAAAACCTAAAGAATAATGAAGATAATGAATAATAAAAATTCAAATCTCTGCTTTCCTTGGTTTTCAATACTTCGTAAAAGTAAGCAGGATTTCGACTGCGAAAAACTGTGTATTGGGCTTTTGGCGGGTTCTCGAAGAAGAAAGATTGCTTAAGCGGAATCCCCATTGGTTTAGCAGCGGGGGAGCGTCAATTAAGGATATAAAAATGTATATTGATTAGGGTGTAAGTATGTATATTGATTTTCACGCTCATATATTACCCGGAGTTGATCATGGCAGCTATAATTTGAAAAATTCGCTTAATCAAATAAAAAAAGCTCAACGAGCAGGAATTGATACCATTGTGGCAACTTCTCATTTTTATATGATCCAAGGATATCAACAAGGGGATCAAGTAGAGAAGTTTCTGAAGCTTAGACAAACGGCTTTGGAACAATTGCTCCCTGCTCTTGAAGAACAGCCTGTCAAAATTGTTCCGGCAGCCGAAGTTACAATAGAAAACAATTTGGATCAATTATCCGGTCTGGAAAATCTGTGCATAGAAGGTACGAATTATATTTTACTGGAAATGCCCCAGAATTATTGGCGGGAGGAATTAATAGAAACCGTGTATTTGATTAAATCTCAATGTCATTTACGGCCTATAATTGCTCATGTCAATCGTTATGCCTGGAAGGATATTTCTAAATTACTAGAACTGGATGTAATCTTCCAAGTTAATGCAGAAGCTTTTATGTCTCTGTTCAGCAGAGGCCGCTATTTAAAATTAATCAAAGCCGGCTTAATTCAGGTTTTGGGTAGTGATGCTCACCAGGAGTCCATAGAATTTTATTGGTTTGAAAAGGCTATGAAATATCTGGGGGATTATGGAAAGGAATTAATGAAAAATGGCCGGGCAATTTTAGCTAATTCTTAGGGGGTGACCGATTAAAAATGTGGAAAAAGGTCTTGCTGATTATTCTAATTGTGCTGCTGGCGGCAATATTGGCAGTAGGATTGTGGCAAAAGGATCGGATTATGACGGTTAAACAATATCTGGATAGGATGAATATAAGTTATCTTGATGCTATTAAAGAAGCTCCTGCTTTATGGAAAGCTTATCAGTACAGCAATAATTATACTACAGATGAAATAGCCGAACAATTGGCTGCTAAACAGGAAGTTGTAAATCAAGCTTTGAAAAATTATCAAGTGGATATTTCCCGGGATTTTACTTTGGAAGAAGAAACCAAGCTTTTAACTGGTGCATTAACTCCAAAGGAAGCATTGGATAAAATTAGCAGTGAAAACCAATCTGAAAACCAATCTTCTGTAAACAGTCAATCTGATAATCAGACTCAAAGCCAGGATAACGAACAGGCTATTGTTAATAAATATGTTTCCCAGTTGTATAGCTGTAAAGCGAATTATCTGGGACAATTAGGTCAGGCTATAGCCGCTAAAGATGTCGGGCAGGCGGTTGATCTGGAAGGAGAATGTGACAGCCAGGTAGCTGGAATTTTGGCCAGCATGGAAAGTGAATTACAGGCTATTGGTGCTTCCACAGATATTGTTACTACAATCAGGAATGAATACGAGGAAGAAAAAACTTTAACCAAATCTTATTATATCGAGCAATATAAACAATACAGTCAGGATCTGCCTTAAATGAGGCGGAGTGAACTCAAGTTTTTTTTGAAGTTTTGTGAAATATTATCCAGATTGTGTATTGCATATTAAACTGGAATATCGTATAATAAAAGCTAGATTTTAATCCCTCTTGGCAAGAATCACTTCTATAAGTGGCGGGATGAATTTACTCTGCTGAATTTGACAATGAAGTCCATCGAAACCGTAGGAAATCCGGGGCTAGCTCGTTGTTACTGTACCCAATAGGATACTTGAGCGAGAAGCTCCCGCCTCTTTAGGCGGTGAGTGTTTCATATCTAGGTCAGCCATATTTTTTGGCAGTATTAATAAAAACAGAGAAGGTGGTAAAAAAATGAAAAGGGCTAACCTTATGCGGAAATCCGTCATGTTGGGTCTGGGATTAATTTTATTGCTGGCGTTATCTGTTGGAGCTTATGCAGTAAGTTTTTCAGATGTTTCCGGACATTGGGCGGAAGAACGAATCAACTGGTGGGCAGATCATGGCTATGTTAATGGGTATCTAGATGGTACCTTCAAACCCGATCAGATAATTACCAGAGCTGAATTTATGGTTCTGATCAATCGAAGCCATGATTACACTAAAACCGCCGAAATTAATTTTAGTGATGTAGCTGCTACCGATTGGTTCTACAACGATGTTGCTATCGCTGCTCAAGTTGGCTATATTGGCGGTTATGAAGATGGAACCATGAAACCCGGTCAGAGTCTGACCCGCCAGGAAGCTGTGGTTATTGTGGCTAAATTGGCTGCTGCAGAAAACAATGCTGAAGCTGCTGATGTTTTCCTGGATGCCAATGTAATGCCGGACTGGAGCAAAGGATCTATTGGTGCTTTGTCTAAAGCCGGAGTTATTTCCGGTTATCCGGATGGCGAATTTAAGCCTTTCCGGAATATCACCAGAGCAGAAGCTTTGATGATTTTGAGAAACTATATGGATTATGTCGGTTTTATTCCTGACGGAACTACTACTCCCGGAACTACTACTCCCGACAGCTCTGGGACTATCGGAACTGTCACGCCTGATAGCTCTGGAACAACTACGCCCGATAGCTCTGGAACCATACAGGAGTATCAAGCTAGTGGCGGCGGTGGCGGCGGCAGCCATTCAGGTACAAAAGACTATTTAGCTGACTTGTTTATTTACACCAATGTTTATGGCGATTGGATACAGGTGACTAGTGATAAAAACGCTACTACTGCTGAATATATTTTCGATTCCGAGATGTATAATAACGAAGGAGTAATTAATGATGCCCGGATCAGAATTACCAGTCTTGGAATCAGCAAGCCAACTACGGTAGATGTTAAAACTGGTTTAATGAACAAGACCACCATTGATACTGAAACTGCTTATTCCATTGAAGAACTGTTTGGTTTGGGCTATCTGCGTCAGGGTATTCAGGATTATCTGGATACTGGCGATACCTATTTCAAAGATGCTGCTGATGTCATGGCTGCTGGTCTGGATGCCATGAATGGTGCGACTACTGCCAACGATTATGAAGCGGCCAGAGATTCTATTTTCCAAAATGCCAAAGTAGTTGAAATGTTTACCACTCCTCGTGTAGCTGATTTAATGAAGAGCTGGTATGGAATTACAGCTGATGTTTCTGGTGACCAGATTACTTCCATGCATATTGAAATTACTTTGAGTAAGTCAAATTACAAGAACATGACCTTAACTGTTTCCTATCAATAGGTTCTGTTGCAAAGCTAAAAAGTTAAGCTTAAAAAAACAACCATCCCAAAATTTTGGGGTGGTTGTTTCAGGTTTATTTGTTATATTTTTTGCGGTAAGCATTTTGCAAAGCCTGCACCCATTCTTCCACCGTGACCTCATCCGCCATTTTGTAATTGTGGGGAATACATTGGGGACGCAAAACATAGGGATCGGCTTCAATGACAATCCCTTCTTCCAAATTGACCAGGTAAACCGAATTCATTTTTTCTTTCATTTCTTCCAGCCTTTCCTTTTAGTTCAGATTTGGTTGTCAAGCTTCAGCAATTCTGGTATGATTATAGCATATCCGGCCAGGCTGGTCGAATTTTTTTTCTGGTCTGGACGGACGATGTGAAAGGAAAAATATTTATGTATGCGGCAGTTTTGTTAGAAGCTCCCTTGCCGGGTGATCCCTGCTTTAACTATCTAATTCCGGAAAGTCTGCCTGAAGTGCAGCCAGGCTGTCGGGTGCAGGTGAGCTTTGGTTCCAGACAAATGGCCGGTTATGTTTTGCATTTAACAGAAGATTTGCCGGACTTTAAAGGAGAAGTCAAACCTATTTTGGCCTTGCTGAATCCCCGACCGGTTTTTAATGCAGAGCAGTTGGCTTTAGCTCGGTGGCTGGCTGATTATGCAATTTGTTTTTTATATCAAGCTTTGCAAACGGTGACCGGATCGGGTCGGGAGATCAAGAGAAGCCGTCAGGAAAAAACCTATTTTCCAGTTCCGCTGGAAAAGGAGCCAGATTTTAAAAGAGCCTTTCAGCAGGAAAAAATTTGGGGAATTATTCAACAAAATCCAGGCATAACTGCCGGGGAGTTAAAAGCTTTGGCGAACAATAATGCAGCGATTGTGAAAAAATTGCTGCAAAAGGGTTTAATTCAGGAGAAAGTCCGTTCGGTTCGTCGGAATCCTCTGCAAAATACTCCTCAAATAAACAAACGGCTTCTTTTGAACTCAGAGCAGGAAGCAGCTTTGGTTAAAATTAAGCTTGCTTTACAGAGTAAGCTGCCTCAGGTAATTTTATTGCAGGGAGTCACCGGCAGCGGAAAAACAGAAGTTTATCTGCGAAGTATCGAGTATGTTTTGGCCAATGGACGGCAGGCTGTTTATCTGGTTCCAGAAATTGCCCTGACTCCTCAATTGGCGGAAAATTGTTATGGACGCTTTGGTCAGGAAACGGCTATTTTGCATGGTCGGCTTTCTGAAGGGGAGCGTTATGACGAATGGGAACGCATAAAAAATGGGGAAGCCCGGCTGGTTTTGGGTACTCGTCTGGCTATTTTTGCTCCCTTAACCAAGCTTGGACTTATTATTTTGGATGAGGAGCAGGATAATTCTTATAAGCAGGAGGAAAGCCCTCGTTATCATGCCCGGGAAGTAGCTTTCAAGCTGGCCGCTCAGCATCAGGCTTTGGTGATTTTGGGCAGTGCTACTCCAACCCTGGAGTCTTACTATCGAGCAGTTGAAACTCACAGCTATCAGCTTGCAACCTTGTCCCAAAGGGTGGGGAAAAGTCAACTGCCCCAGGTGAAAATTGTAGATATGCTGCAAGAGGTGCAGCAGGGCAATGCTGGGATTTTCAGCCGGGCTTTGCTGGCCGCCATAGCTGCTCGACTGCACAGACAGGAGCAAATCATTTTATTGCTCAACCGGAGGGGGTATTCCACTTCTTTGGTTTGTCGGGAATGCGGTTTGGTGTTGAAGTGTCCTCATTGTGAAATATCCTTGACTTACCACAACGGCCAAAAAGCTCTTTGCCATTATTGCGGCTATGCTGTTCATTTTGCCGGAACTTGTCCGGACTGTCAAAGCTCTTATATTGGTTATTTGGGACGGGGAACCCAAAAAGTGGAGGAGGAATTGGCTGCTCTTTTTCCATCGGCCAGAATTTTGCGGCTGGATGCAGACAGTACCTCTCGCAAAGGGCAGCACCGGCGAATTTATCAAAGCTTTAAGACCGGTGAAGCAGATATTTTGTTGGGAACCCAAATGGTCAGTCAGGGGTTGGATGTGCCTGGAGTAACCCTGGCGGGGGTAATTGATGCCGATACCTGTCTTAATTTGCCGGATTTTCGAGCATCCGAGCGAACCTTTCAATTATTAACCCAGGTGGCTGGACGAGCAGGAAGAGGAGACAATCCGGGAGAAGTATTAATCCAAACTTTCAGTCCGGATCATTATGCCATTAAGCTGGCCTGCGAGCAGGATTATCAGCAATTTTATCAAAAAGAAATTGCTCTCCGCCGTCTTTTGCAATATCCTCCCCTGGTGCGTTTGGGTCGGGTTTTGCTGTGGGGTAAGGAGGAAAAAATGGTTTGGCAGTTGGCAGAGCAGGCTGGCAAGCTGTTTGAAAAAAAATTTGATTTATTGGTCATTGGGCCAGCTCCGGCTCCTTTGGCCAAAATCAAAGATCGTTTTCGATATCATATTTTATTAAAAGCCAAAAGCGGGCAATATCTGCGAAATTGCCTGCACCAAATTAAAGAGGAGCTGGGTTCCGGAAATGCCAAAGTTACTTTGGCCGTGGAACTGGATCCGCAAAATTTAATGTAAAAAGGAGAGATCAAATTGGCTGTTTATAAGATTGTGGAAGAAGGAGATCCGGTTTTAAGACGAAAATGCAAACCGGTTCCGGAAATTACCCCCAATATTTTGAAATTATTAACTAATATGGCTGATACCATGTATGCCAATCGGGGGGTGGGTTTGGCGGCTCCGCAAGTGGGAATTTCCAAACGGGTAATTGTGGTGGATATAGGGGAACATCTTTATGAAATGATTAATCCGGTTATTTTGGAAAGCAAAGGGGAACAATGCGATCAGGAAGGTTGTCTAAGTTTTCCAGATGTAATAGGTGAGGTGACCAGGGCTGAGGAAGTTTTGGTAACCGGTTTGGATAAAGAAGGCCAGACTGTGCAAATTCGGGCTAAGGGTTATTTGGCTCGGGCTTTTCAGCATGAAATTGATCATTTGGACGGCCGTTTGTTTATTGATAAAGCCAAAAATATTCGCCGTTCTTAGTTGAAAATGGGAGGAAACATTTTAGATGCAAATAGTATTTATGGGAACTCCGGATTTTGCTGTGCCGACTTTGACCGCTTTGCATAAAGCCGGACAGGAAGTGCTTGTGGTTCTAACCCAACCGGATCGTCCTTCGGGGCGGGGCAAGAAATTACGCCCTTCTCCGATTAAAACCAGTGCCTTAGAATTGGGGATTCCTGTTTGGCAGCCGGAAAAACTCAAGGAAGGTGATTGGGTAGATAAATTGACCAGCCAATTTCAGCCTCAGGCCGTAGTAGTGGTGGCCTATGGCCAGATTTTGCCGGAAAAAATTTTAAAATGGCCGCTTTTGGGTTGTATTAATGTTCATGCTTCCTTGCTGCCGGCTTATCGGGGAGCAGCTCCCATTCAAAGAGCGGTTATGGAGGGGCAGAAGGAAACCGGCGTAACCACCATGCTGATGAACGAAGGCTTGGACAGTGGAGATATTTTGCTGCAAAAGGCTTTACCCATAAAACCGGAAGATACGGCCAGCTCCATCCATGACCAGTTGGCTGTCATGGGAGCCGAACTATTGGTGACTACCCTGCAAAGGCTGGAGCAGGGGCAAATTGTTCCCTGGCCGCAGGAGGAAGCCCAAAGCTGTTATGCCGCCAAATTAACCAGTCAGGATGAAATAATTGACTGGAACCGTCCGGCTGAAGAAATTTTTAACCAGATTCGAGGGTTAAATAGCTGGCCGGGAGCCAGAACTTTTTGGCAGGGGCAGGTTTTAAAAATCTGGCAAAGCGAACCCCAGGAAGGATTGAGCTGTGATCAGGCAAAGCCGGGTACAATCTTGGAATGCAGCAAAAACAATTTGTTAATCGCCACCGGAACTTGTCCTTTGCAGATTCAGGAGTTGCAGCTGCAAGGCGGCAAGCGGTTGGCGACAGCGGATTTTTTGCGGGGTAAGGAACTGCTGCCCGGATCTTGTTTGGGCGGAAAGGCAGAAGAATGAAAGCAAGGGAATTAGCCTTGCGGGTTCTCAAGGAAGTGGAGCAAAAGCAGGGCTATGCTAATTTGGTTCTGGAACAGGCTTTCAAACAAATTGATGGCGAAATGGAGCAAAAGGAACGGGCTTTGGCCACCGAACTAACCTATGGAACCCTGCGGCGTTTAAACAGTCTGGATTGGATTTTGGAGCAATTTATGAGCAAAGGTTTGGCCAAACAAACCTTTTGGCTGCGTAATATTTTGCGGCTGGCTCTTTATCAAATTTATTATCTGGATAAAATTCCGGACTTTGCAGCGGTCAATGAAGCGGTGCAGCAGGCCAAAAAGCACGCCAATCCAGGAGCAGCCAAATTTGTCAATGGAGTTTTACGCAATATTATTCGGCAAAAGGATGAGCTGAGTTTTCCCCGGCAAAATCCGGAAGAATTTCTGGCTTTGGAATATTCTCATCCGCTTTGGCTGGTGCGGCGTTGGATTGGGCAATTTGGTTGGGAGGAAGCCGAAAATTTGTGCCGGGCGAATAATCAAACGGCCAGACTGACCCTTCGCACCAATACCCTGAAAATTGACCGGGCAGGCTTGCTTAAAGAGCTGGAAAAGGAAGGCTGGCAGGTGCAGGCTGCTTTTTATGCCCCGGAAGGCATTATAGTGCAAAAGGCCTTGACACCTTTGGCCGAGCTTTCGGCTTTTAAGCAAGGCTGGTTTCAGGTGCAAAGTGAAAGCTCTATGTTATCGGCTTTGGCTCTGGCTCCAAAGCCGGGCAGCCGGGTTTTGGACTTGGCGGCGGCTCCGGGAGGCAAAACCACTCATTTGGCTCAAATTATGCAAAACCAGGGTGAGATTTGGGCTTTGGATATTTATGAGCATAAACTGGCTTTATTGGAAGCTAATTGCCGTCGCCTGGGAATTAGCTGTGTGCATAGCTTGTTGCAGGATGCTACAGCCCTGCCCTGGAAGGAAGAATTTGATTATATTTTGGCGGATTTGCCTTGTTCCGGTCTGGGAGTTTTAAGGCATCGGCCAGAGGCTCGCTGGTACAAAAGCGAAGAACAAATTCAGGAGCTGGCCGATTTGCAAAGAAAAATTCTGGAACAAGCGGTTAAAGCTTTAAAGCCGGGCGGAGTTTTGGTTTATTCTACCTGCACCATTAGTCCGGAGGAAAATCAGGAGCAAATAGCCGGACTTTTGCGGGACTATCCGTTTTTGAAGGAGGAAGCCTTACCTCTGCCGTGGGCGGCGGGGCAAAGTCAAATTCAATTGCTGCCTCAGGTACAGGGTACCGATGGTTTTTTTATTGCTCGAATAAAAAAAGGAATAGCTTAAAAAGAATAGAAATCCTAAAAATATGAAATTTAATCTCAAAGATTTAAGCAAAACAGAATTGGAGCAAATTGTCAAGGAATCTGGTTTTCCGGCTTATCGGGCAGAACAGCTTCGGCAATGGCTTTGGAATAAAGGAGTCATTTCCTGGACGGAAATGACTAATTTGCCCCAAAAGCTCAAGGAAACTTTGGCGGTTCAATATCATTTGGGGACGGCTAAGTTGTTGAAAAAGCAGGTTTCCCGCCGGGGTGAAGCTCAAAAATATCTGCTGGAGCTGGCTGATGAACAAACCGTTGAAGCTGTTTTAATGTATTATGATTATGGTGCTTCGGTTTGTTTGTCCTCTCAGGTGGGTTGTTCGATGAATTGTGCCTTTTGTGCTTCGGCTCAGGGACGAATTCGCAACTTGACCAACGGGGAATTGCTGGAGCAGGTTTTGACTGCTCAAAGAGAGGGGCAAACCCGGATTAGCCGCCTGGTTTTAATGGGTACGGGTGAACCCTTGGAAAATCTGGAAGAGGTGCTGAAGTTTGTGGCCAAATTGCCCGATTTGGGAATCGGCTTGCGGCATCTGACCCTTTCTACCTGCGGTTTAGTGCCGGGCATTGAAAAGCTTAAAGCTCAAAATTTGCCGATAACTCTGGCTATTTCTTTGCACGCTCCGGAGGATCAGCTTCGTTCCCGGCTTATGCCCATTAACCGGCGTTATCCTTTGGCTGAACTCTTGGCGGCTGCGGATGCTTATGCCAATTTTACCAAAAGAAGAGTTACTTATGAATATATTATGCTGCGGGAAGTAAATGATCGGCTGGAGCAGGCCGGACAGTTGGCGGATTTATTGCAAGGTCGGCTGGCTCATGTTAATTTAATTTCCTATAATCCAGTTCAGGACAAGGAATTTCGGCCTTCGGAGCCGACTCGGATTAATCGCTTTAAGGCTGAATTGGAAAAGAAGGGCATTTCGGTGACAGTCAGAAGAAAATTGGGTTTGGATATTGATGCTGCCTGCGGCCAATTGCGACGGCGTTCAAAATGAGATGGTAAAATGAAATGGTGGTGAGAGATTGAACTTTTTATCGGAATTGGAAGGAATCCTGGCTAAAGGTATAGAAGGCTTGTTTAGTTTTAAGGGTAAAATTAAGCCTTTATATATTGCTAACCGTTTAGTTCGGGAAATGGAACGCAAAAAAAAGCTGAGCATTAATAAAGTTTATGTTCCAGATCGCTTTAATGTTTATTTAAGCCCGGAGGATTGGCAGGATCTGGAGGATGTTTTAACGGAAATTACACGGGAGTTATGCCAATATCTGGAGGTTAGGGCGGAAGAAAAGGAATATGGTCTGGCCGCTCAGGTAATTGTTAAAATTTATCAAAATGAAAAAATTCCAGCCGGACGCTTGCTGATTCTTTCGGAATTTACTGATGTGGATTATACGGATGGTTTTAAAAAGCTGGTTAAGGAAGGGGAAAATGAATTGACCTGTCCTTACCAGATTATTCGCAAAAGCAGTATTCTGGAGGCCGAGGGGCATCATTATTTTTTGCAGGTACAAAATGGCAAGCATCGGGGACAAAGCTTTGCTTTAAACAAATTAACCATGATTATTGGACGACGGGGCAACAGTGATATTGTTTTGGAGGATGAAACCATTTCTCGCCGTCACTGTCAATTGGAAATGAATAATGAGATATGGCAGCTGACTGATCTGGACAGCCGTAATGGGACTTATGTTAATGGAGTTAGAATTCGGGTTCAGGAGCTGGAGGTTGGAGACAGTCTGAAATTGGGAGATATATTACTTTCGTTAAAGGTGGAATAATTTTGTTGGGTTTTTTATTGACGATTTTCCGCTATTTGTTTTTGTTATTTTTATATATTTTTTTGTTTAAACTGGTTTGGCTGATGTTTAAGCATTGGCCGATTCAACAAAGTGTGGGAGCTGACAAGCCGTCGATCAAAAATAATAAGCTGGCCGAGGAAGCCAAAATTCCAGAACGGGAAAGCGTTTTAATTATAGTGAAAACCTCTGAGCCTAATCTCAAGCTGGGCGAAGTGTTTAATTTGGGTGATGGCTTGACGGTGGGACGCAACAAAGGGAATGATATTCAAATTCTGGATCCGTTTGTTTCTGGCTCTCATGCCCGAATTGTCCGGGAGGAGGACAAATATTGTCTGGAGGATTTGCAAAGTTCTAATGGCACTCTTTTAAATGGCTATAGAATTGGCAATGAAAGTGAAGTTTTGGCCAATGGGGATGTGGTGGAAATTGGCGGAGTCAGTTTTAAGTTTGTGAGGTGGGCTTATGAAATGGACTCAAATTACTGAAGTGGGTCGGGTCCGCAAAAATAACGAGGACAGCGTTTTGGGAAAACCCCAATTGGGGCTTTTTGCCGTAGCCGATGGCATGGGTGGCCACAATGCCGGAGAGGTGGCCAGCACTTTGGCCACTTTGGTTTTGGAAGATCGAGTTCGGAACAGTTTGGCTCAAAATCCGGATGAAGTGCTGCTGGAAGCCATTCAGGAAGCTAATTGGCGGATTTGGCAGCAGGGACAACGCAAATTAGCCCAAAAAGGTATGGGAACTACCATTACCGCTTTGTTTTTGCGAAGTCAGTTTGCGGCTATTGCCCAGGTGGGAGACAGTCGGGCTTACTTGTATCGCAATCAAAAATTAAGACAATTAACTACTGATCATTCGCTGGTTCAGGAAATGTTTCAAGGCGGCCTGATCAGTCGGGATGAAATGGACAGTCATCCTAATAAAAACATTTTGACCCGGGCTTTGGGTTCGGATGAAAAAGTCCAAGTGGACACCCAAATTCTGGCCTATCAGGAACGGGATCTTTTTTTGCTGTGCAGCGACGGTTTATATGATATGATTACGGAAGAAGAAATTTTGCAGATTTTGCAAACCGGGCAGGAGCTTTCCTGGATGGCCAGGCTTATGGTGGATTTGGCTATGGAACATGGAGGTCAGGATAATATTTCTCTGATAATGGTGGAAGTTTGATAAAATTAGCGAAAGCAGGTAGAATGAGGTGGATTCGGAGCTGAACAGAAAGAATGAACGCCGTTTATTACTGGCCGGGGCTTTTTATTTGATTATCGGAGCGGTGGTTTTATATTTGTGGCAGGATACCGATGTGAACACCCTGATTTGTGGAGTGGGGATGCCGGTTTTGGGCTTTGGTCTGAGCAGTCTGTGTCTGAGTTTGAAAAAATATCCGGCGGATTTGTTCATCCTGCCCATTGTGGCTATGCTGATTTATACCGGATTGATTATGCTTTATCGGCTGAACAGCCCTTATGCCCAAAAACAATTTATCTGGCTGGGAGTTGGTCTGCTGTGTCTGATAGCGTCGATTTTGTGGTTCCGTGATTATAAAAAGCTGGCCAATTATAAATATTTGCTGGCGGTTGTGGGAGCAGTTGCTCTTTTTCTCCCGATTTTTATTGGTATAGAACAGGGAGGTGCCAAAAGCTGGCTGGATTTAAAGCTGTTTACCCTACAGCCTTCTGAATTTGTGAAAATAATTCTGGTTTTGTTTTTGGCCTCTTTTTTATCGGAAAATAAATTTATTTTAAATCGCAAAGCTTTGGTCTTGCAGGTTTGGGGACCGCTTCTGACCATGTGGGGAATTGGAATTATTTTGCTGGTTTGCCAGAGGGATTTGGGGACGGCTTTAATTTATTTTGGTACTTTTTTAACCATGCTTTATATGGCTTCTTCCCGAATTATTTATGTTTTGGCCGGCATGGTACTGTTTGTGGCCGGAGCCATAACCGCCGGAACTATTTTCAGCCATGTGGCTATTCGCTATACTACCTGGATTAATCCCTGGAACTATCCTCAGGCTGAAGGTTATCAGATATTGCAGTCTCTTTATGCTTTGGGCAGCGGAGGTCTGGCTGGTTCCGGTTTGGGCGGAGGGCATCCTTCTTTGATTCCGGCAGTACATACCGACTTTATTTTTTCTGCCTTAACTGAGGAAACCGGTCTGCTGGGAGCGGTGGGAATTTTAATTTTGTATTTATGCCTGATTTATCGAGGCTTTGTCATTGCTTTGGAGGCCAAAGACGAATTTTCTTCCTTATTGGCCGGTGGGCTGACTGCTTTATTGGGGCTGCAGGTTTTTATTATTACCGCCGGAGTTATAAGGCTTTTGCCTTTGACCGGGGTTCCTTTGCCCTATATCAGCTATGGAGGCAGCTCTTTGGTGGCTAATATGATCGTAGTGGGAATGCTGCTTAATATTTCAGCTCAAAATAAGGAAAAGCTGTCAACTGCCACACACCTGAAGGCAGGTGGCTTGTAGCTGCCCAGTCGTAGTAGCGGCTTATGTCTCCGACCTGAAAGGATTTAGTTTATGAAAAAAAATATTTTGAAAACCGGCAGCTTTTTTATTGTTCTTTTTTTAATTTTAATACTCTATTTAACTTATATTGTGGTAGTGCAGGGTGAGCAGCTTAAAACGGATTCAGGCAATATTCGTCTGACTTTGGAGGAAGAAAAAATTATCCGGGGCAGTATCCTGGATGCCAGGGGTCAGGTTCTGGCACAAGAAGTTACTAATGAAGACGGTTCTACAAGCCGCCGATATCCTATGGGACAATTAACTTCGGTTCTAACCGGCTATTGTTCCCTGCAATATGGCAAAAGCGGTCTGGAAGCAGATTATGATACATACTTATTGGCGGATGATGAATTGGGGCAACTGCAAAAGACTATTGCTGGCTGGAAGAATGAAACAATTTATGGCTATAATCTGCATTTGACGGTGGACAGCTCCTTCCAGCAGTTGGTTTATGATGCTTTGGGCGAAAGACGGGGAGCTGTTGTGGCTTTGGAGCCTGGAACCGGTGCAGTTTTAGCTTTGGTCAGCAAACCTACCTATGATGCGGATCGCATTGGGGAGATTCTGGAGGATGGCAGCAGTTATTTCAGCCAGATCAGTAGTGATACCGTCAATTCGCCTTTGGTAAATCGAGCCATTTGGGGACAATACCCACCCGGTTCAACCTTCAAGCTGATTACCGCTTCAGCCATGCTGGAAAACTTGCCGGAGCAAAGAGAGGAAATCTATAATTGCCAGGGATCATTTTGGGTGGATGGTTTTACTTTGGTGGATACGGCTATACATGGAGAAGTCAACTGGGATCGAGCCTTACAGGTTTCCTGCAATTCTTTTTACAGCTCCATTGGCTTGCTTTTGGGAGAAGATAATTTTCGGAAAGCAGCTCAGGCTTTTGGTTTTAAGGATATGCAGGGCAGCAGTCAGGCCAAAACCGAGCTGAGTTATCTGGATTATTTTAAAGGTGTGATTTCCAGCGAACCTTTGACCAAAACTAATTTGGCATCTTCAGCCATTGGTCAGGGTTCTGTTCTGGTAAGTCCCATGCAGATGGCTTTGGTGGCTGCGGCTATTGCCGAGGATGGTAAAATGATGACTCCTTATCTGGTCAAGCAAATTACCGCCGAGGATGGCCGGGTGGTTTTAACCACCGAAAATCGGGTTATGCTGGATTGTATTAATTTTTCAACGGCGGCTGAATTGACTCAGGCCATGGAGCTGGTGGTAACTAACGGTACTGGAAAGCAAGCCAGTTTGGATTCGGTGCGGGTGGCTGGTAAAACCGGTTCGGCCGAAAATTCAACGGGAGATACTCATGCCTGGTTTGTAGGCTTTGCTCCAGCGGATAATCCCCAAATTGCTGTGGCAGTAATTGTCGAAAATGGCGGCGGCGGGGGAAAAATAGCAGCTCCCGTTGCTGCAGAAGTAATAGGAAAATATTTGGCTCTGAAAGCAGGGAGCAACCCTTAAGAGAGGTGAAAAGAGTGATCGGCAGAATTCTGGGAGAACGCTATGAAATTTTAAGTCGTTTGGGCGGAGGCGGAATGGCTTTGGTTTACAAAGGTCGGGACATTCGGCTTAACCGCCTGATCACCATTAAAATATTACGCCCGGAATATACTTCGGACAAGGATTTCGTGCGTCGCTTTAATCGGGAAGCTCAGTCGGTTGCCTGCCTTTCCCATCCCAATATTGTTGGCCTGTATGATGGAGGTCAGGAAGGCGAAATTTATTATCTGGTTATGGAATATGTCCAGGGAGAAAATCTGAAGGATTTAATCAGCCGGGAAGGGCATTTGCCGGTGGACAGGGCTTTGGATATTACTCTGCAAATTTGTGATGCCCTGGCTCATGCTCACGATCATAAAATTATTCATCGGGATATTAAACCGCATAATGTTTTACTTGGTGATACCGGAGTGGTCAAGCTGACTGATTTTGGTATAGCTCTGGAAACCGGGACTTCAACTTTGAGCGATCCGGATACGGTTTTGGGTTCAGTACATTATATTTCGCCGGAGCAGGCCAAGGGCAAAGAAGCCATTGCAGCTTCAGATCTTTATTCGCTGGGAATTGTTTTATATGAAATGCTGACCGGTCGGCTGCCTTTTACCGGAGATTCTCCCATTGCCATTGCTTTAGCTCAGATTCAGGACAGCCCTGTTTTGCCTTCTCGTTTAAACCCGGATATTCCTTCCGGGTTGGAACGACTGCTTTTGCAGGCTCTGGCCAAAAATCCGGAAGATCGTTTTGGCTCGGCTCGGGATTTTGCTGCCAAAATCAAGCAGTTTTATCAGGTTAATTATGTTAAGCCGGTTTTTCCGGAAGAAGATAATGCCGAAACCAGGGTTTTGAACTCTTTGGAAAACGAAAATAACAAAACTGTTGCTTTTAATAAACAGGAATATCGTTCCTTGAACGAAAATCCCAATCAGTTAAGAAATAATGACTGGACAACCCAAAGAAGTTCCCGCTTTAATGAGCATCAGTATAAATCCGGCTGGACTCCAAGCAAAGGAGAACCTGCTCATATTCCCAGCAATTATAATAATTACCCGGCACCGCCTGCTCCCAAAAAAAACAACTGGTTTCTGAAAGCTCTGGTAGTCTTGATTATTTTCACCATGATTGCGGGAACCGTAATTTTTTTGAAAGCGGTTTTATCAGAGGGTGTGGTTAACAAAGGCAATTCTTTGGAAATAGAATTACCTGATTGGAAAAATAAGGACAGCTCGGAAGCCATTAGTTTTTTGGAAAGCAATGAGTTGGTTTATGAAACCAGTGAAGAATATAATGACAGCATTGACAAAGGCCGGGTTATTTCCCAAAGTCCCGGAGCCGGAACTTATGTAGTTAAAGGAGAAAAGATTAACCTGGTGATCAGTTTGGGCAAGGCTCCAGTAACGGTTCCCAACTTGATTGGCAAAACAGTAGAAGCAGCTCGCAGTGAGTTGGAAGCTTTGGGACTGAAATTGCAGGAGGGAAGCTGGCAGGATTATAGTGAAACTGTTCCGTCTGGAAATATCTGTTCTCAAGATCCCAGGTCGGGAACTGAACTGGAAGCAGGAGAAAAAGTGGTGGTTTACTTGTCCCTGGGAGCCAAAGCCAAAGTAAGTGTACCCAGCTTTGTGGGCAAAACCTGGGCAGAAGCCGAACATTTGGCTTCCGCCAGAGGTCTGACGGTGTCCATGGGTTCGGGAGATGGTCAAACGGTAACTGCTCAAAGTCCGATTGAAGGTTCCCGGGTGCTGCCTGGCAGCAATGTCAGTCTGATCTTTGGAACCGATACTCAAGTGGACAAAGAAAAGAAAGAAGAAAAGAAAGATGATGAAAAAGATGAGGAACATAAGGATGAGGAGTCGGAACAGTCCAGCAATAGTGCCAAGAATGCTTCACTTCGGGTTGATGCTCCGGCCAGCATGGAAAGCTCTTCAACTATGAATGCTTATCTTTATGATGATCAGTATTCCGGAAAGTTGATTTATACCTATGAAATGGGAGTAAGGGATTATGTAGTATTTAATTTTTCCTATTGGGGTTCAGCTCGAGTGGAAATTTATTTGGGAGATAACCTTTATGAAGTGCAGGAGTTTAATTAATTAAGGGAGTGGCTTTTCTGAAATCGGTTCAAAACATTACAGGACGAGTTATCAAGGCGACAGCCGGATTTTACTATGTCTTGCAGGATAATGGATTAATCTGGGAATGTGCTTTGCGGGGTAAATTTCGCTTGGATAATCAGGGGGCTTTGGTGGGAGATTTGGTTTCCCTGAGACCCCGGCAAGGCCGTACTGGAGTTATTGAACAAATTTTTCCCCGGAAAAATGCACTGTTGCGTCCTCCGGTGGCCAATATTGAACAGGCTTTGATTATTTTTGCCATTCGGCAGCCGGAGCTATCTCGTTTGCTGCTGGATCGTTTTTTATTGCAGGCGGAAATAGCCGGAGTAGAACCCATTATTTGTCTGAATAAAATTGATTTGGCCGATGGAGAAGAGTTGGCGGCCTGCTATCTGAACATTGGCTATTCGGTTTTCCAAACCAGCGTGACTGCTGGATTGGGGCTGGAAGCGTTACGCCAGGTTTTAAGCCAAAAGATCAGTATTGTGGCTGGTCCTTCCGGAGTGGGCAAAAGCAGTTTGTTGAATGCTTTGCAGCCGGGTTTGCAATTACAAACCGGGGAAGTGGGTAATAAATTAAAAAGAGGTCGCCACACCACTCGTTTGGTAGAATTTTTCCCTCTGGACTGGGGGGGGTGGGTAGCGGATACTCCCGGTTTTTCCAGTCTATGGCTGCCTAATATTAAAAAAGAAAATTTGCGGGATTATTTTCCGGAATTTGCTGATTTGCAAGCAGAATGCCGTTTTCGAGGCTGTCTGCATAAGGACGAACCGGAATGTGCTGTTAAAGCAGCGGTAGAATCTGGGCAGGTTGATGCCATTCGCTATCAAAACTATCTGAATTTTTTAGAGGAAATTAAAAAAACGGAGACGAAATATTGATGATCAAAATAGCTCCTTCAATTTTATCGGCTGATTTTGCCAACTTAGTTAAGGAAATAGAAACGGTTCAGCAGGGCGGGGCGGAATATTTGCACCTGGATGTTATGGATGGTCATTTTGTGCCTAATATGACCTTTGGCCCGATTTTAATTAAAGCCCTGCGACCCTATTCAAATTTGGTTTTTGATGTGCATTTAATGATTGAGCAGCCGGAAAAATATATTGAAGCTTTTGCCGAAGCCGGAGCGGATATTATTACCGTGCATACCGAAGCTACAACTCATGTGCATCGAGCTTTGCAAATGATTAAAAAGTGCGGCAAAAAAGCTGGAGTTGCTTATAATCCGGGAACTTCAGTAGATAATCTGCCCTA
This sequence comes from Desulfocucumaceae bacterium, assembly GCA_045599035.1. Classification (GTDB taxonomy): domain Bacteria; phylum Bacillota; class Desulfotomaculia; order Desulfotomaculales; family Desulfocucumaceae; genus CATZDY01. The sequence continues at coordinate 19,838 of JAZRVI010000050.1, read as the reverse complement.
TTTGCTGGAATTGGTGGATCTGGTTTTGCTGATGTCGGTTAATCCGGGTTTTGGCGGACAGAAGTTTATTGAAGATGTTTTGGGGAAAATATCCATCGTAAAAGAGGTCTTGGACTTGGCCGAATCCAAGGCCGAAATTGAAGTAGACGGCGGAATTAATATCGAAACGGCTGCTTTGGTAAGTGAAGCCGGTGCTGGAGTTTTGGTAGCTGGGTCGGCAGTTTTTCAGGCCGAAAGCCCGGCTCAGATGATTAAAAGGATTCGCCAGTCGGCTTTGGAAGTGCTTTAGATTATTGAGATAAGGAGGTGCTTGGAAATGGCTGTGTATAAATGCAATCAATGCGGGGAAATAATAGAAAGTCGCTGCAAGCCCGGCAAATGCAGTGCTTGCGGAGCCGCCAAGGATGATTTGATTAAACAGGAAGCCGTTAAACGGGAAAGCTGTAAAAAAACTCGGTGCAGCAAAGCTTCCAAAGAAGAATAGGTTTTCCTGACAGCCTGACAGCCTGAAAATTTCGGGCTGTCTGTTTTAGTCAAAAAGAGCCGGAAAGGAAAGTGTGAAATGGATTTACATATTTCAAAATCATTGGCTCGTTATGTTAATATTGCCGTAGATATAGCCACCCATATTGCCAGAGGTGAATATCGGGAAGGGCAGAAGCTTTTTGGCCGCTCCACTTTGGCTGGGAAATATAATGTTTCTCCGGAAACAGTGCGAAGAGCTTTAACTCTGCTTCAAGAAAATGATATAGTGCTGGTTTCCCCTGGGGTGGGGGTGTCGGTTAAATCCCAGCACAATGCAGAACTGTTTTTGGCTGAATACGGCCAGAAACAAATGCTGATGGATGTGCAGGGACGCTTGCAGGAGCTGTTGCGGGAACGGGATCGAGTTAATAATGATATTGAAAAATTAATGAAAGAGCTTTTGGACTATACCTTTAAAATGGCCGGTCGTTTGCAGCAGATTGAAGAAATTCGAGTCTATCCCAATTCCTTGTTGGTGGGTCAGTCCTTGCGGGAATCTGAGTTTCGGAGCCGAACCGGAGCGACCATTTTATCTATTTTTCGTCAAGGGCGGGAATTGTCCTTTCCAGGGCCGGATGAAATCGTTGAAGCCGGGGATATTTTGATTGTGGTTTCGCCTCCGGAAATGCGTAAGGAACTGCATCGAATTTTGGAACCAGAAGAAGAAAATCAAGAAGATAAAAAAGATGAAGAATTGGAAGAAGAAAAGCCAATTATCCTGTAGAGATCTAATTAATTTTAAAAAGTTAAATTAGGAAGAATAAGTTTATTGTATACAAAATACAATGCTCATAAGTACCCGGAAAATCTAACCTTAATTGTAAATATCGAAAATAAATGCTTTTATACGAAAAAAGTTCTTGTATTGGAGAAACGGATCGTGTAAAATGATAACATACCATTGACAAGTTGAATCAGGCATCGGAGAGCTAAATAAAAGCTACTTCTTAAAATTCTTGGTGTAGAGAAAATGTGCCTGTTCACGCTATTTTAAGAAAGAGGGGAAGACATTGTCTTACACTGAAAAAGTCCTGGAACAGGCTATCAAAAGAAATCCTAATGAACCCGAATTTCATCAGGCTTTACATGAAGTTCTAACAACTCTGGAACCGGTTATTGCCAAACATCCGGAATTTGAAAAAGCCGGTTTGTTAGAAAGAATCGTTGAACCGGAACGGATGATTACTTTCCGGGTTCCTTGGGTGGATGATCAGGGCAAAGTTCAGGTCAACCGGGGTTTCCGGGTTCAGTTTAACAGTGCGATTGGACCTTATAAAGGTGGTCTTCGCTTCCATCCTTCGGTCAATGCAAGCGTAATCAAATTCCTGGGTTTTGAACAGGTGTTCAAAAACTCGCTGACCACTCTGCCCATGGGCGGCGGTAAAGGTGGTTCTGACTTTGATCCCAAAGGCAAATCAGATCGGGAGGTTATGGCTTTTTGCCAAAGCTTTATGACTGAATTGTGCCGCTATATCGGAGCTGATATTGATGTACCGGCTGGCGATATTGGAGTAGGAGCCAGAGAAGTTGGCTTTATGTTTGGTCAATACAAAAGACTGACCCGTCTTTTTGAAGGGGTTTTGACCGGTAAAGGTTTGTCCTACGGCGGTTCCCTGGCCAGAACTCAAGCTACTGGTTATGGCTTGGTCTACTTAATGGAAAATGTCTTAGGTTCCATCGGTACTGATTTTGTCGGCAAGAATGTGGTTGTATCTGGTTCCGGCAATGTAGCCATCTATGCAACCGAAAAATTAATGCAAAAAGGTGCTAAAGTTGTGGCTATGAGCGACTCCAACGGCTGGATTTATGATCCTAACGGAGTTGACTTAAACTTAATGAAAGAAATCAAAGAAGTAAGAAGAGGCCGGATTAAAGAATATGCGGCTGAAAAATCTGGAGTTGAATATCACGAAGACGGCTTGATTTGGTCGGTTCCTTGTGATGTAGCTCTGCCTTGTGCTACTCAAAACGAGCTGCTGGAAGATGGTGCCAAATTATTGGTAGCCAACAAATGTATGGCCGTAGGTGAAGGGGCTAATATGCCTTCCTCTCCGGAAGCTGTTGCCGTTTTCCAAAGCAATGGCATTCCTTTTGCTCCGGCTAAAGCAGCCAATGCGGGTGGGGTTGCTACTTCTGGTTTGGAAATGAGCCAAAACAGTATGCGGCTTTCCTGGAGCTTTGAAGAAGTTGACCAGAAATTACAGGGAATTATGAACAGCATTTACAAACAAATGTCTGAAGCTGCTGAAGCTTATGGCATGAAAGGTAACCTGGTAGCCGGTGCCAATATCGGTGGTTTCCTGAAGGTTGCCAATGCTATGATGTTCCAGGGAATAGTCTAGGCCGTCGTTTTTATATATAAGCTTTAACCAGTCTGTCTCGATAACTTCGGGGCAGACTTTTACTTATAAACAGCCCATGGACGAAAACCCCTAATCTTTACTTTTAACGGTTTATCAAAGAATAAGGATTGCTTAAACAATGAAACTTGATTCCCATGGTTGCTATAATAAACAAAATATGCTAAAATAAGAAAATGGATAGTATCCAGAAGGAACTATACCAAAAAAACGGTTTGGGAAAGAATAACAAAAGGTTGTTGCCGCTTGGAGCTTTTTAAGACCGGGACGGAAAGGGGATAGTTATGCCTTCCGGAATCGGAAGGTTTTTTATGTTGAAAAAGGTTGTTGTAATTGGAGCCGGAAAAGTTGGTTCGGTGCTAACCCGGCATTTATATCAAAAAAATTATGTAATTGAAGCGGTTTATAACCGGCATCCGGAAAAAGCCCAATGGTTGGCTGAACAAACTGGAGCCAGAGTTGCTGAAAGCTTGGAACAGACGGCCAAAGCAACCCGGACAGCGGACTTGGTTTTATTGACAGTTTCGGACGGAGCTATTGCTCCTTTGAGCCAGACTTTATCTCAAAAAGGCGGTTTTCGCTCGGATCAGGTAGTGATCCATACCAGCGGAGCCTGTTCCGCTTCTGAGCTCAAGGGAGTTAAAGAGGCTCTGGCTTTGCATCCGCTGCAATCTTTGGCCAGCCGGGAACAGGAGCTTTTGCCGGGATCTTACTTTGCTTTGGAAGGCTCGGAAAAAGCCTGTCAAATAGGGGAACGCCTGGTGGTCGATTTGGGCGGCAAATCATTTCGGATTAAAAGCGAGGATAAGATTTTATATCATGCCGGAGCCTGTGTAATTTCCAATTATCTGGTCAGCCTGCTGCATTTGGCCGAAAAGATTTACCAAAAAATTGGTTTGGAACGGTCAGAAATTTGGTCGGCAGTCAGTCCGCTGTTTTGGGGAACCTGGAACAATGTGGAGCAAAAAGGCAGTCAAGCTGCTTTGACCGGGCCGATTTCCCGGGGAGATTGGCAAACCATCGTCCGACATTTGCAGGATTTGGCTCAGGTAGGCGGGTTGGAAGAAAAGCTGTATCGGCAGTTGGGTTTATATACATTGGATTTGGCTAAGGAACAAATTGAGCCGGAAGCCGAGCAAAAGTTAAGAGATATTTTTAAGGGAGGGAACTAGATGGAAAAGGTTACTACGGCTTATTTTCGCAGATGCAAAAAAGAAGGAAAGAAAATTACCATGTTGACCGCTTATGATTATCCGACGGCTAAACTGGAGGATGAAAGCGGGATTGATTCTATTTTGGTAGGCGACAGTGTTGGCAATAATGTTTTGGGGTATGAATCCAGCATTCCGGTTAGCATGGAGGATATGCTGCATCATGTCAAAGCGGTTTGTCGGGGAGTACAAAGAGCCCTGGTGGTGGCCGATATGCCTTTTTTATCTTATACCGTTTCCCGGGAAGAGGCTTTGCATAATGCCGGAAGATTATTGCAGGAAGGCGGAGCCGGAGCGGTCAAGCTGGAAGGCGGCCAGGAGGTTGCGGCTACTGTTCAGGCCATGACTCAGGCGGGAATCCCCGTTATGGGGCATTTGGGTTTGACCCCTCAGGCGGTTTATCAAATGGGCGGCTATCAGGTGCAGGGCAAAAGTGAAGCTGCTGCCCTGAAATTGTGGCAGGATGCCCAAGCCTTGCAGCAGGCTGGAGTTTTTGCTCTGGTTTTGGAATGTGTTCCGGCGGAATTGGCTCGTTTTATTACGCAAAAGCTGGATGTGGTGGTAATTGGCATTGGCGGCGGGGCTGGCTGTGATGGTCAGGTTTTGGTGGTTAATGATCTGCTGGGCTTTTACAGCGGCCAGTCACCAAAGTTTTCCAAAAGATATTTGAACTTGAACCAGCAAATTGCCCAGGCTTTTGCTCAATATAAACAAGAAGTTGAAAATCAGATTTTTCCGGCGGCCGAGCATGAATTTTCCATTGACCCGGCAGTTGTGGAAAATTTATCCCGCTATGAAGAGAACGGGAAGAAAGGAAACTAAAAATGCAAATTTGTCGTACCGTTAAAGAAATGCGGGAATTTGTCCAGGCCGAAAGACAACAAGGCCGAACAGTGGCTTTGGTTCCGACCATGGGTTATCTGCACCAGGGTCACGCTGCTTTGATGCAGGCTGCTTTGCAGGCTTGCCAAACGGTAGTGGCCAGCGTTTTTGTCAATCCGATTCAATTTTGTCCGGGAGAAGATTTGGAAACCTATCCCCGTAATTTCGGCCAGGACTGTCAGCTCTTGGAAAGTTTGGGCGTGCAGGCGGTTTTCCATCCGGAACCGGCCGAAATGTATGCGGAAAATTTCAGCACCTATGTGGAACCCAAAGGCTTGACCGATTGCTTGTGCGGTAAGTCCCGACCCGGTCATTTCCGGGGTGTGGCTACTGTGGTAACCAAGCTTTTTAATATTGTTCAGCCAGATCAGGCTTTTTTTGGCCAGAAGGATGCTCAACAGGTTTTGGTTTTAAAAAGAATGGTGCGGGATTTAAATATTCCGGTGCAGATTAATGTGGTGCCTATTGTCCGGGAAGCCGATGGTTTGGCGGTTAGTTCCCGCAATACTTACCTTAGTTTGACCGAGCGTTCCCAGGCGGTAATTTTGCACCAAAGCATTTTGGCAGCAGAAGCAGCCGTCCAAAATGGAGAGCGTAATTGTGCTGAAATTGTGCGGCTGGTGAAAGCAAAGCTGGCTACGGTGCCGGAGGCTCAGCCGGAATATGTGGAAATTCGCAATCAGAATCTGGAAGAAGCAGTGGTTTTGGAAGGGGTTTGTCTTTTGGCCATGGCTGTTCGTTTTGGAACTACCCGTTTAATTGATAATACCTGGTTGGAGGTGTAAAGCTTTGCTGCTCAATATTTTCAGAGCCAAAATTCATAAAGCTACAGTAACCGAAGCTAATCTGCAATATAACGGCAGTATTACCATTGATTCCGACTTACTGGAAGCTTCCGGAATTTTTCCTCATGAAAAGGTTCAGATTGTTAATAATAACAATGGAAGTCGCTTTGAAACCTATGTTATTGCCGGGGAAAAGGGTTCCGGGGTGATTTGTCTTAATGGAGCGGCTGCCCGAAAAGCGGCAGTGGGAGATATTATAATTATTATTGCTTATGGCATGATGACTCCGGCAGAAGCTCAGGGCTTTGAACCGAGAATAGTTTTGCTGGACGAAGCCAATCGGATTAAGGAAATCCGGGGAGCTGAAAAGCCCTTGGAAATTGGTTAGAAAAACTCCGGCTCGCTTGTAGGAAAAGCTGAGCCGGATTAAATAAATTTTAAGAAACGGGGTGGAGAACCCTTGGATTTAAAAGCCAAAATTAACCAGCTAAAGCAGGAAAGACAAGCTGTCATTTTGAGCCATTATTATGTAGCAGATGAAGTGCAGGATATTGCTGACTATGTGGGAGATTCGTTGGAATTATCCCGCCTGGCCGCCAAAACTGATGCCAAGGTAATTGTTTTTTGCGGTGTTCATTTTATGGCGGAAAGTGCTTCAATTTTATCTCCGGATAAAATTGTTTTGCTGCCGGATGTAAGTGCCGGCTGTCCAATGGCCGACTTAATTTCTGCCCCGCAGCTTCAAGCCGCAAAGACTGAAAACCCTCAGGCTCAGGTGGTTTGCTATGTCAACACCAGTGCCGAGGTTAAAGCGAAAAGTGATATTGTTTGTACCTCAGCCAATGCAGTTAAGGTCTTGCAGTCCTTGCCGGAGGAAAAATCGGTTTTATTTGTTCCGGATCGCAATTTGGGAGCTTATGCAGCTCAGACATCCGGTAGAGAAAATGTAGTTCTGTGGCAGGGCTGCTGTTATATTCACGCTGGTTTAACCAAAGAAGAAGTCCTAAGCCTGAAAGCTCAACATCCGCAAGCGGAAATATTGGTACATCCGGAATGTTTGCCGGAGATTTCGGCTTTGGCGGATAAAGTGGCCAGTACCAGCGGAATGCTGCGTTATGTTGGGGAAAGCTCGGCCAGGGAATTTATTATTTGCACCGAAGAAGGGCTTTTGCATCAATTAAACCAGAAATATCCAGATAAGACCTTTTATTTGGCTTCTTCCAAATTGTCCTGTCCGGATATGAAAAAAATTACATTGGAAAAAATTGCAGCTGCTTTGGAAAATTTGCAGCCTCAGGTTAAAGTGGAAGCAGAGGTTCGGGAAAAAGCCTGGTCAGCTTTGGAGAAAATGCTGGCTTTATAAATAGCCCACGGGCTTAAGCCCGCCCTGCTAACAGATGTTGCCGAAGCAATGTCTACTTCCCTTGGCTCTCAATACTTCGTAAAAATAAGCAGAATTTCGATTACGAAAAACTGTGTATTGGACTTTTGGCGAGTCCTCGAAGCATAATGATTGCTCTTAAGCAATCAAACTTGATCCCCGCTGCTTTAGCAGTGTGGGAGCATCAAAAATTAACTGTTTTTTTAAGGAGGGGAGTCAAGTGCCCCCATTGTATGGGATAAACTTTGACACTCGAAATTTGCCTGAACAAAAGGCAAAATATATCGTAATCGGCAGTGGAGTAGCTGGACTTTATACCGCTATTTCAGCCGCTCAACATGGTTCGGAAGTAATTTTATTAACCAAACAAAAAACTGACGACAGTAACACCGACAAAGCCCAGGGCGGTATTGCAGCAGCTTTGAGTCCGCTGGATTCGCCGGAACTGCATTTGCAGGATACTTTGGTAGCCGGAGCCGGTTTGTGTGATTTTGATGCCGTCAATATTTTGGTGCATGAAGGACCGCAGCGAGTCAGGGAACTGATTGGCATGGGTGCCAATTTTGATCGGAAAGACGGCAAGCTGGATATGACCCGGGAAGGGGCTCACAGCCGAAGACGGATTCTGCATGCCAGTGGAGATGCCACCGGAGCCGAGATTCAGCGAGCCTTGATGGAAATAGTCCAGCAGGATCCTGGCATTACGGTGTTGGAAAATTATCTGGCCGTGGATTTGTTGGTTAAGGAAAATGTTTGTCATGGGGTTTTGGGCTGGGATGTGAAAAACAACCAGTTAAAGGTTTTTCGGGGACAGGCCATAGTTTTGGCTACCGGAGGGCTGGGGCATTTATATCAGCACAGCACCAATCCGGATGTGGCTACTGGGGATGGAATTTCTCTGGCCTATCGAGCCGGAGCCGAAGTTATGGACATGGAGTTTATTCAATTTCATCCCACTGTTTTAAGCATTGATAATGCTCCTTGTTTTTTGATTTCGGAAGCTGTACGGGGAGAAGGGGCTTATTTGCGGAACCGCTATGGGGAACGCTTTATGACCCGTTATCATACCTTGGCAGAGCTGGCTCCCAGGGATATTGTGGTCAGAGCCATTTTGACCGAAATGGGTAATACGGCTTCCAAACGAGTGTTTTTGGATTTATCTCATTTGGACAGTAATTTGGTGCAGGAAAGATTTCCCAATATTATGAAGACCTGTTTGAAATACGGCATTGATATCAAGAAAGATCCCATTCCAGTAGCTCCGGCAGCTCATTATATGATGGGTGGAGTAAAAACTGATTTAAATGGGCAAACCAGTGTTGTTAATTTGTATGCCTGCGGGGAAACTGCTTGTTTGGGTGTGCATGGAGCCAATCGGCTGGCCAGTAATTCCTTGCTGGATGGTTTGGTTTATGGGGGTCGAATTGTGCAATGGATGGAAAGCAAAAAGGAATTGGAACCAGTTTCGGAAATCCAGTTTGTTTCCGAAGGCTTGCAGCAAATTTCTCCGGGCATGGATACTTCCAGCTTACGGGATGAAGTTCGGCAGATTATGGAACAATATGTGGGACCACTGCGGACGGCTTTGGGGCTGAATGAGGCTTTGGAACGCCTGGAAGAAATGTCCTTTATTCTGAACTATCAATCTCGAAATTTTGCGGATATTGAATTAAAAAATATGCTGGTTGTGGGGCGTTTGGTGGCGGAAGCTGCTTATTTGCGGCAGGAAAGCCGGGGCGGACATTTCCGGGTGGATAAACCGGAGCCCTATGACCGTTGGAAGAAACACATTATAATGAAACGCTAATTACTTTGGGAAAGGAGGCAGAATTTTGAAATATAATTTTAAATTAAGAGAATTATTGGAAACAGCCCTGGCCGAAGATTTGGGAACCGGGGATATTACCACTATGAATATTGTACCGGCCGATTATATTACCACTGGATTTATTCACGCTAAGGAACCCGGAGTGATTGCCGGTTTGCCGGTGGCCGAAGAAGTTTTTAGAATTTTGAACCGAGACCTTTCTTTTCAGGTTTTGTGTCGGGATGGAGAAAGAGTAGAAGCCGGACAGCTTTTGGCCAGGGTGGAAGGCGATGCTCGAACTATTTTGATGGGAGAGAGGTTGGCTCTAAACTTTTTGCAAAGATTATCCGGTATTGCCACTAAAACGGCAGCTATGGCGGCCATTATCAAAGATGAAAAAGCCCAGATTACCGATACCCGTAAAACTACTCCAGGACTGCGGACTCTGGAAAAATATGCGGTTCGAGTGGGCGGCGGCTATAATCACCGCTTTGGTCTTTATGATGCGGTTTTAATTAAAGATAACCATATTAAAGTGGCCGGCGGAATTGCGGAAGCCATTAAACGAGTGCAGAATGCCTCTTTCTTCTGTCCTCGCATTGAAGTGGAAGTAGAAACTCTGGAAGGCTTGCAGGAAGCTTTGGCAGCCAGGGCGGATATTATTATGCTGGATAATATGGATTTAGATACCATGCGGGAAGCGGTTAAAATTGCCAATGGTCAGGTTTTGCTGGAAGCTTCTGGCGGAGTTACAGAAGAAACGGTTTTGGAGATTGCTAAAACCGGAGTAGACTATATCTCGGCTGGCTCTTTAACTCATGCCGTAAAATCTTTGGATATTAGCCTGGATGTGGGAGAAATGAAACCTCTGAAGGGTTATGTAGCAGCTAATTAAGTTTCAGCAGAGGCATCTTTTTTAAGATGCCTCTTTTAAATAATACGCAAAAGGGGAAAGCAGGATGATTTTGTTATTTGATGTAGGCAATACCAATATTGTTTTGGGAGTTTCCAAAGGGAGAAAGCTCAAGGCTCATTGGCGGATCTCCACTCAGCCCCAACGCACCGGTGATGAAATTGGGGTTTTGTTGCAGTCTTTATTTTCATTTAAGGGAATTAAAATGACTGATATTAAGTCAGTGGTTATTTCCTCGGTAGTACCCAGCCTGTTTCGGGCTTTGGAACAAATGAGCCGCAAGTATTTTGGAGTTAAAGCTTTAATGGTGGTACCGGGTGTTAAAACCGGAATGCCTATTCGTTATGATAATCCCCGGGAAGTAGGAGCGGATCGAATTGTCAATGCCCTGGCCGGCTATGAAATCTATGGCGGGCCGCTGATTATTGTGGACTTTGGTACGGCTACCACCTTTTGTGCCATTTCAGCCAAAGGGGAGTATTTGGGCGGAGCTATTGCTCCGGGAATTGGCATTTCCATGGACAGCTTGTTTGCCAAAGCCGCCAAGCTGCCGAGAGTGGAATTGGTCAAGCCGGGATCGGTTATTGGCAAAAATACGGTGCAAAGTATGCAGTCGGGCATTTTATATGGCTTTGTGGGGCAGGTGGAAGCCCTGGTCAAGAGAATGAGCGAAGAAATGAAGGGACAGCCCAAGGTTATTGCTACTGGAGGTCTGGCCGAATTAATTGCAGCGGAAACCTCAGTTATTGAAGTGGTAGATCCTTTGTTGACCTTAAAGGGGCTGCAATTAATTTACGAAAAAAATGTTCAGGAATAGGCGGTAAAAAATGTTTCGGATTGGTAAGGTAGAAATAAAAAATCCGGTGGTTGCAGCTCCCATGGCCGGAATTACAGATCAAAGCTATCGTATTTTAGCCCGGGAAGCGGGTTGTGGTCTGCTTTATACTGAAATGGTCAGCGATCAGGCTTTAATATATGGCAATTTGAAAACCCTGGCTATCTTGGGCAGTCAGGAAGAAATCCAGCCTGTTTCTGTGCAGATTTTTGGTTCTAATCCGGATTACCTGGCGGAAGCGGCGGTTTTGGTGGAAAAATGGGGAGCGGCCATTCTGGATTTAAATATGGGTTGTCCCACTCCCAAAATTGTGCGAAATGGAGAAGGCTCGGCCTTATTGAAAGATCCGGATTTGGCGGCTCAAATTGTGCGGAAAATTAAGCAGAAAATTACCATTCCTTTAACTGCCAAAATTCGGCTGGGTTGGGATCAAAATTCTCGCAATGCGGCTGAAATAGCCAAAAAGCTGGAAGCGGAGGGATTGGATGCTTTGGCTGTGCATGGACGAACCAGAGAGCAATTTTATGCCGGTCAAGCTGATTGGGCGGAGATTGCCAAGGTGCAGCGAGCAGTTGCGATTCCGGTGATTGCCAATGGAGATGTAGACAGCGATGTAGCCGCTAAAGCCATTTTGGAGCAAACCGGCTGTCCGGCGGTGATGATTGGCCGAGCCTCGCAGGGCAATCCCTGGATTTTTAAACAGGTTTTACATTATCTGAACACCGGGGAGCATTTGCCGCCGCCGAGCATGAACGAGCGGGTGGAAATGGCCTTGCGGCATTTGGAGTTAATCAGCTCTTTCAAAGGCATTCGTGGGGTTTGGGAAATGCGAAAACACGCTAGTTGGTACACCAAAGGCTTGAAAAAAGCAGCTCGTTTGCGGGAGGCGGTTAATCGAGCCGGAACCAAAGAAGAAATGCAGGCTTTATTGGAAAGTCTGCGGGAAAGTAATTCATAATCTCCCAAATGCGGACATAAGAAAGCAGCAGGAGGGGATGTTTTATTAAAACTCGTCTTTTGCAAAACCTGGGAGAAAATAAAACATATTTGCTGTTAGTCGGGGGGCTGTGGCTGGTGGGTCTTCTGGGGGGAATTGGCCTGGCTTTGGCTGTTCCAGAAACAGAAAAACAGGCTGTAGCTCAGATTTTGACGCATTGGGAGCAATACGGAGCAGATTATTCCCTGGGGTTTTGGCTGAATTGTCTGGGGGAAAATCTGTTGATTTTGCTTTGGCTGGGGGCTTTGGGCTTGAGCTTGATTGGCTGTCCATTAATTGGCCTGACCATTTGGGGAACCGGTTTTTGGGGCGGCTGGACTGGGGTTTGTTTGTTAAGCCCGTTTAGTCTGAAGGGCGGGCTTTGGTTTAGCCTATTTTTTTTGCCGGTTAATCTTCTCTATCAGATGGGCTGGCTTTTGGGAGCAGCGGCGGCCTTGAAGACTGGGGTTTGGCTGGTTCGAGTAATTTGGCGGCGATCCGATGCGGCGGGTTGGAAAAGCGGATTTGCAATGTGGGCGGTTGGTTTGGTTGTAGTGGCTTCCCTGCTGCAAGCCTTTATAGCCCCTTTTGGGGTGCAGCAAATTTTAAAATTGGTTTGAAACCGGTAAAATTAACCGGTTTTTTTTTATACATATTAAGCCTGCAATTTATACATATTAAGCTAAAAAGGAGGGCGAAAAATGGCCTTTTTTATTTCTCCCCCGGAGTATCAAAAATTGGTGAAAAAGAAAATCACTTCGCCGCCGATTTTGCTGAATTGCCTGAAAGCCTTTTTGGTGGGTGGTTTGATTTGTCTTTTTGGGCAAGCAATTCAGGATTTTTTTCTTTGGAACTTTGACTTTACCGAAAAAACGGTAGGCAATCCGGCGGCGGCTATGATGATTTTATTAGCGATAATCTGCACCGGTCTGGGCTGGTATGACCATTTGGCTCAATGGGCGGGAGCGGGAACCGCAGTTCCGGTTACCGGTTTTGCCAATTCCATTTCTTCGGCGGCCATTGAATACCGCAGTGAAGGTCTGGTTTTGGGAACCGGTTCACAGATGTTTAAGCTGGCCGGTTCGGTGATTGTTTTTGGCGTGGTAGCCGCCTTTGGAATAGCTTTAATTAAAACTGTTTACTTAATGCTGGTGGGAGGTTAGGGAAATGGGCAGCCTGATTTTTAAGAACAATCCCCGGATTTTGGCTTCAGCTGCCGTAGGAGGTCCGTTTGAGGCCAAAGGAGCTTTGGCTCAGGATTTTGACTTGCTCTATCCAGATTTGTGGCTGGGCAAAAAAAGCTTTGAGCAGGCTCAAACCAAAATGCTGGAGGATGCCTTAAAGCTGGCTTTACGCAAAGCTTCTTTACAGGCTTCAGAAATAGAATATTTGCTGGCTGGAGATTTGCTGAATCAAATTACCTCCGGCAGCTTTGCTGCCCGCAGCTTGGGGATTCCTTTTGCTGGTTTGTATGGAGCCTGCTCTACTTCCATGGAAGGCTTGGCTCTGGCAGCTCAATTGGTGGACAGCGGACAGGCTCAAAAGGTTTTGTGTGGAACGGTCAGTCACAATGCAGCAACAGAAAAGCAATTTCGCTATCCCACCGAATACGGCTCTCAAAAACCGCCGGTGGCTCAATGGACGGTTACAGCAGCCGGGGCTGCGGTGGTTGGTCAGGGAGAATTGGGCATTCGGATAACCTCGGCCACTTTGGGCAAGGTTATTGATTTGGGCATAACCGACCCTTTTAATATGGGAGGTGCCATGGCTCCAGCGGCGGTGGATACCATCAGCCGCCATCTGACCGATTTGAACCGCCAGCCCCAGGATTATGCTTTAATTCTAACTGGAGATCTGGGACGAATTGGCCGGGAAATTGCTCTGGAATTATTTAAAAAGCAGGGTCTGAAAATGGCGGAAAGTCTTTTTATGGACTGCGGCTTGTTGATTTATCAAAAGGAACAGCCGGTTCAAGCCGGGGGCAGCGGCTGCGGCTGTTCGGCCTCGGTGGTATATGGTCATATTTTAAAGCAAATGCAGCAGGGCAAATGGCCCAGGGTTTTGGTGGTAGCAACTGGAGCTTTATTATCTCCTTTAACCTGTCAGCAGAAGGAAAGTATTCCAGGCATTGCTCATGCGGTTTGCCTGGAAATTTAGATGAGGTGAAAAGATGGAAGTCTATATTTGGGCTTTTGTGGCCGGGGGGCTGATTTGTGTCTTGGGTCAGCTTTTAATGGATGGCTTTAAATTAACCCCGGCTCATACCATGTGTACTTTGGTGGTTTTGGGAGCGGTACTGGCTGGTTTGGGCTTATACGAGCCTTTTCAGGATTTGTGCGGAGCCGGAGCTTCCATTCCTATTACCAGCTTTGGCAATTCTTTGGTGCATGGGGCTTTGTCAGAAGCGGAAAGAACCGGGCTGGTGGGAATCTTAACCGGGATTTTTGAAGTTACCAGCTCCGGAATTTCGGCAGCCATTATTTTTGCTTTCCTGGCGGCCTTGATTTGGAAACCCAAAGGTTAGGGGGAAATGCTTTGAAAAGAACAATGGAACTTTTAGGTTTAATCCTGGCTTTGCTGATTTTGGCCGGATGTGCTGGAGAAAAATCGGAAACCTCTGCCGGAAAGCCGATCAGTTTTGAACCGGAGCTGGCGGCGGATTTGCAGGAGCAGGTCAAAAATCTGGAGCGGGTGGAGGACTGTGTTTTGGTAGTTTATGATCAAAAAGTTTCGGCAGCCGTCCAGGTCAGTGGTTTGGATCGTCTGCATCTGAAAGCAGTGCGGGAAAATGTGCATCACTTTTTAAGTGAGGCATTGAAGAATGATTATACCGTTTATGTAACTACTGACAAAAAGCTTTATCGCTCTTTGCAGGAAATTACCAGGCTTAAACTAAAAAATCTGCCAAAACGGGAAGCCCAAAATTTGGGACGACGCTTGGAAAAAATTAATCAGGATATGCAGGGCTAATCAGGAAACGGTCATATGAGAAGCTTTTGGATCTTGTATGGCCGTTATGTTTGAGCCGTTTTTTAAGTTCCCAAAACTAATTTGGGTTACCAGAGAAAAAGAGCTTCCATATTTGGCCGTTTTGGATTATAATTAATTGAATAAGAAAAACTTGGAGGGCATTTATGTTAAAAGCGGTGCTTTTTGATTTGGACGGAACCTTGCTGCCTTTGGATACCGAAAGCTTTATACAGGCTTATCTGCGGGAGGTGGGGCAGTTTGTTCAGAAAAAGTTTAACTCCTGGAGCTTTATTCAAAACCTGCTGGCTTCCACAAAAGCCATGCTTGAAAGTCGCAATCCGGATTATACTAATGAACAGGTCTTTTGGCAGGATTTTGGTAAAAGATTGGGCAAAGATCTGGACGAGATAGTTTCTTTGATGGAGGATTTTTATTCAAACCAATTTAATGATTTGAAAAGGATGTCCAGTCCTGCTCCGGCCATTGCTCAAAAAGCGGTTCAAGCTGCCTTGGATCGGGGATTAAAAATTGCCGTGGCCACGCAGCCGCTTTTTCCTTTATTGGCCATTCAACATCGGATTCGCTGGGCTGGAGTGGAGGATTTTCCCTGGGATTTGATTACCTGTTATGAAAAGCTGCATTTTTGCAAACCGACGGCAGCCTTTTATCAGGAAGTAGCTTATTTGCTGGGACTGGAGCCGGAAGAATGTCTGATGGTGGGCAATGATCCCAAGGATGATTTACCTTCGGCCAAAACCGGAATGCAGACTTATTGGGTTAATACCGGTCAATCGGCAGTGCCGGAAATCGAACCGACTGGACAGGGTTCTTTGGCAGAATTTGCAGATTGGCTGCAAAATTTATAGAAATTTTTAAAGGAGTTGAAATGAATGTCCGGACATTCTAAATGGTCGACCATTAAACGGAAAAAAGAAAAAATTGACAATCAAAGAGGTAAATTATTTACCCGTCTATCCAAAGATATTATTGCTGCGGCCAAGGCCGGGGGCGGAGATCCGGCTGGCAACGCTCGTTTGAAAACTGCTATTGCTGCTGCCAAAGCCGCCAATATCCCCAATGATAATATTCAGCGGGCTATTTTGAAGGCTACTGGCGAACTGGCTGGCAGCAATTTTGAAGAAATTGTTTATGAAGGTTATGGTCCCAGCGGAGTGGCAATTATGCTGGATATTGTTACCGACAATCGCAACCGGGTAGCTGGAGAAATCAGACACCTTTTTACCCGCAATGGCGGAAACTTGGGCGAAACCGGCTGTGTGGCCTGGATGTTTGATAAAAAAGGCTTGATTGAAGTAGATAAAGAAAGTGGAATCAGTGAAGACGATTTAATGCTTTTGGCCTTGGAAGCCGGGGCGGACGATTTGAAGGACGAGGACGAAATGTTTGAAATTTATACCGATCCTTCTCAATTGGATGCTGTAAAAACCGCTTTGGAGGAAAATGGAGTGCAGATTGCCGATGACCGCTTGACCATGCTTCCCCAGAATTTAATTAGTTTAAGCGAAGATGATGCCGAAAAAGTACTTAAATTGATAGATGCATTGGAAGAGATTGATGATGTCCAGGAAGTCTATGCTAACTTTGATATAGAATAAATGTTTCTGCCTCAGGCAGGAAAATTTTGATTTGTAAGGAATATTTTTTAAAATATTAGGTATAATTTCCTGACCTTTTGGGCAAAAAGAGAAAAAGATCTTTTTGTTCAGGAGGTTGGTATTATGCTGGGAAAACTGTATGCCAAATTTTGGTTTTGGGGGTTGGCTGGAGTTCTTCTGCTGGTTATCGGTTATATGTGGTGGGGGAGTTCAGAGCCAGTCCTGGCGGTTTTGGCTCAAACCAAAATCCGGGCTTCCGATGTTTTGCGGCAGGATAATTGCTATTGGTGCGGAGATCGGGAAACTGTTTATGAAGGAACAGCGGGGGACTATTGGCAAAAGGAATTATCTGCTGATTTGCGGGCTGATTTGTTAAAGCTGAAAAATTGGCACTTAAGTCAGGAAAAGGATGGTACCTTAATTTTGATTTGCGAAAAGCAAAGCTTTTGTCCGGAACATCAGTATTACCGGCATTTGCAGCTTGGGGAGGACAATAAGCTGGCGGTTTTTGAAGGGCCGTTGGGCTTTGATCAAAAGCTTTTGTGGCTGGAAAGTCAATATTCCTTACAGGACTTGCCGACAGATTTGGGACAGGCTTTGACACAAGCCAGGAATTTTGAAGCTTTAAGCCCAGAAGAACAACAAAAATGCCGGGAGCAATTGGAATTTGCTTCTGAAACCAGACTAAATGGATTTTTGGAGAATTTGGATGAGTTGAATTAATGCGAATTATGGGAATTGATCCAGGAATTGCAATTACTGGTTATGGGATTTTGGATTATAATGGCAGCCAATTTCAAACAGTAGATTATGGAGCCATTTTAACCGAAGCCCATACCCCCTTACCCTGGCGTTTAAATAAATTGTATAATCAATTAAAAGATTTATTGGAGAATTTTCAGCCCCAGCATTTTGCAGTGGAGCAATTATTCTTTAACAAAAATACTCGTACTGCTTTGACAGTAGGACAAGCTCGGGGAGTAATTTTGCTGGCTGCCGAGCAATCCGGCTTACAGATAGCGGAATATACCCCTTTGCAGGTTAAGCAGGCGGTGGTCGGAGAAGGCCGGGCAGAAAAACAGCAGGTGCAATATATGGTTCGTTTGCTTTTAGGTCTGGCCAAGGTTCCCAAACCTGATGATGTAGCGGATGCTTTGGCCATTGCCATTTGTCATGCTTATCGAGCCAATGCTTGGGGAGGTTTGGTGAAGTAATGATTGCTTTTTTGCGGGGCAAGCTGTTTGCAGTTCAAGAGTCCAGCCTGATCCTGGATGTTCAGGGAGTGGGCTATGCGGTACAGGTTCCGGATAATCTGGTTTTGCCTGCTCTGGGGGAAGATTTAATGCTTTATACCTATCAGGTTTGGCGGGAAGAAAGTCTTGCTTTATATGGCTTTGCCACCGAAAAAGATTTGAGCCTGTTTAAATCTTTGCTTAAAGTAAGCGGAATTGGCCCCAAGGGGGCTTTGGGATTGCTTTCAGCTGTGGGGAGTGAAGGCGTTTTTCGAGCAGTTAGCACCGAAAATGCGGTTTTGCTGGCAAAAGCTCCCGGCATTGGCAAAAAAACTGCACAACGCCTGATCCTGGAGCTAAAAGATAAATTGACTGACTTCAATTCCAGCGAAGCATCCGGTCAGGCTGATTCGGAAGCTGTGGAAGCTTTGCTGGGTCTGGGCTATAGTTTAACTGAAGCCAATCAAGCCATTAAATTGGTTACTAAGAAACAATCGGGGCTATCCCTGGAGGATATTTTAACCTTGGCTCTTAAAGAGCTGGGGCGGCAGCAAATTTAGGAGCTGAAATGGAACAATTTTCAGAAGAACGCCTGATTTCGGCTAACCTGCGGGAAGAAGATCAGGAGGCCGAATCCAGCCTGCGGCCTCGCCGCTTGCAGGAATATATTGGGCAGGAAAAATTAAAAGAAAACCTGGCAATTTTTATTCAGGCTGCCCGCAGCCGGGGGGACACCCTGGATCATGTGCTGCTTTTTGGGCCGCCGGGTCTGGGCAAAACAACTTTGGCCAATGTAATTGCCAATGAATTGCAGGTTAATATTAAGATTACCAGCGGTCCAGCAGTAGAGAGAGCTGGTGATTTGGCGGCGATTTTAACCAATCTGGGGGCGGGCGATGTTTTATTTATTGATGAAATTCACCGTTTAAACCGGGCAGTAGAAGAAATTCTATATCCGGCTATGGAGGATTTTTCTTTGGATCTGGTAATTGGCAAAGGTCCCGGAGCCAGATCGGTGCGTCTGAACCTGCCTCCCTTTACTCTGATTGGAGCTACTACCAGAGCCGGGCTTTTGACTGCTCCTTTGCGGGATCGTTTTGGGGTGCTGTCCCGGCTGGATTTTTATGAACCGGACGATTTGCAGCGGATTATCACTCGTTCCGCCAACATTTTGGGGGTTTTGATCAGCCCGGAAGGAGCGGTGGAAATTGCCCGCCGGAGCCGGGGAACTCCCCGAATTGCTAATCGGCTTTTAAAAAGAGTGCGGGATTATGTTCAGGTTAAATCCGGCGGTATAATTGAAGCGGAGACCGCCCGGGAAGCTTTGGATTTTTTTGAAGTAGATGCTTTGGGGCTGGATAAAACTGATTGTAATTTGTTGAAAACCATGATTTGCAATTTTAAAGGCGGCCCGGTGGGGCTGGAAACTATTGCGGCCTCAATTGGAGAGGACAGCAGCACGGTGGAGGATGTCTATGAGCCTTATTTAATGCAAATTGGTTTCTTGAATCGAACTCCCAAAGGCAGAATGGTTACAGATTTGGCCTATCAGCATTTGGGTTTTACCCGTCCCGGAAGTCAGGAGGCTTGAGATGAAAATATTGCTGCACATTTGCTGCGGCCCTTGTTCAATCTATCCTTTGCAGCAATTACAGGATCAGGAAGTTACCGGGTTTTATTCCAATCCGAATATTCACCCTTATACAGAATGGAAGCAAAGACGGCTGACCTTAGAAGCGTATATGGCTTCTTTGAAGCTGCCTTTAATTCTGGATCGAGAATATGGCTTGATTCCCTTTTTGCGGACGGTGGTGTTTAAAGAACAGGCAAGATGCTCCTATTGCTATGAAATGAGGCTCCGGAGGACGGCTGAATTGGCTTTGGCCGAAGGCTTTGAAGCTTTTTCCACTACCTTGCTGGTCAGTCCCTATCAAAAGCATGATTTAATCCGCCAAACCGGGGAAAATATTGCGGCTGAATTGGGTATTAAGTTTTTTTATCAGGATTTTCGGCCGGGTTTCAGGGCGGCTCAGGAAGAAGCCCGCTCTCTGGGAATGTATATGCAAAAATATTGCGGTTGTATTTATAGTGAACAGGAACGCTATGATAAAAATCTGAAACGAAAAAATAAAAAGATTGGGTAAAATAAGTTCTGGGAGTGAACTACTCCGACTTATAGAAGTCGGAGCTTCCTGCTTCAACCACTACTGCCTGGCTGACATAATCGTTAGCTCAAGTCTTACACAATGTCCGCAGGCGTATGAGTTTGGGCTATTCCATCCCTACTGTATATTTAGTTTTAGGCTGCTTCAGCAAGTAACCGCAGTCCTTCGTTCAGTATATTG
>JAZRVI010000049.1:0-6041 GCA_045599035.1 Desulfocucumaceae bacterium | reverse complement strand
AATTGGTTACCAGGGAAGAAATGGTAACTATTCTGCACAATTATTATCATTTCGTCAATCCGAATTTGACGGAAGCGGAAGAAGTTCAGGGAGATTTAAATCAATTTGCGGACTTAAGCAGCTTGTCTTCCTATGCCCGGCAAAGTATGGCCTGGGCTGTGGGCAGCAATTTGATTCACGGCCGAAGCAATAATCTGCTATGCCCGCAGGCTGATTCCACCCGGGCTGAAGCAGCCACCGTTTTAAGCTTGTTTTTGCAGGAAATTTTGCTGGTGAAATAATTTTTCTGGAAATTGGTGAAGATAAGGTTTTGCCATGCTAAAGCATTTAAGAGGGATTTGGCGGTTCTTGAGAACCGCCAGGCTCTCTGCTGAGGCGGATTTTGAGTTAAACCAGCTCCTGGGGGAGTCCGCAGGGTCTGGCTTAACTCAAAATTGACAAGTTTCGGGAAAAAAGCCCGGAAAATTTACCGTAAAGGAGGGCAGTTTTTGGTAAACCTGAATTAAAATTAACTCAAAAGAGGAGGTAACTTCATGCGAAAGTTATTATCAATCGTACTGAGCCTTACTTTGCTCTGTACCTGCTTTAGTGGTCTGGTTATGGCCGCCGAAGCGGATCTGGTTGAAAACGAACTAATTGAACAGGAAGTTGTAGCGGATGAAGCTGGAGTTCAGGAGGAAGCTCTGGTTGAAGAAACTGAAGTTTCAGAAGAAGCTTTGGATGAAGAATCTGAAGCACCGCTTGAAGAAGTCGAGAATCTGGAGGAAGAATTGTCGGCTATGTTGGAAAAAGTAGAAACAGCTATTGGTTCCAGCAATGGCGAAGTATCGACTTCTGGGGAAGAAGAATATGTTTATTTCACCACAGAAAAACTGACGATTGGCCAGGGTTTTGTGGTGGAACCCCGCAAGGTCAGCTTTGCAGAATTACAGGGAGCTTACAGCGGTCTGAATAGCTTGTCCGAAGCTAGCATTGCCCATTTGACCGAATATGTTTTGGGGGACAAAAGCTCCGAGCAGGGTAAGGATCTTGAAGGCTATTATCTTAATTCCATCAAAGATGGAGCCGCCGCTGATTCGGCTATTGCGGTTCCAAGTCTGATTGAAAAGGCTCTGGATGGTGAAATCGGCAGCAGATACGAAGATAATTGGCTGGGATCCTTTGATTACACCCAGTATTCCGGTTGGATGTTTACTCAAAATAATGCCGGTATTGAGTATGGAGCCGATCAATGTCATTTACAGCCCAATGATGTAATCCGTCTGGGATTCAGCATTTACGGCTGGGGCGGCGATCTGTTTGATAGCACCGAATGGGGCTCTTCTCCCTTGTTTGAGTATGCCAACAAGGACAGCCTGATCAAAGCCGTAGCAGATATTAATTATGAAGACAATGCAGCTGATTATGGTACAGCCTATACTAATGCCATGACCGTTTTAAGCAGCTGGGAAGCTACTCAAGCTGAGGTGGATGCAGCTTTGGCTGCTTTGGACGGCTCAGTTACTCCATCAGAACCTGCAGGAAGCGGCACGGAAGATGATCCGTATCTCATCAGCACCGTTGCAGACCTGGACTATGTAAGAAGCTCTGTAAACGATGGTACTTCTTCATTTGAAGGACAGTATTTGAAGCTGGCAGCGGATATTACTCTGCCTGAAGGCTGGAATCCTATCGGCAGCAGCAACTCAATTCGTTTTAAAGGAACATTCGATGGTGACAATCACACTGTTACCGTTCCCAAGGGCGGTCTGCCTCTGTTTGGTTTCTGCCAGAATGCGACAATTAAAAATCTCAGCATTTATGGCGAAGAAATCGCCGGATATGGACTGATCAACAATTTCAGCGGAATCGGTCTTACCAGCATTATCACCATTGATAATGTAACCCTGAAATCCGGGACAAAGACTCTTAAGTCCGGCTTGCTCGGTGCTGAAATTACCACAAATCCTTTTGCAGGTAACTCGACTTCAAGTACAGCAGTTGTTAAAAACTGTACCGTTGAAGAAGACTGCGTCATCGGATACGATGGAACTCAGGATATGATCGGCTCGCTTGCGGGTTGTTTCCAGGGAACCATGGAAAACTGTGTCAGCTATGCAACTGTGAAGGGCGGAAACTTCGTTGGCGGCATTATTGCCATGAGAGACAATGCCATGGGAACCTGTATCGTTAAAAACTGCCAGTTTAACGGAACTGTTGAAGGAACCCAAAATGTTGGCGGTATTGTTGGCGGCGATTACAAAAACTCCACCGCACCCAATGGCGTAAAAGTCAGTGTAATCGACTGCACCGCAAGCGGTACTGTCACCGGAACGGAAAATGTCGGCGGCATTCTTGGCGGTGATGTTTATGTAGCTCAGGCATGGAATGCATATGATTTTACCGGCAACACCTTCAATGGTAAGGTTTCCGGCTCCTCCAATGTGGGGGCTGTTATCGGCTATTACCTGTCCCTGAACAAATTTGACAACATTGCCGGCAACACCTACACCGCAGACTGCGGTGCAAGCAAGGGCATCGGGGCGGTTAAGTATATTGATACCAATGTGGCCAATCCCACCGCCGTGGACGGCACAGAATATTTCAATACTGAAAACGGCACCAGCGGCTGCCCTGTGGTGACAGGCTGCGGCTGGAGAGCTGCACACAACCGCACGGACGATCCGCTGGGCGTGGATGCGAAAAACCTCTGTTCTGTCATTGGCGGTGATGTGACTCCGGTTTCCTATCCTACCTATGAAAACAAAGTTTATGATGACTTTGAAAATGACTTGTGGCTCCAATATGATTTCAAAGAAATGAACATTGGGGACGAAGCAGTTATCTATCCCCGCCGGGTGCCGCAGGCCGTTACCAATGTGGTTACCAATGATGTAGATCGTCCCAATTTCAACTTTGAAATTGTGGAAGGTGACAGCATTACCTTAAGCGGCACAGACAGCACCGAAAGTGTTACCGCTACTGCTGTTAAACCGGGCGATACAGTGGTAATGGTTACCTATGATGCTTTTACTCACAAGAACAATAAGGAATTTGCCGCCTGCTCAGTAGTTAATACCGCCTATGTAGTTTTCTCCGTTAAAGGTGAAAATTCGGCTGATATTGAAATTTCTACCAGCATCGAAGCCAATTCCTATGATACCTACTATTATGTTGGAGAAAACTATCCGCTGTCCTTTACGGTCAATGCTCCGGGAGCCGCTTCTTTACAGGTAACCTGCAATGGTCAGGCTTTAACCGATGAAGCTGGAACTTATACCGCCTTATTGGGCAACCGCAGCAATATTCTGGGTGTAATTGCCACCGACAGCAACGGCAAAACCCGCAGCTGGTATCAGGTAGTGGATGCCCGCAAAATCGAAATTAATGTTGTTAATACTCGGAATCATCCTGATGATGTAATTTATCCTGGAGATACGGTTCAGGTCAGCTTCCGGGGAATTACCCCGCCGGTTTACAAGCTGGCTACTATTTATAATCCAGCTCCGCCCAGTATGGGTAAAGGCACCTATGTGCATTACACCAATCCTGCATTTGGAATGGTTCAAAGCAAGACCGGTCAGTATGATTTGGCTACCGCTAACACCATTACCCTGACCGCTCCCAGCAGCAGCGGTTCTTATCTCTTTAGCGAAGGCCGCATTTATAGCCAATGGTTTGGCAGCAAGCTGGGTCAGGATAAAGGTCAGTTTGCACCTGGAGCCCCCAATTTGAATGCCGATCAGCTGGAAGGCGAATTTTCCATACTGCCGGACTTTACTCTGGAAGTAACCGCAGTTGATCCGCAGGAAGTAATGAGCGAAGGCACCTGCGGTGACAATGCTAGCTGGGTTCTGACCTATGGCGGTACTTTGACTATTGGAGTCAGCAATCCTAACAGCAGCGGAGAAATTACCGCAACTACTGCCAAAAAATATCCCTGGTATGAAGACAGAGCAAACATTAAGAAAGTAGTAGTTCAAAACGGAATTACCAACCTGCCGAAACAGGCTTTCCAAAATTGTGCCAGCTTGACCTCGGTTGAAATTGCCGCTAGTGTTGCCAGCCTGGGAGCTTCTGTATTTGCAGGAACTGCTTTAACAGAAGTAACTATTCCGAATAAGGGTATGGAATTTGGAAGCAAGAGCATTCCTGCTGCCGCTGTTATTTATGGTTATACCGGCAGTACCGCTCAGACCTATGCCCAAGCCAATGGCAATACCTTTGCAGCTCTTGATGTGTACGCTCCGGAACTGAAGGTGGAAGACGGTCAGGCCAAGGCTGTTGTTGAAGACCTGAGCGGAGACCTTCAGAATGCGGATTATGTTCTGGATCTGACTTCTTCCGGTTCCGAACAAATTAATTCGGTGGAATTGAAGCTGAATGAAAGTGCTTTGGGTCAACTGGCCAAAGCCGATTCGGTTGTAATTAAAACCGATTTGCTCCAGGTGGAATTTGATCAGTCAACCTTAAGCGGACTGACTTCTTCCGGGAATGTAACCTTGACCGTGGAACAGACAACCAGTGAACAATATCCGGACGCTTTGGTCTATGAAATCAATCTGACCGATGAGCATGGCCAAAAACTGCTGACCGGGAACGGCAACGGCATTACCCTGCGGATTCCTTACACCGGCGGGGATACCAATAAAGACATCTATTTGCTGGATAATACCGGCAAGCTGATTAAGTTAAATGCAGCTTATGAAGATGGTTATTTTGTAGCCCATCTGGAACACTTTAGCACCTATCTTTTGATGGACAGCCAGGAAGTCGACAACGGCTTTAGCGTAAGTGCCAAAGCCAACCCCGCCGAAGTCAGCGGAAACAGCAACTTTACAGTAGATCTGGTAGTTTCCAGTACAAGTTCTGCCAATTTTGCTTCCCTGCAAACCAGCCTGTCTTATGACTCCAATCTGGTAAGCTATGCTGGCATTGACTATCTGATTCCCAACAGCTCTGGTCACTCCTGGCAGATTGCCGATATTCCCGGCAGAATTAATCTGACCCTGACCGGTTCCTCCGTCGCTTTGAACAGCAGCGGAGAATGTGCCGCAGCCAGATTAACCTTTGTTCCAAATTCGGCCAATGTGGGCGAAAGCAGCCAGGCCAGCTTTACTCTGACAGCCGATACTTTGGTTGGAACCACCGCTCAGGTTCAGGAATCGGCAGCAGCCAGCGTTGAGTCGGCAACCGTTAACCTGCATAATCTGACCGTAACCTTCACAAGTGCCGGTTCTCAGGCCGACATGGAAACTGCGGTGGCTTATGTCAAATATAATGAAGCCGGACTGTTTGACAGTGCCGATTATACCAGCAGCTTTACTGAACCCACAGCTACTGCTTTAAGCGGTTATGTGCTTAAAACTGATGAGCAGGGCAATCAGCTCTGGACGAACAACGGCACTGATGAATATACCTTCGCTCAGATTCAGGAGATGTCCTTGACCTCCAGCCAGACCTTTGCTCCGGTGACCAAAGAGCAGAAAGTACAAGGCAATATCTTCTTTATTGCAGATCATGGAGCTACAGAAGAATCCAGTTATTATGCAGCACCGGAAGGTTATCATTTGATGGTCTTCACTCCGGACAGCTCCGGTAATGCAAACTACACCTATAACGAAAAAGCCATGTTTAAGGCAGTTAACAGCTACAGCGGAGCAGAACAGGAAGTATTCCTCTACTTTGTACCCGACAGCATTGATACTCCGGAACTGGCTTTGGCCAAAATGGACATTAGCGAAACTCTGATCTGTCAGACCATCAGCTATGATATGGATATCAATCTGAGCGGCGGAATCAGCATTCTTGATGCTCAGTTGGCCTATGATTTATATTCTGAAATAACTGATCTGGAAAGCGACAGCAGTTTCACTCTGCTGGGCATGAGAAGTCGGCTGGAAGCTGATGTGAACAAGGACGCTTCGGTCAACAGCACCGATGTTTGGGCCATTCAGTATCAGGTTCTGCAGCAAATGTTACAATAAGTTAAACCAAATGAAGGTCTGTACCTGCAGGCTTTTCGGGGGCTGGCGGTTCTCAAGAACCGCCAGCCTTTTTTT
>JAZRVI010000048.1:0-1812 GCA_045599035.1 Desulfocucumaceae bacterium | reverse complement strand
AGCATCGAAGCCAATTCCTATGATACCTACTATTATGTTGGAGAAAACTATCCGCTGTCCTTTACGGTCAATGCTCCGGGAGCCGCTTCTTTACAGGTAACCTGCAATGGTCAGGCTTTAACTGATGAAGCTGGAACTTATACCGCCTTATTGGGCAACCGCAGCAATATTCTGGGTGTAATTGCCACCGACAGCAACGGCAAAACCCGCAGCTGGTATCAGGTAGTGGATGCCCGCAAAATTGAAATCAATATCGTTAATGCTCAGGATAACCCTGAAAATCTGATTTACCCTGGAGATACAGTTCAGATCAGCTTCCGGGGAATTACCCTGCCGGTTTACAAGCTGGCCACTATTTACAATCCAACCATATCTGGGATGGGTAAAGGAACCTATGTACATTATACTAATCCCACAGTTGGACTGGTTAAAAGCAAAACCGGTCAGTATGATTTGGCTACCGCTAATACTATTACCCTGACTGCTCCCAGCAGCAGCGGTTCTTACCTCTTTAGCGAAGGCGGCATCTTCACTTCCTGGTGGGGCAGCAAATTGGGTCAGGATAAAGGCCAGTTTGCACCTGGAGCTCCCAATTTGAATGCAGATACATTGGAAGGTGAATTTTCTGTACTGCCGGACTTTACTCTGGAAGTAACCACTCCACAAGACATAGCGGCCGAAGGCACCTGCGGTGACAATGCTAACTGGACTCTGACCTATGACGGTACTTTGACTATTGGGGTCATCGATTCCAGCAGCAGCGGACAAATTACCGAAAGTGCTGCCAAACAATATCCCTGGTATGAAGACAGAGCAAACATTAAGAAAATAGTAGTCCAAAACGGAATTATCAACCTGCCGAAACAGGCTTTCTCGGGTTGCAGCAGCCTGACTGAGGTAACTTTGCCGGAAGGCCTGATCAGTCTTGGAGAGAATGCATTTTTTAGTTGCAGCAAACTGACTGGGGTAACTTTGCCGGAAAGCCTGATCAGTATTGGGGAGTATGCATTTTATAATTGCAGCAGCTTGACTGAAATAACTGTACCGGAAAACCTGACCAGTCTTGGGAATGGTACATTTGCGTATTGTGGTTTTACTACGATAAATTTGCCGAAAGGCCTGACCAGTCTTGGGAATCTTGCATTCTTTAATTGTAGCTCTTTGACTGGGGTAACTTTGCCGGACAATATGACTACTATTGGGGATAGTGCATTTGATGGGTGTTCGTCTTTGGCTGCGATAGATTTACCGGACAGCCTGACCAGTCTTGGGGATCAAGCATTTAGTTGGTGTACTTCTTTGACTGCAATAGATTTACCGGAAAGCCTGACCAGTATTGGGCAACATGCATTTCTGCATTGCACCAGTTTAATAAAAATCACTATCCCGAATAAGGATATGGAAATTGGGGATGGCAGCATTCCTGCTGCCGCTGTTATTTATGGTTATGCCGGCAGTACCGCTCAGGCTTATGCCGAAGCCAATGGCAATGAATTTGTGGCTCTTAGTCTGCCTTCTCAGGCTTCCTATCCTACCTATGAAAACAAAGTTTATGATGACTTTGAAAATGACTTGTGGCTCCAATATGATTTCAAAGAAATGAACATTGGGGACGAAGCAGTTATCTATCCCCGCCGGGTGCCGCAGGCCGTTACCAATGTAATTACCAATGATGTAGATCGTCCCAATTTCAACTTTGAAATTGTGGAAGGTGACAGCATTACCTTAAGCGGCACAGACAGCACCGATATGGTTACTGCTACCGCTGTTAAACCGGGCGATACAGTGGTAATGGTTACCTATGACGCTTTT
>JAZRVI010000047.1:0-18999 GCA_045599035.1 Desulfocucumaceae bacterium | reverse complement strand
ATAGTTAATTCCCATGCGATACAGATTCATTGCTCCGATACGGTCATCTAAAACAAAGGGTGTATGCTTTGGGTGTTTTCAGCGAGTGCCTTTGATACATCCTGTATCCAACGGTTTTCTCGCTGACCCGAAGATTATTATCTAATCATTATTAGGGAAAGTCAATATTTGAGGCGGATTACGGATAACAGCTTTAAAAAGGCTCTTCCCACCCATCAAGAGGAGTGGGTTTCCGCCTACGACAAACGAAAGGATTTTGTTTATGAAAATTATTCCGGTTCGTAATTGGCTGCAATTAAAACAATTTTGTCAGTTTCGGACTTTGGCTCCGCCTGCTTCTCCTTCCGAGCTTTTTAACTCCGCCTTCAACCCGGTTATGAATCATCTAAATTATCAATGTTTTTTGGCTTTGGAAAACGAACAAATCATTGGACGCATTGCTGCCGTTAAAGATCAATTAAATCCCCGTCCCGCAGAAGGCTTTTTTAGTGGACTGGAGGTTTTAAATCATCCCTTGGCGGCTCAAAAGCTATTGCAGGCAGCAGCTGACCACCTCCGGCAGGAAGGCTGCAAAATCATGCTGGGGCCAGCTACCTGGAATTCCAATCAGGAGGTGGGGGTAGTTATAGAAGGCAAAGCCAGCCTTAGCCAGCCGGGATTGCCCTGCCATCCTCCTTATTACTCCCAATTACTGGAACAAGCCGGTTTGCAAAAGCTGACCGACCTGCTTTCTTTTCATTGGTATCGAGCCAGCGGCTTTCCCCGGCTGACTGCCAGAATTGCCCGCCGAGCCAGCCGCAATCCTCAAGTTAAGATACAAAAAATTAATTTTTATCGTTTACGAAAAACTTCCAATATGGTGCAAAAAACTTACACCCAATGTCTGAAAGAAAATTGGGGATTTATTCCCCTAAGCCGGGAAGAAAGCCTGGCCTTTTGCAAATTTCTAGCCAAATTCGGCGATCCGGATTTACAGCTCCAGGTTCTGGTGGACTCCCAGCCTGCTGGAATCCTGCTTTGCACACCGCTTCCAGCCCCGACCAAGGCGGTTCGGATTGCCATTTTGGGCATTGTACCGGAATTTCGCCGACGGGGTTTGGAAGCTTTGCTTTTGGAAAAGCTTTTTCAGACCATGGAGCAGAAAGACTATCAGGAAGCCGACATTTCCCAAATTCATGAAGACAATCAGGCTATGCTCAGTTTATTGGGCAAGCTTTTGCCCCTTCAGCCAGATCGCCGTTTTCGAGTCTATCAACAAAAATTAGATTAAGCTGCCGGTTTCTCAATAACAGCAAGATTTTTTTCAAAACAACACCGTCTTAACTTATTGCTTAATCATTATTTATAATCATTTATAATCCACAAATCCCTTCGAGGATAGGGAATTTCGATTTTTTCCTGTTCAAACCTGGTTTTAATAGCCATATGCAAATCATCCCGAATTTGATAGTTATCCTTATAGCTTTCAATGGAAAAACGGCATTCCAGGTTGAGAGACGATTCACCAAATTCCAAAAAATAAGCCCGGGGAACTGGATCTGCCAAAACATCCTCGTGTTGATTCATAATTTCTTCCAAAATAGCCTTGACCTTCTTTATGTCCGAATCACAGGCTACTCCCAGCGGAATCTTAATAACGATTCGAGGGCTGGGATTATTATAGTTAATAATGCGGCTGGCTATCAAATCCGAATTGGGAATAACAATCAGGGTATTATCCAGAGTTTTTAACCGAGTAGTTCTGACCCCAATATCCACGACATCTCCCATCAGGCCATTGCTTTCAATGCGATCCCCCACTTTAAAAGGTTTATCAACCATAACCATAAAACCGGAAATAACATTGCTCAAGGTGTCCTGAGCAGCCAGGCTGATAGCCAGAGAAGCTACCCCGGCAGTCGCCAGAAAGCCGCTTAAAGAAACATTAAAATAACCCAAAATAATGGTGAAGGCGATAAAATAAATAATCCCGGTAATAATCCGCAAAATCAGGCGATATATATGATTTTCCGAAGAACCCATATGTTCTTCCCCGGATTTTTTATGTAAATACCATTCCCAAAGCAACCGTATTGCTCGGCTTAACCACCAGGCCACCACGCAAACCAAACCTGCATAAATTACCTTTTGAGCCAAATTCAAAAAGGATGGTCGAATCAAAAGAGCCTGAGTGGTAGCAAATTCCCGGCCAATCTCCATCAAAATAAAAAAAACCAGTAAGGAAAAGGGTTGTTTGGAAATCTCACTCATTTTTTCATCCAATTCAACCGAAATTCGCTTAAGTACGGTTCCGGTAGCTTTTCGGCCTATCTTTCCAGCCAACCAGCCTATTAATAAACTTACCAGACTATATCCTGCAATTATGCTTATAGTGTACAAAAAATGCATAATACCCTCCTGTCAGACCCATTAGGCTAAAAATTGCAGCATAGTCTGAACAGCCTTTTCTTCAAAGCCATCATCTAAAGGAGCCAGCTCTCCGCTTTCTCCCTTGCGTTGCAAAGCCAATTTCAACAGATAATCAGCCAGTCGAGTATTTTTGGGCAAAATCGGCCCATGAAGATAAGAACAAAAGACATTTTTATAGCGAACCCCTTCTCCGCCATCCTGTCCATTATTGCCAAAGCCTTTCAATACCCGTCCCAAAGGCTGCACATTCCCCAGAAAAGTGCGGCCAGCGTGATTTTCAAAGCCGACCAGAGGACATTGTTTGCCTGCAATGTCCATTTCAATGGCAATATTGCTAATCAAGCGTTTGGTTCCAGCTTCGGTATAAAAATCCAGCAGCCCCAAACCGGGTATTTTCTCCCCGGCCACATCTTTATAATATTGTCCCAATAATTGAAAACCACCACAGACTGCTAAAATTGCCACTCCATCTTCCATAACGGCTTTAAGCTCGGCTTTGAATCGACTTAAAAGCTGGGAAACCAGAATTTGATCTCGATCCGAACCGCCTCCTATAAAAATAAAATCCGCCTGACTAAAATCCGGATGCTCGTCCGGCATAATCGGAATAATTTCAGCTTCCATATTTCGCCAGAGACAGCGTTGGTAAAAAGCCCGAACATTACCAGAATCTCCATATAAATTAAGCAGCTCAGGAAACAGATGGTAAATCCGAATCTTCTTTTCGTTTGGCTTCATTACGCAAGGTCCTTTCCAACGGCCATAAAGCCGTATAAGTTGTAAAAAAATAATATTGCTCGGCTTCGGTATGCAAAAGCTGCAAAACTGCCTGACTCACTTCAGTTTCCACCTTAATTTTGCTTAAAGGCAAATTGGCATATTTTAAACGAACTGCCATATCATAAGCCCTTCGCCCGCTGCATAAAAATACCTGCCATTTTTTGGAATTATCTGCCAGTTTTTCAAAATCCACATTCCAAAGCCAGGAAATATCTGTTCCATCTGCTTCCTGATCATTAATAAATATACCCACTGCCACCGAATCTGAATTGAGAGCCATTAAGGAATTTAAGCCCTGATTAAAACCAGTCGGATTTTTGACCAGATTCAATAAAACCGGGCGTTCCTGATAGATAAACTGTTCCATTCTGCCTATTGCCGGACGATAGGAAACCAAAGCCCGAAACATATCTTCTGAATCCAGCTTCAGCATTTTGCCGCAAAGCCAGGCTGCCAAACCATTATACAGATTATAAAAGCCGTCCAAAGGCAGATACAGAGTCTCAGATGTTTTATTTTGCCGGGAGCGTAAAAAGCAGGAAATCTCTCTTTGCCCCACAATGGGTTCCAGTCCTTCCAAATCCGGCTGGGGACGCTCAAAATCTCCCTGGGGGCAACGATATTTGCCCAACTGACTGTAATGAAAATATTCGTATTCTAATTCAGAACCGCAAAAAGGACAACATTTGCTTTCCCGATCATCTGAATTGCTCAAAGTAACTCCCTGATGCTGACTTAAACCATAATAATAAGCTTTTAAATTACATCTCCTGCCAATCTGAGCCGATAAAGGATCATCAGCATTTAAAATAAGCCGGGTTTTTTTAAGCTGCGGCAAAGAATTAACTACAAAACCAATAGTCGTATCCAACTCTCCATAACGATCCAACTGATCCTGAAAAAAATTGGTTACTACCAGCCAATCCGGTTCAATGGATTGCAGCAGCAGAGGAACAGTTGCTTCGTCAACTTCCAGACAGGCCGCATTGCTGGCTATTTTGCCTTTCCAGTCGCAAGAATGCAAAAAAGCCGTAATAAGTCCAGTCAGCATATTAGCCCCGTTGATATTGGTAACAACCTCAAAATTGCTTTTTTCCAACATGGCTTTAATCATATTGTTGGTTGTAGTTTTGCCATTAGTACCGGTAACTGCTACAATTGGTCCGGCAATTTGTTTTCCCATCTTAGCTAAAATGGCAGGATAAATTTTTTTAGCCACCATTCCCGGCAAGGCTGATCCCTGTCCTTTTCCGGTAAGCCGACTAAAAAAAGCAGCCAATCTGGAAATCCAAATCGCCAATAAATATCGCATATTAGCCTCCAAATTTAATTTTTGTTCTAAAGATATTTCGGCATATTTTTGTTTTTTCCCTGTTTTTACCCTTGTTTTTTTTGACTGTCCAGATAATTTTGCAAAATCAGCACTGCCGCCAGCTGATCAACAACCTTTTTGCGTTTTTTGCGGCTGAGATCCGCTTCCAGCAGAGTCTTTTGAGCAGCCACCGTGGTCAGCCGTTCATCCCACAAAACAACCGGCAGGTGCAAGCGGCCTTCCAGCTCAACCGCCCATTCCTGAGCCAGAATCGCCCTTTCTCCCAAAGTACCATCCATATTTTTGGGCCAGCCCAAAACAATCTTTTCCACCTGATGCTTTTGAACCAGCTCCTGAAGTTTGTCCAAAACCTGAGGCGTATTCTTTAAAACCTCCAGCCCCTGAGCTGTCCAGCCAAAAGGATCGCTTAAAGCCAGACCTATTTGCCGATCTCCATAATCAATTCCCAAAATTCGCATTTTTTCTCCTCAAATAATTTTCAAACAAAATTCCGGACAAACTGCCGCACAATAACCACATAAGCGGCAAAGCTGCTGATCCACCACCGCCTTGCCCTCCAGCACTCGAATGGCTCCAGAGCTGCACCGTTTTTGACAGTTACCGCAGCCCACACACCAGCCTTCCACCAATAAACGGCGAGGCTGGGCAGAAAGCTGGTTGACGGTTTCCTTCAAAGGAGCTAAACCTGAAAAAAGACGAACATTAAAATCCACCTCTGCCGGACTTTGCATTCCCACGGCTATTGCATCCAAAAAATCCAGCTGCAGAACATAGGAAAAAGCAGCTTCCCGATCTGCCAGCAAATTGCCCCCGCCCAAGGCTTTCATGCTGTAAATTCCTTTGCCCAGCTCATGGGCATATTCCACCGCTTCCTGCATTTGCTCCCGACCTCCGCCAATAATCCCAATACCAGACTTATTCAGCAGAGGATGAATTACTTCGATTTCTGGGATTAAAGCTGCGGCTCGCACTGCTTCCACTGCATGGGTGGAAATTCCAATGGCTCGAACCCAACCCTGTTTCTTGGCTTTTAACAAATATTCAATGGCTTCCCAATGTCCCTGAATGGTCAGGGCTGATTCTTGTTCATGCAGCATAAAAATATCAATATAATCCCGATCAATACCTCGTAAAGCTTTATGCAGACGAGCCTCCATTCCTTCTCCGGTGTAATCATAGCTTTTGCTGGTAATAATAATCTTATCCTTACGCCCTTTGATAGCCTCTTTAATATATTCATAATTTTGATAATAATCAGCAGTATCCAAAAAATTGACTCCCTGCTCAAAGGCATAAGCCATCACCTTGGCACCTGCTGCAACAGATAAATTAGCTTGCAAAGGTCCCACAGTCAAAGCTCCAAAGCACAAACGGGATACCTTTAGACCAGTCTTCCCCAATTCTCGATATTCCATATTTTCTCCTTTGGCGGTACAATCCCAAAGAGCAGAACCGTTAAATAACGACTCTGCTCTTTCCTTAAATATTCTTCTTGGATCTGGCTCGCTGAGTTTTTTCCAATATTTTCTTTCTCATTCTAAGCTGAGTCGGCGTAACCTCCAACAGCTCATCATCACCCAAATACTCCAGACACTCTTCCAGGGAAAACTTACGGGGTTCTTCCAGTCGCAAAGCCTGCTCTGCCGTACTGGAACGCATATTGGTCAAATGCTTTTTCTTGCAGACATTAACCTCGATATCCTGTTCCCGGCAATGCTCTCCCACAACCATGCCTTCATAAACCGGAACTCCGGGTTCAACAAATAAAATTCCTCTTTCCTGTACGGCATTCATGCCATACATGGCTGTTTCTCCGGTTTCAAAAGCAATCATAACTCCCCGGGTTCGCTGGTTCATATCTCCTTTATAAGGTTCATAACCGGCAAAAACATGGTTCATTACTGCATTGCCTCGGGTTTCAGTCAAAAGCTGAGAACGGAAGCCAATTAAGCCCCGAGCCGGAACCTTAAATTCCAGCCGCAGCTGACCGCCGCCCACCGAAGTCATATTGGACAGCTCGCCTTTGCGTAATCCCATAATTTCCATGACCGGCCCCATTTGAGCTTCTGGAATATCTACCACGAGATTTTCCATAGGTTCACACTTTTTACCATCAATTTCCTTAAAAATAACCTCCGGCTTGGAAACCTGCAGTTCATAGCCTTCCCGCCGCATGGTTTCAATCAAAATTGATAAGTGCAGTTCACCCCGGCCGCAAACTTCAAAGCTATCGGCACTTAAGGTATCCGTCACCCGCAGGCTGACATTGCGTTCCATTTCTTTAAACAGACGGGCTCTCAATTCCCGGGAGGTCACAAACTTGCCTTCCCGTCCGGCAAAGGGGCTGTCATTAATCATAAAGGTCATCTTGAGGGTTGGTTCATCAACCATAATAGGCGGAAGCTGCTCCGGATTTTCCGGATCGGCTACCGTTTCCCCAATGTTGACATCCTCCAGGCCAGAAAAGGTTACAACCTCTCCGCAAAAAGCTTCTTCCACTTCCACTCTTGCCAGACCCTCAAAAGCATACAGCCGACCAATTTTGCCCAAAGTCAGGCTTTGGTCGTGACGAATCAAGGTAACATTCTGGCCAGCTCGCAAGGAACCCCGATTGATTTTACCCAAAACCATCCGTCCCAAATATTGATCATAAACAGTATTATTAACCAGAATTTGCAAAGCACCATCTCGATCCCCTTGGGGAGCCGGAACATTATCTACAATAGCTTCAAACAAAGCTTTTAAATCCTGACCGGGTGAAGTTAATTCAGTAGTAGCCACCCCCTGCCGAGCTGAAGCATAAATCAAAGGAAAGTCCAAAAATTCTTCCGGAGCTTCCAGTTCAATAAACAAATCCAAAATTTCATCTGCCACTTCCAGAGGGCGGGCATCCAAACGGTCAATTTTATTAATGACCACCACCGGAACTAAATGCAGTTCTAAGGCCTTGCGTAAAACAAAACGAGTTTGAGGCATGGGACCGTCAAAGGCATCTACCAACAGCAAAACCCCATCTACCATATTTAGAACCCGTTCTACTTCCCCGCCAAAATCAGAGTGACCTGGAGTATCTACAATATTAATTTTAACCTGGCCATAATGAACAGAAGTGTTTTTGGAAAGAATAGTAATGCCTCTTTCCCGCTCCAGATCATTAGAATCCATAATTCGTTCCTGGACTATCTCATTATCCCGAAAAATTCCGCTTTGCCGCAACATAGCATCCACCAGGGTGGTCTTTCCGTGGTCAACATGAGCAATAATAGCTATATTTCTTAATTCGTTAATCTAAATTACCTCCCATTAGAAAACAACCGATAAAATCTTTTTCCAGTATAACAAGCTTTGAGCCTAATTACAAGTTATCCAAACCAGATTCCCGGCATAATTTTTTCGCCTTGCTCCAAAATTGAGCGGGAACCATCAGCCGAACCGTAAAACCGGGCAGCAGATTGGCTATATTTTCATCCAGAACCACCGCCGGAATTTGGGCATTGGCCAACAGACCCTGCCTCAGAAAAGCTTCAGCCGGATTAAAAAAGATTCCGATTAATTTCCACTCCTCACTTTCGCTGTCATCCAGCGATTCTGGCCGGGGTTCAGGGTTGGCGGACTTAATTCTAAATCTCATCAAATCATCCTCCCAACAAACAAGCTTTTGAGCAGACATAACAGGTTTTTGCCTGTTTTTTCAAAAGCCTGAAATTTTCAATTCGTTTTTTTTCGGCTGACCAGCAATTCTCCCAGCATGGCTCCCCCGATAATTAAAACCGCTCCGCCAATTTGAACCAGATCCATTTTTTCCTGAAGCACAAGTGCAGCCAAGACCACCGCCGAAAGAGGTTCCAAATAGCCGCAAATAGCCACCGTCTGCACCGACAGCCGACTCAAAGCTGAAAAATAAAGGTAACAGCCCAGCCCGGTATTGAGCAACCCCAAAATTAAAATTGGAAGCCAATCGCTATTGGCAATTTGCAGAGAAAATCCTTGTCGACAAAACCAAAAAACTGCTACAGTCAGAAAACTAAAAATTACTTGAAACAGAGCATTTTCCAAACCCGCAATCCATCGAGCTTTTTTATTAAAAATAACCATAACCGCATAAAGCACAGCCGACATCCCTCCGCAAAAAAGCCCCCAGCCGGTTTTTCCTTCCTGAAAGGCTTGACCATTGACCAAAACCATCCCCAGCAGAACCAGCAGAAAACTGATTATCTTAATTTTGCTCAGCTTTTCCGAAAAAAGAAAAGGAGAAAGCACCATTACAATAACAGGACCACAATAGTAGGCCAAAGAAGCAATGCTGACCCCGATTTGCTGATAAGCTTCATAAAGAAAAATCCAGCTTCCTCCCAATGCTACCCCGGAAATAGCTAAAAAAACAAATTGCTGCTTATGCTGCCAAAAGGTAAATTTTCCCCGGCTTAATAAAAAAACCGCCAACAACAGAAGGCTGCCCAGCATAGTTCGCATAAAAACAATTTCATAGCTGCTCAGGGCAATATAGCTGGCTACAATTCCATTGGAACCAAGTAATAATAAAGCCAATAAATATTTGCCATAATCCTTTGTCATTTTTTCAACCTCACTTGCTTAATTTTCAAGGCTTGCCCGGCCTTGACTTCTATTGTATCTTAACGGCAAGGATTTGGAAAACAAATATTCATATTATTTTCGCAGAAAAAAAAAGGCCGCTTGCTTTTCAAACAGCCTGTCTTTAATAAGACGCAAAATAATTAGTTATCAATCAATTTTGTTCATGACATTTGGGACAAGCTTCCTGACTAACCTCATAACGAAAACCGCAATGACCGCAAAAGATCATTTCCGGTTCAGGAGTTACTTGGCTTTCCTTTGTCTGCTGTTGATTGGAACCTGTCAGCTTCTTATTAATTTCGATAACATTCCTGACCAAAACTAAGCCCATCATCAGCAATTCGTAAACTATCCGGAAGAATACCAGATAAATCAAAGCATAAAGCAAATAGAGCAGACCGCCCGAATCAATCTGACTTAACAGCAAAAAAATTCCCATAAAAGCTACAAAAATTGTACAAAACACATAGAGAATTTTTAACAGGTATTCCACGAAAAGTACTTTAAAATGAAATAAATCATGTAGAAACTTAAAAAAATTCGGCAAGTTTTCTCTTTTATTAGCCGGCAGAATCAAAACACAAATTAAAACCGTACAAATTATCGCTAAAACAAATAAAACAATAAGCCCAGCAAATAAGCCATCAGTCCTATAATATAGGATATCAAATAGACCCAAATTCAAAAAATCGACCTCCTTCGACCTCCTTTTGGAATATTTTGCACCTTATTGAAATTGATTTTACCAAATCTTCACTTTCAAATCAATTAAATTTTCCTCCCTTTTGTCTGCGAAAGTGGCGTAATCATCCTTAGGCAAACGCTTTACCTGTATTCTAACCGTAGGATATATGGTGTTTTCTCCTTTCTGTAGATCTAGGAATTATCCCATATATATACTATAAATGGGAAAACAGCAAAAGGCAGACGAAAGCTGGTTTGCCTTTTGCTGTTTGTTGCTAGTTTTTTTTAGTTAAAAGCCTGTTGAAAGCTTAAAGTCCTTGATGATAGAGATATAAAGCAATATCGACTACCCGGTAGGAATAGCCCATTTCATTGTCATACCAGGCAATAACCTTGACCATATTGTCCTGCATAACCAAAGTAGACAAAGCATCCACAATGGAAGAATGCTTGTTGCCATTGAAATCCACCGAAACCAGCGGTTCTTCACAATATTCCAGAATACCTTTTAATTCCCCTTCGGAAGCTGCTTTTAAAACTGCATTTACTTCTTCAACCGTGGTATTGCGGCCGGTTTCTACCACCAAATCTACAACCGAAACATTGGGAACCGGAACCCGCATGGCCATTCCAGTAAGTTTGCCTTCCAATTCAGGCAAAACCTTGGCCACAGCTTTGGCTGCTCCGGTGGTGGTGGGAATAATGGAGGCAGAAGCGGTTCTGGCACGACGGAAGTCCTTGTGAGTGTGATCCAAAACTCTTTGGTCATTGGTAAAAGCGTGAACGGTAGTCATCATGCCTTTGACAATGCCAAACTCCCGCAGCAGCACCTTGGCCACCGGAGCCAGACAGTTGGTGGTGCAGGAAGCACAGGAAATCACCTGATGTCTGGCCGGATCATAGGTGTTTTCATTGATGCCCATAACAATGGTGGCATCTTCATTTTTGGCCGGAGCGGTAATAACAACTTTTTTAGCTCCGTTGTTCAGATGCGGCAAAACCGCTTCTTTGCTGTTGAGCTTTCCGGTGCATTCCATAACAATGTCTACGCCCATTTCTCCCCAGTTGATGTTGGCGGGATTGCGATCAGAGACAACCTTGACAAATTTGCCGTCCACTGTGAAGCCGCCTTCAGCCGGTTTGATGTCTTCCGGTAAGGTGCCGTGTACGGTGTCATATTTTAAAAAGTGATAGAGCTTTTCAGGAAAACTGGGATTGTTGACTGCTACGATTTCGATTTCCGGATTGTGCATGGCAGCCCTAAAGACACAGCGGCCAATACGGCCAAAGCCATTAATTCCTAATTTTAAAGTCATACTAGAACACTCCTTTAATAGAAAATATTATTGAGCTTTTTTAACAAAAATATGTATTCAATTTATCAGGCCGTCAGGCCAAAGTCTGAAAACTAAATATATTATATCATAATCAACACAAGAATACAACAATTTTTTCTTGACCTTTAATAGAAC
Organism: Desulfocucumaceae bacterium; assembly: GCA_045599035.1. Lineage (GTDB taxonomy): Bacteria > Bacillota > Desulfotomaculia > Desulfotomaculales > Desulfocucumaceae > CATZDY01. Next base: position 7,725 of record JAZRVI010000047.1, on the reverse strand, counting down.
ATTATATTTAGATAATAGTATCGACTAATTGGCCTGATTCTTGGCAGCTTAGTTGATTTTTAAGGGTGGAGATATTGCGAAAAAAGAATAATCCTGATACAATGAAATTGCGGATGTTGTAGATACCCACAGGAAAGGTGGTTTTTTTAAGTATGTCTGAAAATTTAAAAATTGTTATTGTCGGCGGAGTAGCAGCCGGTCCCAAAACGGCAGCCAGAGCCAGAAGACTGGATCCGCAAGCTGACATTACTATTGTGGAACGGGGCAGTATGTTATCCTATGCCGGCTGCGGAATGCCTTTTTATGTAGCCGGAACTATTCGGGAATTTGATCATCTTTATAAAACTTCTTATGGAGTGCCTAGGGATGTGGAATATTTTGCCCGGGAAAAAGGGGTTAAAGTTTTAATTGGCAATGAAGCTGTCAATATTGACCGGGAAAAGAAGGAATTGCTGGTTAGAAACCTGACTACCGGGGAAGAATCCCTGCTGCCTTATGATAAGCTGGTTTTAGCTGCTGGAGCCAGTCCTTTTGTTCCGCCTATTGAAAATAATCAGTTAAAAGGGATTTATCAATTTAATCATCCGGAAGATGCCCGTTTGGTTCGAGAAAATTTGGATAATGTACAGGAAGCCGTTATTATCGGAGCCGGTTTGATTGGTATGGAAGCCGCCGATGCCCTGCGTTCCAAAAATATTTTTGTGACTGTGGTAGAATTGCAGGATAAGGTTTTGCCGGCTATGCTGGATAGTGATATGTCGGCTACTTTGAAACAACGCCTGGAAGAACAGATGATTGAATTCCGTCTGGGTCATAAGGTCTTAAAATTCCGGGATGATGGGGAAGGCAATGTTAATGGAGTAATTACCGATCAGGAAGAATTGGATGCTGATATGGTAATTATTGCGGTAGGCGTTCGCCCCAATGTGGAACTGGCCAAAGCTTCCGGTCTGGAAATTGGAGCTACCGGTGCTATTAAGGTTAATGAATATATGCAAACCACCGATCCGGATATTTATGCTTTGGGTGATTGTGTGGAAAACACCCAGTTGATTACCGGACAAAAAGTATTTACCCCCATGGCTACCTATGCCAACCGTCAAGGCCGGGTTGTGGCTAATAATATTGTTTTGGGCAATAAGGATGCCTTCCCGGGTGTTTTGGGAACCTCCATCTGCCGGGTCTTGAACCAGAATATAGCTCGCACCGGTTTGGGTGAAGAACAGGCCAAAGCTGCCGGTTTTGATGTTACCACTGTTCTCAGTACTGTTTTTGACCGGACCCACTATTCTCCGGGCAGCAGCATGGTTTTGCTGAAATTAATCGTGGATAATAAGACCCATAAGGTTTTGGGGGCTCAAGGCTTGAGTGCCGGAGAAATAGCCAAACGGATTGATGTAATTGCTACCGCTATTAAGTTTGGAGCCACGGTAGAACAGTTAGGCGAATTGGATTTGGCCTATGCTCCGCCTTTTGGCACTCCGATTGATGTGGTTCATCATACCGCCAATATGGTTCTGAATAAGTGGGATGGTTTGTCCAAGCCCATTAGTGCCAAGGAACTGGAAGCCAAGATCGAAAGTGATGATGATTTCCTGATGGTGGATGTTCGGACCAAACAGCAATTTGCTCCCAAGCATATTGACGATGACCGGGTGATGCTGATGACCTTGGGTGATATTCGAGAAAGAATCCAGGAAATTCCCAAAGATAAAGAAGTTGTTCTGATTTGTGCTATGGGTATTCGCAGCTACGAAGCTGAAAGAATTTTTGAAGGCTTTGGCTTTAAAAATGTCAAATATTTGGAAGGCGGTCTGCATGGCTGGCCGTATGATCTGGATTAGTTTATTAAACAGGATTGCTCTTAGGCTATTGCTCATGAGATAATCATATTGTAATTTTTGTGGGATAGGCATGATTTCATGCCTATCCTGCCTTTTTCCGCTTGATAAAATAAGCGGTAAGGTAAAGAAAAAGACGACAGCTTTGAAAAGCTATCGTCTTTTTGGTGCGGTAGAGAGGACTTGAACCTCCACACCCCGAAAGGCATAAGAACCTGAATCTTACGCGTCTGCCAATTCCGCCACTACCGCCGAGCATCCCTCGGACGAATACTATAGTAGCATATTGGCGGTTTTAAGTCAAGCTCAAATTTAAGGTTTTTGTCAATAAAAATGAAAGATTTATTTGGTTTCGCTCAGGCTGAGTTTGGTCATCAAAGAAGCCAAAGCCTGTTTTTCAGAATCATCGGCCGAAAGCCATAGTTCTTTTAAGACCTGCTGTTCCGGGCTGGCTGGCTCCACTTCGGAGGCCAGGATATTGCCAGCCTGTAAAGCCAAATCCGCAATTTGTTTCCGGGAAATGCCAATTTCTTCGGCAAATTCTACAGCTTCACCTAAAAAATCTTTCCAATTGGACCATTTGGAAGTAACTTCATTGTGCATAGCTTATCTTCTCCTTTGCTGGATGTTCAGGTTTAGTATGCTCCGACAGGCGGTTTGATTATACCGAACCAATCCAATTGACTGGGCATATTAAGAAATAAATTAAAATTGGGGAGGTAAAACCATGCAGGTGGGAGATATTGTCTTGCGGGAAGTTTATGGGGAAAATCTGCAATTTTGCATTTTGGGTTTTTATACGGATTCTCAGAAAGAAGAAATGGCGGTTTTGGCTTTTTTGGATTTGTCCTTAATTTCAGAAGCTCGAATCAGCGAGTTAACTCCGCTGTCCTTGAAAAGCTTATTTTCTTTAAAGCAGGGCAGCGGTCAATGGCATTAAAAAAGAAAAAGGGAATTGGCGGCTGGAAGGGGAAATATAGTGAACTACTCCGACTTATAGAAGTCGGAGCTTCCTGCTTCAACCACTACTGCCTGGCTAACATAATCGTTAGCTCAAGTCTTACACAATGTCCACAGGCGTATGAGTTTGGGCTATTCCATCCCTACTCTTTTTATATTATAATTATAACATGGATAACAAAAGTCAAGAAAACGCTGTTTATCGCAATTCATCCCGCCACCTATAGAGGTGGGGATTTCTTGCTCACATCGTGTTAAAAAGGTCAAGAAGGGGAAATCTATGGATAAAGAAAGGTTGCAGGCTATTGCTCATCAGGCGGTGCAAGAGGCTTTGGCTGCCGGGGCGGAAAGTGCGGAAGCTTATTTGGGACTTAACCGGGAATTGGAAATTATTGTTCGTAAGCAGAAAGTAGATACCTTGAAATTAGCAGAGGAAAGCGGTTTGGGACTGCGGGTTTTTAAAAAGAAAAAAGCCGGTTTTGCCTTTACTTCCATTTTGGAGGCAGCTAATTTGACGGAAACTGTGGAACAGGCTATGGCGAATGCTTCCATTGTGGCTGAAGATCCTTATGGTTTTTTGCCGGAACCGGCCAGTTATTATCCGGATTTTGAACAATATGATCCGGCTATTAACCAGGTCAGCACAGAAAGTAAAATTGCTTTGGCTAAAGAGCTGGAAGCCGGGGTTCAGGATTGCCGGGTTAAAATAATTCACGAAGCTGGATATACGGATATTGAAGAGGAAATTGTCTTAGTCAACAGCCGGGGCGTAAACTTATACAGCCGGGGAGCTTATTTTGGCTTAAACCTGTCTTTGGCTGCTGAAGAAAATGGTGATAAACAAAATGGCTTTGCTTTGGACTATCGAACTAGGTATCGGGACTTAAATCCGGTTCAGGTCAGTCAGGAGGCAGTCCATCGGGCGGTGCGAATGCTGGGAGCCGAAAATGGTTCAGGCGGAGAAATGCCGGTAATCCTGGAGCCTTATGTGGCCAGAGGTTTTTTGGGGCTTTTGGCTTCTTCGCTTTCGGCTGAGGCGGTGCAAAAAGGCAAGTCTTTATTGGCTGACAAATTGGGGCAGAAAATTGCCTCCGGGCTAATTACTTTGGTAGATGATGGCCTTTTGGTCGGCGGTTTGGCCTCTCTGCCTTTTGATGGAGAAGGAACTCCCATGCAGCGAAAGGTTTTAATTCGAGAGGGAATTTTGCAGCAATTTTTATTTAACTGCTACACAGCTGCCAAAGCAAAAAGCCAAAGTACCGGAAATGGAGTGCGGGCTTCCTTTAAGGGAACCCCCGGAGTAGGTACTACCAATTTATTTTTGGAACCGGGCAGCCTGACTTTGGAACAAATGATGCAAGGACTGGAAAAAGGTCTGCTGATTACCGAAATTATGGGAATGCACACGGCTAATCCGGTTTCCGGAGATTTTTCGGTGGGAGCTTCCGGCTTGCTCATTGAGAAAGGGCGAGTTGTGAAGCCGGTAAGAGGGCTGGCTCTTGCCGGTAATGTTTTGGATTTGTTTGCCAAAGTTAAAGCCGTAGGTTCTGATTTAACCTTTTATGGCAGTCGAGGTATGCCTTCTTTGTTAATTGAAAGGCTGTCGGTTAGCGGTAGACAAGGGGATTAAGGAGGTTAAGGTTTTGCGAGTAAATAAATTAAGAGAGGCCTGGGGAGAAGCAGAAGCTTTTTTGCTGGCTCGGCCGGAAAACCGTTTTTATTTCAGCGGGTTTACTGGTACGGAAGGTTATGCTTTAATTTTGCCGGATAAACAGTTGGTTTTGGTGGATTTTCGTTATGTGGAACAGGCCTTGGCTCAATGTCAGGGCTGGGAAGTAATTCAGCTTGAGCAAAGCCTTTATAAGGAATTGCCGACTATTCTGGCCAGAGAAAATATTACTCAACTGGCTTTGGAAGGAGATTTTTGGACTTATGACGATTATCTTCGTTTGCAAAAGTCTCTGCCTAAAGTTACTTTGCTTTCCTTACCCCAAACAATAGAAAATCTGCGGCTGATTAAGGAAGCTAATGAAATTGAACGAATTGCACGGGCTGTAAGTATTGGGGATCAGGCGTTTGAACAGCTTTTGCCCTTGATTAAGCCGGGAGTTCGTGAACAGGATCTGGCTTTGGAGCTGGAATTTTTAATGCGAAAACAAGGAGCCAGCGAAACCTCCTTTACCACTATTGTGGCTTCTGGCAGTCGGGCAGCCTTACCGCATGGAACTGCTTCAGATAAAAAGCTGGCCAAGGGGGATTTGGTGGTTTTGGACTTTGGCTGCGTCTGGGAACATTACTGTTCGGATATGACCAGAACGATAGCTGTGGGGCAGGCTGGAGCCAAAGAAAAGGAAATCTATCAGATTGTTTTGGAAGCTCAATTGGCCGGTCTGGAAACTTTGAAAGCCGGGATCAGCGGAGCAGAAGCAGATTGGGCGGCTCGGCAGATTATCGAAAAAGCCGGATATGGGGCTTATTTTGGACATAGCACCGGGCATGGAGTGGGTCTGGTAATCCATGAACAGCCCCGGCTGTCCAAAACCTCTTTGGACATTTTACAGCCTGGTATGGTCGTAACCGTGGAACCGGGGATTTATTTGCCGGGCTGGGGCGGAGTCCGCATTGAGGATTTGGTGGTTATTCAAGCCGACGGATGCCGCAATTTTACGAATTCACCCAAAAATGAGCTGGTGATTTGCTGAATTTTTTTGCGGGCTTTGCAGGTGTTGAGGGGATTGAGCAAGAAATTAATACAAAAATCCAGAAGGGGAGAAGCTTACAACTATGGTTTCTACTAATGAATTTAAAACCGGTCTGACTATTGAATTTGAAAACGATGTTTATCAGGTGGTTGAGTTTCAGCATGTTAAGCCAGGCAAGGGTTCCGCTTTTGTGCGTGCCAAAATCAAAAATCTGCGGACGGGTGCGGTTATTGAAAGAACCTTTAATGCCGGAGAAAAGTTGCCCAAGGCCAGAGTAGAACGCCGGGAAGTTCAGTATTTATATAACGATGGAAGCGATTATAATTTCATGGATATGGAAAGCTTTGATCAGATTGCTTTATCCGTAGATGATTTGGGTGATGCTGTTAAGTATTTGAAAGAAAATATGATGATTAAGATTATGAGCTACAATGGACAGTCTTTGGGTGTGGATTTGCCTAATTTTGTTGAACTGGAAGTTGTAGAAACTGAACCGGGAATCAAAGGTGATACGGCAACTGGAGGTACCAAACCTGCCACTTTGGAAACCGGTTATATTGTTCAGGTTCCGTTTTTTGTTAATGTTGGTGATATATTACAGATTGACACTCGCTCCGGGCAATATCTGAAAAGAGCCTAACCGGACTGACTGTTTTTGGCTGCGATAGGCTGTGGAGCTTATCGCAGTCCAGAAATACAGGAAAAATTTTAATTTTTTTCTTGACAGAAAGGGGGTTTTGTAGGATAATACTAGTTGTCTGAAATAATATTTTTTTCGGGATGTAGCTCAGTTTGGTAGAGCGCACGGTTCGGGACCGTGAGGCCGCAGGTTCAAATCCTGTCATCCCGACCAGAATCGGAGTCATTAATTTAATGACTCCGATTTTTTGATCCCGATAAATTGGTTATTGAAAATCATATTTTTAGTTTTAGTTAAACAATGATAAAGTTTCAGTAAACAGGAGAGCACTTTTTCTGCTGAAACTTTTTTTATTTTAGAGTAGGTTTTTTAGGCAACCGGTTCTTGAGCTTTTGGTTGGTTAATACCTAAAATCTGGGAAGTAAGAATTAATCATGCACTAAAAAGCTTTGCAGATTCAGTAGTCTGATGGTTGGATCTACACTTCTGTAAATTGAGGTGTTTTTGTGCTATAATGGAAGCAGATGATATAGGATCTGTAGAAGTGGGAGGAATTTTAGTTAGGAAAAATTTGAGAGGTGAAAAAGTAATGACGGCAGATTTGCATATTCATACGGATTATTCGGATGGTAAAAACACCCCGCAGGAAATAGTGGAAATGGCCGTTCAACTGGGCTTGCAGGCCGTGGCTATAACTGATCATGAGTCCTTGGGGGGGATTGGCGAGGCTCAGGCAGCCGGTCAGGAGCTGGGGCTGGAAATTGTCCCTGGAGTGGAAATCAGCACTATTTTGGGGGCAGCTAATATTCATATTCTGGGCTATTGGCTGGACTTGCAAGATTCCTTATTGCTGGAAAAATTGGCTTTTTGGCAGGAAAAAAGAATCGAACGGGTGGCCAAAATGATTGCCAAATTGCAGAAATTAAAGCTTAAAATAGAATTGGAACGAATTTTGGAGCTGGCCGGGAGAGGCTCGGTGGGTCGTCCCCATATTGCTCGGGCTTTACTGGAAATTGGAGCCGTTTGCAGTTATGAAGAAGCTTTTCAACGCTATTTGGGACAGCAGGGGGCGGCCTATGTTCCCCGTTATCCCATTGCTCCGGAAGAAGCAGTCAGGCTTATTAAGGCCAGCGGCGGGGCAGCGGTCATGGCTCATCCCGGTTTGGCGGATTGTGATTTTATTTTGCCTCGATTGCTGGAGGCCGGTTTGGTGGGGCTGGAAGTCAAACATCCTGCTCACAGTCAAGCTCAACGGCAGCATTATATCCAATTGGCGGAACAATATCATTTGATTCCCACTGCTGGTTCGGATTATCATGGTTTGGGACACCGGGATTCTGTGCTTTTGGGCAGCGAAACTACTTCCTATCAAACAGTTACAGCTTTAAAACAGGCGGCCTGGTTGGGTAAAGCTTAGGGACTTCAAAGGAAAGCTGAGGCAATTTTTTGTTGTTGGTGCGAGGAAACTCGGTTTTTTAAAGCCGAGATGAACGCACCTGCTTGCACAAGGCATTAAAATATGATACACTTATTACATGAATAAACATGATTCTAAGTATACACATGGTAGAACTTGCGTATA
>JAZRVI010000046.1:0-36794 GCA_045599035.1 Desulfocucumaceae bacterium | reverse complement strand
TAATGTAATCAACGGATTGCTTGTCTATAAAGTTTCTTTGCTCTAAGCATAAACTTGTATTCCAAAGTCTGAAAATGATGTACGATTACAAGCAACGCTTAACAATTGGAACCCCACAGGCTTGCCTGTGGGTAAGTCAGTACCGGGAACTACGGCAATATCACAGCCGAGAGCGGAAGCAACTTTAAGCAAAGTATCAAGCTGGGGAGTAGTCTTTTTGCTTTCCAGTCTGGCTATAATCGATTGCGTCAAGCTGGTTACTTTCGCTAACTCCTTTTGCGTCATTCCTTTTTTATGTCTCTGCTCAATGAGCGTATCAACGATAATAGAGCAATTCTCAGACATCAAGAACACCTACCACAGGCTTAGAGTATTTGTATAAATGTTCTGGAGCTATATCAATATCATCATTCCAAACAACAGTACCGCACTCAGCTTTAGCACGCAGGAAAAAGGCGAGATTTTTGAGCCGAGAATAAATAGCTTTTTCCAAAAGCGGACGAGCGTTATACACCTTTTTAGCTCCATCTGCGAAAGTTAAAATCAATGTATAATCGTCTTTTGGCTGGACTTCCTTAACTACCCATACAGGGCTTGTCATAGCGTTACACACTCCTTTCTATAGCGGCAAGACCCCCATGCTTAACGCAGAGGATCAATCTTGTAAAGCGGCTGTTCACTCATTGCAAGCTCCCAGTTTGCCAAAAGCTCGTCTTTGTGAAGTACCGCCCAAGCTGAAATCAACTTAATTTGTTTTTTCGGCATATCTCCGTCTGTTATTTCTCCGTCCATATCAAAGACTGCGTTATATCCTTGATATGCTGCGTGAAAATGTGGCGGATTATGCTCTCCGTTATTATACATTCTTATTATTATACCAAAGAACATTGATATAGTAGGCATTAGCTCATCTCCTTTACTAATAACAATATAGCATATTTGCTATTAAACATCAATAGCTCATTCGCTGCGTAAAAGCAGCATTATGGATTTAACAATCCTATACGGCAGGGACGAAGTGACACACCTGTAAGAATAAGAGTTGCTTGAGCATTCAGGTGAAAACTTAAATACCAGACTTCTTAAACAGGGTTTTAACCCTTGGAAACTACCTGCCTTTAGGCGGATGGTGGTTTACTGTTCTAGTTAATTTTTTTAATTGCTTCCAAAGGAAAATCAGTGTATAATAGCAAAGAAAAGACAGGCCGTAAATGTCGATTATGTATTATGGAAATGCTCTGGAAAAAGATTCCGCCACAATAAAAATAAATCCTTGCAGAAAAGGAGATTTTCAGTTGAAAGAATCCCTAAATTTGACTCCGCCGCCCAAAGAGCTTCCAAGAACTAAATTAAAAACCTTTGGTCTGATTTTGCTAATGGCCGTTTTGGGAATGGCACCCCCGCTTTCCACCGATTTATATATGCCAGCTTTGCCCGGCATGGCCAGTTATTTTCAGGCTTCTGTTTCTATTACCAATTTAACCTTAACTGGTTTTTTCTTTTTTATGGCCGTAGGAATTTTAATTTGCGGCCCCTTGAGCGATAAATACGGCAGAAAACCAATTTTATTAACCAGTCTGGCCGTCTATGCCCTGTTCAGCGTTTTTTGTGCCTTGTCCGGCAGTATTTTCCAACTGATTTTCTTTCGGATCATTCAGGCTTTGGGAGCAGGCGGAATGCTTTCCATCTCCATGGCTTTGGCCAAGGATTGCTTTGAAGGCAAATTGCGAATTACTGTTATTTCGGTAGCTCAAGCCATGACCATGTTTGCACCTATGGCGGCTCCGATTCTTGGGGCTTTTTTGTTAAAGGTAGCTACCTGGCGAGCCAGCTTTTGGACTCTGGCAGTTATTGGTGTTTTATGCTTTGCGGCCGCTTCCTTTATGAAGGAAACCTTGCCCACTCAGGAACGCCTGTCTGAAAAATGGTACAAAACCTTCAATCGTCTGCCCCTGATTGCCAAAAACAAAAGCTTCAGCCTGTTTTTGCTTTTTGCTTCCCTGTTTTCGCTTCCTTTTATGGCTTACCTGGCACTTAGTTCCTATGTATATATTGACTTTTTTCATTTGGATGCAACCATTTACAGCTATTATTTTGCTGCCAATGCTTTTTTATCCATTTTCGCTCCCACCTTGTATATTAAACTGCACGGCCGGGTTCGGACTCAAACCATAATTTACGGCTGTGCCGCATTAGCTGCGGTCAGCGGTTTGGCCATTTTGATTTTGGGCTGTCGAGCTGCCCTGTTCTTCTTTATCTGCTTTGCTCCCTTTACTTTTCTGGGCAGTTTGATGCGGCCTTTATCCACTCAAACTCTCCTGGCCGAACAGGATGGCGATACTGGTTCGGTTTCTTCGCTGATTAACTTTGTTCAAACCGCTTTTGGGAGTTTGGGAATGTTAATAGGTTCTTTACCCTGGCCCAATTTGCCCCAGGGCTTGGGAATAATTATTTTAAGCTCCATAGCCTTGGCCATGCTGATTTGGTTGGGCTTAACCAGGTTCTGTCGTCCCTTAAGAGGCTTAAATTCAAAAAACAGTCTTTCACATAATATTCCAGACTAATCCCGGTTCGGCCGCTGATTTTGGCCGCAAAAAAAGCGGTCTTTTGAGGACCGCTTTTCATTAACTCATTGGAACAATAATTTTAGGTCTGACCCCATGCTTTTTGACAAAACGACTCATCCGACGGAAGGCTTCCAGCAGATCGTCCATGGAAGCCGCATAGGAACAGCGAATATATCCCTTACCGCTGGGGCCAAAGGCATCACCCGGAACCACAGCTACTGATTCTTCCTTAATAAACTGTTCGCAAAATTCTTCGCTGCTTAACCCGGTTCCGGTAATTTCCGGGAAGGCATAAAAGGCTCCACCCGGTTCAAAGCAGGGCAATCCCATATCTTTAAAAGCCTGAATGACCACATGTCTTCTCCGATTGTATTCCTGCACCATTCTCCGCATGGCTGGTTTGCCGCTACGCAGGGCTTCCAGGGCTGCTTTTTGTCCCATGATCGGAGCACAAAGCATGGTATATTGGTGAATCTTATTCATGGCAGCAATAAAATCAGCATTACCGGCAATATAACCAACCCGCCAGCCGGTCATGGCATAGGCTTTGGAAAAGCCGTTGAATAAAACAGTGCGTTCTCTCATGCCCGGCAAAGAGGAAAAACAGGTATGTTCCCCATTATAAGTCAGGCGGTCATAAATTTCATCCGAAAATACCAAAAGATCATGCTTGGCCACGATTTCAGCAATAGCCTGCAAATCCCGGCGGGACATAACCGCCCCGGTGGGGTTGTTGGGATAGCAAAGCAGCAGAATTTTGGTTTTGGGAGTAATTGATTTTTCTACAACTTCCGGAGTCAGGCGGAAATTATGCTCAATGGAAGTTGGCATATAAACCGGAACCCCGCCAGCCATAATTGTTACCGGACCATAGGAAACATAAGCCGGATCAGGAATTAAAACCTCATCTCCAGGAGAAAGCAAAGCCCGCATAGCCAAATCCATGCCTTCACTGACCCCGACCGTAATTAAAATTTCCCGCCGGGCATCATAGGTTACTCCGTAAGTGCCGTCCAGATCCCGGGTAATTTCTTCCCGCAGTTCCGAAAGACCCTGGTTGGAAGTGTACATGGTATAACCCATCTCCAGAGAATGGATGGAAGCCTCCCGAATATGCCAGGGAGTTACAAAATCCGGCTCCCCAACACCCAGGGAAATAACATCTTTAATTTCGGTGGCCATGTCAAAAAATTTGCGGATTCCGGAGGGCGGAAACGAGGTAACCAGGGGACTAAGGCGTTCAGCCCATTTGGTAATCAAGGTGAAATCACCAACCTTCTGTCAAATTCATCATCTTCAATAATTACGCCATCCTGCTTGTAGGTTTTTAAGACAAAGTGAGTGGCAGTGCTGAGGACTCCTTCAATGGTGGCCAGCTTGCGGGAAACAAAGTTGGAAACCTCCCGCATGGTTTTGCCTTCGATAAAGACCACCAGGTCATAACCTCCGGACATCAGTCTGACGCTGTGTACCTCCGGAAAGCGATAGATTCTTTCGGCTACCGAATCAAAACCCACATCTCTTTGAGGAGTGGTGCGAACTTCAATAAAAGCGGTTACTTTTTCTTCGCCAGCTTTTTCCCAGTTAATCAAGGTGCGATAGCTCAAAATAACCTTGCTTTTTTCCAACAAAGCAATTTTTTCCTTGACTTCCTCCACACTCATTTGCAGCATGATGGCAATTTCTTCCGGAGTTAATTTGGCATTATTCTGTAATAAATCCAATAGTTCTTTCAACTTGTGACCTCCTTCGTTTTGGAAATTTTGAGGCTGATTTGTGAACTACCATCCATTTAAAGGCAGGTGGCTTCTAAAGGCTAACGCCCTGCTTAAGAAATATGGTATTTAAGTTTCCGCCTGAATGTTCAGGCAGATCTTATTCCTACAGGCGTGTCCGCTTCGCCTCTGCCGCCCAGGATTGTCAAATCCACAACGCTGCTTTTAGGCAGGATGTTTAATGCAGAATATATAACATTGGATCGCTTATATCCCACCAGCGGGTTTTAGGCTCCCAATCTATCAAAATTGGATAAAAAAAACTCTCTTCCCTAAGGGACGAGAGATCTCGTGGTACCACCCAAATTAATCTGACTGATCCTAACAGATCAGGTCAAATTCACTTTGCTTGTTCTGATAACGCCAGAACCAACGGTCGGCTTAATTAATTTGCACCGAACAGGCTCCCGGGACGGCACGAAGGTTCCCAGCTTGCCGGTTTGCACCCGATCCCGGCTCTCTGCCAAAGCTTTTGGCCTTCACATTCCCGTTCAACGCCACTTGATTTTAAGAATATCCTTTATTCTAACACAAGGTTTGGGAAGTGTCAATGTTTTTATTTTTCTGGTTCATCAGGCTCGGAGAAAGCATAATTTTCCAAAAAAACCACATTTCGGCTCTCTCCTGGGGAGAGCCGAAAAAAATTAATTTTCCCCAAGCTTCCCCCCAAACAGCAAAGAAAACTTAAGGCATATCAGCAAATGACGGCTCAAAGACCTAAAAAACCTACACATCCAGATTGCGGACATATTGGGCATTTTGTTGAATAAACATTTTGCGGGGTTCTACTTTGTCCCCCATCAACATGGAAAAAATCTGTTCAGCTTCCTGGGCATCTCCCAGATTAACCTGCAAAACGGTGCGGGTATCCGGATCCATAGTGGTTTCCCAGAGCTGATCGGCGTTCATTTCTCCCAAACCCTTATATCTTTGAATATCCACGCCTTCAAAGTCCTGCTGTTTCAGATATTTTTCCAAATCCAGATCATTATAAAAATACATTTCGGTTTTGCCTTTTTTGGTCTTATATAAAGGAGGCTGGGCAATAAACACAAAGCCGGATTTAATCAGTTCGGGCATAAAGCGGTAAAAGAAAGTTAAAAGCAAAGTACGAATATGGGAACCATCAACATCAGCATCGGTCATAATAATAATTTTATGATAGCGGGCTTTACTCAAATCAAAATCCTCACCTACCCCGGTTCCCAAAGCAGTAATCAGATTTTTAATTTCTTCATTGCCCCAAATGCGATCCAAACGGGCTTTTTCCACATTCAGAATTTTACCCCGCAGGGGCAAAATTGCCTGATAGCTCCGTTCCCGGCCATTTTTGGCGGAGCCTCCCGCTGATTCCCCTTCCACTATATATAATTCACAAATGGAAGGATCGGTCTGGGAGCAGTCGGCCAATTTGCCAGGCAAGGTGGTGTTTTCCAGCACATTTTTGCGGCGGGTCAGCTCACGGGCTTTGCGGGCGGCTTCTCTGGCTCGAGCAGAGGTAATGGCCTTTTCCAAAATCTTCTTGGCCACCGAAGGGGTTTCCAGCAAATACTGGTTTAAGCCCTCAGACACCAAGCTTTCGACTAGTCCCCTAACCTCACTGTTCCCCAATTTGGTTTTGGTCTGGCCTTCAAATTGAGGATTGGCCACCTTGACGCTCAAAACACAGGTAATGCCTTCCCGAACATCTTCCCCACTCAGGGCGGGTTGATTGGCTTTCAGCAGGCCGAACTTGCGGCCATAGTCATTCAGCACACGGGTTAAAGCTGATTTCAAGCCGGATTCGTGGGTTCCCCCATCAACCGTATTAATATTATTGGCATAAGAGAGTACATTTTCGCTGTAAGAATCGGTATATTGCAGAGCAGCCTCCACCTTAACTCCATCTTTTTCTCCGTTTAAATAAATGGGCGATTCGTGCAGAGGATTTTTATTTTGATTGCTGTAATGGATAAAATCAATCAGGCCGCCCTGATAGCAGAAGCTTTCTTCCCGCAAGCTCCCCCGGCAGTCCTTAAGGCTGATCTTGACTCCCTTGTTTAAAAAGGCCAGCTCCCGAGAGCGTTGAGCCAAAACTTCAAATTGATAAACCAGATCATCAAAAATTTGATAGTCCGGCTTAAAGCTAATCAGCGTACCGGTTTTGGCGGAAGGCTCAATTTTTTCCAAAGCGGTTACTGCCACGCCCCGCTGATATTGCTGGCGGAATAAAAATCCATCCCTTTGAACCTCTACCAGCAATTTTTCTGACAAGGCATTAACTACGGAAATTCCGACTCCGTGCAGACCGCCGGATACCTTATAGCCGCTGCCGCCAAATTTGCCCCCGGCGTGTAATATGGTTAAAACGGTTTCTACGGCAGAAAGGCCGGTTTTGGGGTGAACCTCTACTGGAATCCCCCGTCCATTGTCAATAACCTGAATACTGTTATCTGCCAAAATAGTAATTTCAATTTCAGTACAGAATCCGGCCATGGCTTCATCAATACTATTGTCCACCACTTCATAAACCAAATGGTGCAGACCTTTGGATCCAGTGCTGCCAATGTACATTCCAGGACGCAGACGAACTGCCTCCAGACCTTCCAGAACTTGAATTTCATCCACATTATAATGGTTATTTGGGCTTTCCAATTGCCAAATCTCCCCTCTTTGCGGGTTTTAGCTAACTTTTTTATTATAGCATAAAAGATTTGAATTTTCAAGATCCGGCAGATATTTTATTAATTTACCCTTTTTTAGAATAAAATGGCAACAGAGTTTTCTCTAAGAGCAAATGACAAAAACCCCGTTGGCTTCCAACTTGAAATGGGAGACAACGGGGTTTTAAATTTTAAATCGAGGTTCCCGACAGCTTTTCTTCTTCCAGCAACTCTGTCGGCTCCTTGGCCTTCCGATGAAAAATTCTATGAACCTTGCGTTTAGTCCAATTGACAAAATCGTCAAACAGGGAATAAACCACCGGCACCAAAAGCAAGGTAATCAAAGTGGAGAACGACAAGCCAAAAACAACCGTCACTGCCATTGGAGCCTGAATTTCGCTGCCTTCCCCGCCTCCAAAGGCCATGGGGAATAAAACTAAAATGGTACTCAAAGCCGTAATCAAAATCGGCCGCAGACGAATGGGAGCAGAAACCAAAATGGCCTCATCCCGTGACATCCCTCTGGAACGATTAATATTAATATAGTCAACCAAAACAATAGAGTTATTCACTACAATCCCGACCAGCATAATCATGCCCATAAAGGCTGCCACATTCAAGCTGTTGCCAGTAACCAACAAACCAAACACCACTCCAATAAAGGTCGGCGGCAAAGCAAACATAATAATAAAGGGCTGGAACAGGGATTCAAACAAAGCGACCATAACCATAAACATTAAAACGATGGACAGTACCAAAGCCAAAGCCAGGTCTGCAAAGGAATCCATCATGCTTTCATAGGTTCCGCCATATTCCACCGTATAGCCTTCCGGCCAGCTCATTTCGTCAATCAGAGCCTGAATCTCAGCAACAGTTGTATTTAAATCATAACCGGAAGTTATACCGGCCGTAATTTTAATATTGCGGGTCTGGTCAACACGGTCAATTTGACTGGGAGTATCTTCACTATAAATTTCCCCCAACTGACTTAAAGGAACTTCCGCTCCGGTGGGACTAACCAAAACCAGATTGCCCAATTCGGCAGTACTGATATCTTCGTCATAAGGCAGATCCAGCAGGATATCAATTTCATCCTCATCGGTTTTCATTTTGGCTACGGTGCTGCCGTCCAAAGCCACCTGAATGGTCGAATAAACCTGGGAGGCCGACAAGCCGTAACGAGCAGCTTCTCTTCGATCAACCACAAATTTATACTGTGGATTAGTATCATCCAAAGAAGAAGTAATATCTTCCGTCCCTTTGACGCTGGCTACAATATCTTCCACTTCATCTGATAACTGTTTTAGAACCTCAAGATTATCCCCTTTAATGCTAATCTGGACATCTCCGCTGTCCGAACCGCTCCCCATGGAACTGGAGCTGGCAGCAGCAGCCGTAAAATCAATGCCGGAAATTTCCTGGGCAAGACATTTCCGCACTTTGGCAATAGCCTGCTCTGTAGAAATACTTCTTTCTTCCAAATCCACCAAAGTAACAGTCAAAGAAGCGGTTGCACTGTTGGAAGAGCTATAAAAGCTGCCCGAACCCCCTACATTCATGGTAACAGTTTCGGTTTCCGGCAGCTCCCGCCAAACAATCGCTTCAGCTTGGGCTGCTTTGGCACAGGTATCTTCCAGGGTAGTTCCGCTGTCGGTTTCAATATTAATAGTAAAGGCTCCCTCATCCGAAGCAGGAATAAATTCCCAGTTCACCAGACCGGCTGCAAAGAAGCTGGCAATTAACAAAGCTACAGTTCCCAAAATCACATAGCGGCGGTGCTTCAAAACCCAAGCCAGGGTTTTTTTGTAAAGCTGTTTAAGATGATAAATCAGCTTGTTAAACCAAATAACCGGATTTTTGGATTTAACTGTGGCTAAATAGTCATCATCTTCCAAAGGTACATTAACCAGCAAACGGGAAGAAAGCATCGGTACCATGGTTAAAGCAAAGAACAAAGCGGCCAGGTGAGCGAAAATGACCACCAAAGCCATGGGCCGGAATAAAATTCCAGCCAGTCCGCTGACCAAAGCAATGGGCAGGAAAACTACAATCTGAGCAGAAGCCGATGCGATAACCGCAGTCCCCACTTCGGAAGCTCCTTTTTTGGCCGCCTCAATAACATTATAGCCCAACTCTCGATGGCGATAGATGCTCTCCAAAACTACCACCGAAAAGTCAATCAGAGACCCCAGCCCCAAAAGCAGACCGCCCAAAGTAATAACATTGATGGTCATATCAGCAAAATACATCAGGCTGAAAGTGGCAATAATGGAAACCGGCAAAACTACAATAATAACAAAAGTCGCCCGCACACTCCGCAAGAACAGATAGAGCAGTACCGCAGCAATAATAGCTCCCAAAAGCCCATGCTCTACGACCATATCAATGGAGTTATTAATATATTCCGCACTGTCCGAAATTACGGTAATGGTCACATAATCCGGCAAGGTTTTTTGCAGAGCACTCAGCTCCTGATTAACTCCGTCAGACACATCTACGGTATTTCCCCCGCTGGCTTTGGCAACACTCAGGCTCAGGGCTTCCTTGCCGTTAACATAGGCCAGGGTTTCCCGTTCAGCATAGGTATCTTCTACAGTAGCCAAATCACTCAGGGAAATTTTTCCTCCGGTGGGCAAGCTGATTTGAATGTTTTTGATATCTTCTACTGTTTCATATTTGGCATTGACCACCAAATTATATTCCCGGCTGCCATTGACTACCGTTCCGCCGGTACCAGAAATACTGTCGGATGCAATGGTTCCCTGAATGGTAGCCACCGACAAGCCATAGCTTTGCATTTTGGCTGCATTCAAATGCACCTGAATTTCCCGATCCAGTCCCCCCGCAATGGAAACCGAGGAAACTCCTTCAATTCGTTCCAGCCGTTCCTGAATATTATCTTCTACTATTCGTTTCAGGCTTACCAATTTGGTTTGGCTGTCAAGCTCTTCCTGCGATGATTCCACTGTCAAGGTCATGATCGGCAGGGAATTAACATCCATTTTTAAGATCATGGGCGAGGTAATATCATCAGGCAAAAAGGATTCAATGCGATCCACCTTATCCCGAATATCCTGCAAGGCTACATCCATATCAGTACCCCAATTAAAAGCCACCAAAACAATGGACATTCCGTTGTAAGAATAGGAAGACAGGGTATCAATATTGCTAATGGAAGCTACCGCTGATTCCAGAGGTTTGGAAACATTTTCTTCCACATCTTCCGGAGCGGCTCCGGTATAATTGGTAATAATGGCTCCATAGGGTATTTCCATATCCGGATATAATTCAACCGATAATTTGGGCAGAAAATACAAACCCACAAAAACCAGAGCCAAAATCAGCATGGTAATAGCCAAAGGCCGGTTAACCGAAAAGTCGGCTATTTTCATTTAACTAATTCACTCTCCTTTCTGCGAAGAAGAGGCAATATTAACCTGTTGGCCATCGGATACCAGTTGGTTGCCGGCACAAATTACCTGTTCCGAGCCGTCCAAACCGGAAGTAATCTCAATAGCGGTATTGCTGCTCAAGCCCACTTCCACATTTTTTTGCCGGGCAACATTATTTTCGTCTACAATATAAACATAATAAGCCCCATCTTTTTCCAGAACAGCATCCTTGGGCAAGGTTTGAGCATCGGTTGAACTGCCGGAAGCCAATTGAATTTTGGCTACCATCCCGGCTTTCATTTTGCCCCCGGAATTATTCAGGGTAATTTCCACAGGATAAGCCTTGGATATGGCATCCAAAGTAGGACTGATTGAGGTTACCGTGCCAGAGATTGTTTTCTTTAAAGCGGGAATGGTTACTTTAATTTTCATTCCCTGAGAAATCTGTTTAATGGAACTCTCCGCCACATTAATTTTAGCTACTACACTATTGGTGCCAACCAGGGTAATCACCGGGCTTTGAGCCATAACCCGTTCCCCTTTGTGAATGCTGACACTGGATATTTCTCCGGAAATGGGAGAAGTCACAGTATAATCCGCTAAAGATTCCCGCAAATGAGCCAGGGATAATTCGGATTGCTGCACCTGCAATTCGGCCTGCTTAATCTGGCTTTGATATTGCTTGCAGACGGTTTGAGCCTGTTCATAAGCCACTACCGCCTGTTCATAGGCCACGGAAGCCTGGTCATAGGCCACTTGAACCTGCTGAAAGTTCACCTTGCTTTGCTCATAGCTGGTATTGGTTTTATTATAGGCTAATTTAGCCTGATTCAAGGAGCTGCTGGCCGCATCCAGTTCACTCTGCGAAACTGCTCCAGCATCATAAAGCTGCTTGATCCGATCATAATTAAGCTGGGCATCATCCAAAGTTTGTTGGCTCAAAGCAATATTATTGCTCTCATTGTCCAAACTGAGCTGCTGCTTATCCAGGTTTAACTGCTGATTATCCAAATTTAATTTCTGGTTATTCACAGTCAAAGCCTGGTTCTGCACGGTAAGCTCCTGATTTTCCAGGCTAACCCGGGTGGTATCAATGGAAGCCCGAGTGGTTTCCAAGGCTTTGGCCGTTTCTTCAATTTGATCCTGCAAATCAGAGGTATCCAAAGTAAATAAGGTTTGACCGGCACTGACTTTTTGGCCGACCTCGGCATTAATGGAGGTTACCAAACCGCCCACCTTGGCCGAAACGGAAGCCTGGCTGGAAGAATCCAGCTCGCCGCTTAATTCAAAATAACTGACCAGGGTTCCTGCACTCAGCGTAACCACTTCCACCGAAGTATTATAAGCAACTTCATCCTCGGTGATTTCTTCACTGTCGCCGCAGGCAGAAAAAATCAAGGCTGCCAGCAAAAGTAATGACAGCAGCAAAACTATTGGTTTTTTGGATTTCACTTCTTTAAATTCCCCCTGTTTTTAAAATTTTGGCTAAAACCATAGCTTCAGCCTGTTCCAAGGCTTCCTGCAAAAGCCTGGTATTTTGATGCTCCATGACATAACGAAAAGTACAGCCTTCGCAAACTGCACAAATAACTTCTGCTATAATCTGAGTATTATGGGGAACAAATTCCTGATTTTTAATCCCCAATTCCAGGACTTGGATAAAAAAATCTTTTTTGTGATGTTTTTTCTGGATCAACTTTTGAAAGCTTCTGGTAACTTCCGGATTTCTAAGCTGAGTCAAAAATTCGCTCATCACAAGATGTAAAGGAAATTTTTCGTCATGTTTCAAATGAGCCTGAAAAAATTGATGAAGTTGTTCTCGAGCTGAACTGCTGCTTTGGCTGATTTTGCGATGTTTTTCCTGTTCCTTGTCCAGCTCCCGTTCCAAAAAATAAAGAAAAATTTCTTCCTTACTGTTGAAATACCAATAAATACCTCCCTTACTGATTCCCGAAACCTTTACTATGTCGTCCATGGAGGTTCTCCGATAACCATTATCCAAAAAACAGGACATAGCCGCATCGGTAATCAGATCTTTTTTGTTAATCTTTTCCATAAATTCACCTCTGGTCAAAAAGGACTTGGCTCGGAATCTGGCAATTAATCTTTTTGCTTGAAAAAATCCCGAATAGAAAAGGTATTTTATTAACAGACTGTTCAGTCTGTTATGATTATACACTCTTAGCAAGGCTGAGTCAATCAGTTAATCTTTGTAAAGAAACTAAAATTGTTCACTCCTTTGGCCAATCAAAAAGCGGTTTTAAAGGCTTAAGCCTTTAAAGCCGCCAAAAATGCTTATTCAATTTCTTCCGTCAATAGAATGCGAATTTCCCAAGCTCTGACCAAACTATTGCTCCAGCAAAACTATATCCTGAACAATTCCTTCAAACTCATAATCTCTTGATTTGACATAATATTTTTTGCCAATCCGCAATTCCTGTCCGCCCGCTTCAATATTGGCAGAAGCCAAAGTAACCTGATCCTGAGCCGTCACAAAAACATCAATTAAGTAGGGATCATTAACCATAACCCGGTCACCTTCCGCAGTCGTGCTTACCAAATGTCCCGGTCTGCTTTCAACCCCGGTAATAACCGCAGTGGTATAATTGTTATTGGCCACCAGCTTGTCCCCCACCTTAATAGCTTCGGCAGGCTCAGGACGAATACATTGCAGCAGAATCGTATATTCAACCTTTTGGGAGCTGCCAGAAGCCGCATTATTGGCCGTCTTATAGGTGGCTCCAGCGGCAATCAGCACAATTAGCAGAATAACCAGCAGATCGACAACATTAATTATCCCGAAAAGTTTACCTTTTTCGTTAATGATTTTCATGAAATTCTCCTTCCTAAAAAAAAGCTTTCTCTTTCTATAAATATAAGCCTTTTTTCAAATCAGGTCAATGGATTTATACTTGAGAAATAAAATAAAAATGCTATAATAAAGGTGAAATAAGAGCTTGTTCGGGGAAAGAGGGATTATTTTGGGCTGTTATTGGGCTGGCATTCTGGTTAGTTTTTTAATAAGTTTGTTGATTACCCCCTGGGTCAAAAAAAAGGCACTTGATTGGAAAGCCGTAGATGTTCCAAATGCCAGAAAGGTGCATAGCAAAATTATGCCGCGTATGGGCGGATTGGGAATTTATTTGGCTTTTGCAGCCGGTATTTTAATTGCTTTGCCTTTAAACCTGGAAATTATCGGACTATTATTGGGTATGACTTTGATTTTATTGGTGGGTATGTGGGACGACCTCAAAGGCATGAATGCCTATTTAAAATTTGCAGCTCAAATCGGAGCGGCTTTAATCGTCGTTCCTTTTGGCCTGGAGGTTTTATCCTTTACCAACCCTTTGACCAATGCCTGGGTGGAAATCTCCCCCTGGATTGGGGTGCCAATTACGGTTTTCTGGTTGGTAGCAGTTACCAATGCGGTTAATTTAATTGATGGGTTGGACGGGCTGGCCAGCGGGGTTGCCCTGATTGCTGCCCTGACCATGGCTGCCGTAGCCTATACCCAATTTGCCCGGGGTACTTTGGATTTTCAAATGCAGGATGTGGTTTTGCCCTTGCTGCTGGCCGGAGCCATTGCCGGTTTTCTACCCCACAACTATCACCCGGCCAAAATCTTTTTGGGAGATACCGGGTCTTTATTACTGGGCTTTACCCTGGCTTCGGTTTCCATCATGAGTACCACCAAAGGAGCAGCCGCCACTTCGGTTATTCTGCCTTTGATTATTTTGGCTTTGCCCTTGCTGGATACTTTGTTTGCCATTGTGCGGCGGGTCAATACCCGCAAACCAATTTTCCAGCCAGACAAAGGACACTTGCATCATTGCCTTTTGGCTCGGGGTTTTAGTCACTTGCACGCAGTCTGGTTTATTTATGTCATCAGTCTGGTTATGGGCATTTTGGCTGTAGTTCTCAACCTGATGGTTTCCCGTAAAATTATGATTATCACTTTGCTAATCACCATTCTTGTGATTCTTTGGGGCAGTTATAATTTGGGGATTTTTGGCACAAAAGAAGAGAAACAAGACCAGCAAAAAGAGGCATAAGCCAGGTTTTTTCCCATTAAGATAGCAAGAAGAAGGAGGGAATTACAATGAAAATAAGAAAAGCGATCATTCCGGCAGCAGGTTTGGGAGTCAGGTTTTTGCCGGTTACCAAAACCATTCCCAAGGAAATGCTGCCCATTGTGGATAAGCCAACCATTCAATATATTGTTGAAGAAGCAGTATCTTCGGGAATTGAGGAAATCCTGATTATCAGCGGACGGAATAAAACAGCTATTTTGGATCATTTCGACCGTCACCCTTACCTGGAAAACTACCTGCGAAAAAAAGAGCAGACTGAAGCTTGGGAAGCTCTGGTGCAAACCGGAGAATTGGCCAATATTGTTTCCGTACGGCAAAAGGAGCCTAAAGGTTTGGGTCATGCAGTGGCCTGTGCCCAAAGCTTTGTAGGCAATGAACCCTTTGCCGTTTTATTGGGTGACGACTTAATAGATTCACCAACTCCCTGCTTAAAACAGCTAATAGAGGTTTTTGCCGAAAAAAAAGCTTCCATTGTAGGGATTAAATCCGTACCCCAAAACCAGGTCAGCAAATATGGCATTATAGATCCCAAAAGCCAAAAAGACAATTTATTTGAACTCCAGGATTTAATGGAAAAACCTCAGCCAGAAGAAGCTCCTTCCAATTTAGCCATTATGGGACGCTATATACTGACCCCGGCCATCTTTGCGATTTTGGCCGAAACTTCACCGGGAGCCGGTGGAGAAATTCAACTCACCGATGCTCTGAAAACCCTGCTTCAGCAGGAACCAATTTTTGGTCTGGCCTTTACCGGCAAACGCTATGATGTGGGGGACAAATTGGGCTATTTACAAGCCAATCTGGATTTCGCCCTGCAACGCCCGGAAATGGAACCGGATCTAAGGGCTTATTTGCAAAATATAATTTGAAAACAAAACGGTGCTTGCCTGCTATTTGCAGGACTTTGCACCGTTTCACCTGGTTCTATTGAGCTGAAAACCATTTGAGAAGGTCTTGCCAATTCCCCCATAGGAGAGTTGGCTTAAATTATTTTCTCAGCCTTTCATCCCATACCAAAGCCGGTTGTTTCCAATCATCTGCCCAAAAGTTTAATTCTTCCAAAGGCTCCGGCTGGGTTTCCGCCGGGGATTCCAGTTTTTCCGGTTCGACTGTGGGGGACAACTCAGACTCTTCAACCAACTGATCTGGATCTGCGGCCGACAAAGATTCTGTCTTAACAGTCTGAACCAGTTCCGCTTCCGCCGGTTTTGTTTCCAGATCCTCCGAAGTCAAAACCGGCTCGGCAGGCTTCGCTGCCGTTTCCATATCTTCCTCCCGGCTCGGCTCCTGCTTAGTTTCCCGCCTGTTCAAGGACTTTTGCTGATTTTGCACTGCCTGAACTAAACCATACAGACTCAGCAAAGCCATCTTAATGGAAATGTTATCCGACATTTTTCTTTTCTCCTTATTTTCTGCACTTTTTATTTGGCTCAACCATAATATATAAATAAAGAGCCTTGGGGGAGGAAAATAAATGACTAACCCTTTTTTTCTATCATTGCTGATGGCCGTTTCCAATCAAAATAATGAGCTGGAAAAGCAGCTCTCGGACTTTTCGTTCCTGATGGAAAACACGCAAAAAGCCTTACGCACTTTTCGGGAAGGAATGCAGACCTTTCAAACCGGCTTTAGCTGCTTTAATCATTTAAAACAGCCTCAACCGGTTCCTGATCCGGCAGTCCCCGAATCGGAACCCTGGCCGGAAGACTTGAAAGGCGAAGCTGTTGAATTAGCCGAGCCAGATTTGGAAGACTAAAGCTTACTTTTTTTCGTTTAAACCGGATCGGCTTTTGCCGATTCGGTTGGGCTTTTGAGCCATTTGACTTAACAAACCCAGCAAAGCCTCGGCTGAAGAATTTTTCGTTTCAGTCCGGGGCAGCTCCGCTTTTTCCCCTGCTTTTTTTTCACTGCGGCCATTAATAATATCAATCAGACCCATCAAATTGACCAGTCCCAAAATAATTAACAGGCCGTCTTCATCCTGTTCCTTTTGCTCTTGAAGCACTCGAAACAAAGTGTTTTCCAACAACCCTTCCGTCAACCCTTCTTTAATTCCCTTCCCCTCCTTTCCAAAGCTTCCAATTTGTCAGGGCTTTTGCAGGCTCTCCCTGTGAGAGAGTCTGCAAAGAACAGCTTTACCTTGGTTAACTCTCCTCGCAACTATTGTTTCACATGAAACATTTAGGGAACACAAATCAGGGAAGCATCGTCAATCACCACTGTACAGGTATTTTGCGGATCTTCTGGACGAAAAGCAATAAAAACCTGGGCATAGGCAATTTCTTCCGACGGAGGACCGGCATCAAAGCAAAGCTGGTTCCAACCGGTGCTGATGGAAGAAGAATTCCATTGGTTTTGCAAATTGGCCAAAATCTCTCCGTCTTCTCCGTAATAAACCACCGAAGCGGTCAGGGTAAAATTGCAGTTTCTTGAACCTTCTGGAGCGGAACGCCGTCCCCAAAAACACAGCCGATAGGCATGAGGCCGTTCAAAATGTCCTCCACCGCCGCCCCAATCGTCGGGTCGATGGTGGTGAGAATCACCTGGCCGGTCATAATCATCCTCAAAGCTGTTAAAGGGGCGATCCCAATCTCGAAAATGATGGTGTCTGACCCGGCGAACCTGCTGAAAAATTGCCGCCTGCCGGGTGGGATCTGCTCCCAAAACAGCTCCAAAACTGCCGGTACGCACCGAATCCGAGGTTCGACCGACATTAATTCCTCCCCAGGCCAGGGGCAAATCCCCCACCCATTGTTCAAAGCCGGGATCCCGCAGCAAATTCTCGCGAGTGCAGCCATGCCGGGGCGGGCAAACCTGAATATACATATTGCGTTCTTCCATCACCTTAACCCGAATGCCAATTACTCCTACCTGCTGCAAACGGCAGCCTCGAATTAAGTCCCAGGTAATATCCACCTTGGCTCGCCGAAACTCTACAGTTACATTATCCACATCCATAACCGGTTCCGGCTCCCGCAGCCGCAGCATTTTGGTAAAAGGAATATCCTCCCCAAAGTGCTTTACCTCATCATTTTGATTGACATAATAAACCTGCTTGTGCAAAACTCCCCGCACAATAATTTTTTTGATAAAAGCCCGCCCCGGCCGATGACAGCAATAGTCCGGCCAACGCTTATTAAAGCTCAAAGACCAATGGGATTCATCCTGATGGATAAACACCGGATCGGCTTCAAAGCCCATAACCATTACATCAATATGATCAATTTTTTTAGTCAGCTCCGGGGTTTGGGTAATGGTATCCACCACCACCTGCGATTCCGCTTCGGCCAGCAAAATGGGCAGCTTGACCTTGAGGCAGCGTAAACTCTCCGGAACCGGCAAATCATATTCAATTGGCATCCTAGTTCCTCCTTTAACCCTTGGCTATGCAGGGAATATTTAAAGACATCCCCACTTCCAGCTGATCCGGATTGCTTAATTGGGGATTGGCGGCAATCATATCCTCTACACTGGCTCCATAGGGCAAACCAATGCTGTATAAGCTATCCCCGGCCTGCACAATATGCGTAAGATATTGTCCCGGCTGACAAAGCTGTTCTTCTTCCTGGGGAGTTTCTTCTTCCTCCTGAGGCAGCAGACAACTAATGACTGAACGCTCCAGAGTTCGATAGGCTCTGGCCGAAAATTTCAGCACGGTTTCAATTTGAATACAGCAGTTTTCAGGACGGGCGGTGATATATTCCGATTCCGGCAAAATTTCCACCCGCAGCCCTTCCTCAGCTTCCTCCATTTCCACAAAAGCATGAAAGGACATTTGGCGTTCCAAAGTATGCACAGCCTGTTCACAACCCAAAGCAGCGTAAATCAAAGCAATGCTGACCTGGCCTTTAACAATGACCTTGCCGGGAATAATTTTCTGGCTGGTAATTTGAATTTGACTCAGGCGGCTATCCAGAATTTTTTCTACCGGAGGTCGAGGATCGGGAGTGCAAAAGCTGTCTTTTAAAATAATTTGACTGCTGCCTTCCCCCACCAGCGAATCCACCCGCAGCTGCACCAACTGGGGCAGATAGCTGCACCCGGCAATATCCGTCAAAAGCTGGAGTTTTTGCCGCTGTACTCCATAAGCCGAAAGCTTTATGACCAACGAGGCGGTAAGCTGATCGCAGCCGCAGGGATCCAAATCCAAATGCTCCAAATAGAGATAGTGGCGAACCTTCATCCAATCCCTGGCTCCCGGAACCTCTACAAAATCACTAAAGCTAAAGCTTAAATTCAGGCGATGCACCGGCTGTTCCGGCAGCAAGGCCACATAAAGCATTTGCAGATGAGCCTTCCCTTCCACCAGCACCTGATCAGTCAGCACCCGAATAGAACTAACTTCCAGGCGAGCGTCACTATCCAAAACCCTTTCTACTGGCGGACAATCGGGCGGAAAGGGCAGCTTTTGTTCCAAAAGAATCTGGCGGCTGCCCTGAGCGGCCACCAGGTCCACTTCCCAAAGCTCGGTTTCACATTGACAGCCTTCGGGACAAGCGGTCAAAACTTCAACCTCCTGCACCTCGGTTACTACTGCTGAAAACAACAAAATAGCAGTAACCTCAAAGGCACAGGCTGCATCAGCCGCCCGGATAAATTCGGTTTCTTCAGCCGTAATTTCGGCTTTAACGGTCATACCGGGCAAGGCTCCAGGCAAATCAATAAACAGGGTAAAAGGAACCTGCCCGTGAAAATGATGTACCGATTGCTCCTCTGAAAAAGCAGTATAGATCGAATGTAAATGTAAAACCCCTTCCGCCACCGCTTTATTGGGCAGCAAGCGTACTTCCCTGATCCAAACCGTTTTTTCGGTTGATAAAATTTTTTCAGCCGCCGGTTTGGGTTCAGGAATGCCCACTCGACCCCGCACTACCATTCGCCCGGAGTTTTCGCTGATTCGCAAATCCAGCCGGACTTTTTGGGAATCTTCCAATAATCCTCCTCCTTTTCTGCCTGGCAATTTTAAAAGAACAACGCACCTTAACAAAGATTTCCTCCTGAATTGCCACCATTTCCTTTACCCAGAATATGCCGAATTCAGACATAAAGTGCTTCTTTTCCAATCCCATGTTTTGGAGTATAATAAATTCAGGCACAAAGTATCTCTTGTCTAATCCTATGTTTTGAAATACAATATTAGAAAAAAGAAAGTGAAAAAGGGACAAACTCTCAAAAGAAAGGACTGATTTACGGATGCTTTTCAAAAATATCAATTTTTTGGACGAAAACTTTCATGTACAGGAAAACCAGTTTGTCGGAGTTAAAGACAGCAAAATTGCTTACATTGGATCAGAAAAACCTGCGGAAAATTATGGGGAAGAATATGATGGAAAAGGCAAAATGCTGCTGCCCGGCTTCTATAATGCCCACAGTCACAGCCCCATGACCCTGCTGCGAGGCTATGGAGAAAATTTAAGCCTGGCCGATTGGCTGAATACCCGAATCTTTCCTTTTGAGGATAAACTAAACGGTCACGATGTTTATTATGCAACCCTGTTGGCGGCGGCAGAAATGCTGCGTTTTGGCATAGTTTCCACCAGCGATATGTATTATTTCTGTCAGGATATGGCTGAAGCTTTGTTATTGAGCGGGGTTAAATGCAACTTAAGCCGGGGTACTACCTGTTTTGATGACAGCAATTACTGGGACTTGGCGGCAGCCAAGGAAACCCAAGCTGTTTTTGAACAGTATCATCGTGCTGGAGACGGCCGGATTTTAATTGATGTATCCCTGCACGCCGAATATACCTCCAATCCCCAGATTGCCCGAAACATCAGCGAGCATTGCCAAAAACTGGGGGCTATTATGCACATTCACCTTTCGGAAACTCAAAGCGAAGTGCAGCAATGCAAAGAACGGCATCAGGGATTGACTCCTCCCCAGTATTTTGCTCAAATCGGCTTATTGGATAATCCAGTTCTGGCTGCTCACTGTGTCTGGCTGGAAGGAGATGATTTTGACCTGCTGGCCGAGAAAAAAGCCAGTATTGCCACCTGTCCCAAAAGCAATTTGAAATTGGCCAGCGGCATAGCCGATATAGTCAAAATTAAGCAAAAAGGAATCAACCTGGCTTTGGGAACTGATAGCGTAGCCAGCAATAATAATCTGAATATGTTGGAAGAAATGAAATTGTTTGCCTTGCTGCATAAAGGCAGTCAGCAGGATCCAACCCTGATTACTCCACAAGAAGCCTGGCAAGCCGCTACTCTGGCCGGAGCAAAAGCCCAGGGACGGGCTAACTGCGGTTTAATCAAGCTTGGTTATCAGGCCGACTTGCAGGTTTGGGAAGTTTCGGCTCCTTATTGGCAGCCGGTGCATAATTTACTAAATAATTCTCTTTATTCGGCCTGCGGAACTGATGTAGTGCTGACCATGGTAGATGGCCAGGTTTTATATCAAAATGGAGAATATAAGACCATCGACCTGGAAAAGGTCTATTTTGAGGTCGAAAAATCCCGGCAAAGAATTTTAAGCGAACTTAAATAAAACTGCAAAATCGGAGGCTCGGCCGCCAAATCAGCAAACCGTCAAATGGGGCCGCTGGTTTCGGCGAGCCTCCCGACCCTTTTGATAGCCAACCTGATAAATGGCCAAAGCCTGATAGGCCAATTCAGGACGACAGTTTAAGCCCAGATAACCCGCCAGCAGTCCTTCATGTACCGGACGACCCTGCAACCCCTGTTCATAGCCAACCTTTTCCGGAGTAGAAACCGCCAATTTGGGATTGGCCGGGTTATAAAATTTATTAATTTCCCGACACCTTTGGCAAAAATCATTAAAGCTTAAATCATAATCTTCACTATTATCAATTAAAGTAAAAGTCATAGCTTTTCGCTTCCTTTTTAGTAAATTCACTTCTATCATAGCAGGTTGGAATCGAAAAAACCAGCCGTTCAGAAAAAAAGCTCGGCTTTTTCGCTGCTTTTTTCCCTGGTTCTGCCTTCCCCCATTTTGACATAAGCTTAAGCCAAAACGGAGGAACAGCATGGTTAATTACTTATGGCTTTTTTTGTTGGGCATGGGAATTGTGACCGCTTTGGGCAAAGGAGAACCGGGACTGATTTTGCAGTCAGCCTTGGCCGGAGCAGAACAGGCGGTTCAAATCTCCCTGGGGCTGATTGCCATTATGAGCTTTTGGCTGGGCATTATGCGTTTGGCCGAAGCCGCCGGTCTGGTTCGGCTTTTGAGCAAACTAATGGCACCTTTGACCCGCCGCCTTTTTCCCGAGATTCCCCCGGAGCATCCGGCTTTGGGAGCCATTGGCCTTAATTTGACCGCCAATATTTTGGGGCTGGGCAACGCCGCCACCCCCATGGGGCTTTTGGCCATGCAGGAAATGCAAAAGCTGAATCAGGCCGATCCCAAAACTGCCACCCCCTCCATGTGTACCTTTCTGGCCTTGAACACCGCCTGTCTGACCTTGATTCCCAGCACCATTATTGGTATTCGGATTATGTTTCATTCCACTGACCCCACCTCCATTGTAGGAGCAACCATCGCTGCCACTGGTCTGGGAATGCTCTCGGCCATCCTGACGGACAGGATTTTGCAGCGAATCTGGAAAAAAGCTCAGGGAAAAATATTATAAACCGGGATAAATTCGAGCATTCCCCAAGCTAAAGTGGTATAATAAAGAAAAAAAGCTTTGTGTGACTGAGATACAATAATGTCATTGCAGAACCCTAAAATTGGTTTATTTTCCCCCAAATTCATTTTGCTTTGCTTGAGCAATGGGAGAGCATTAATACAGGGTTTTAAGCTCGCCCTGCTCAAATGTCTTTGGCAGGCTTTGAGCCGGCCAGAATTTGCAGCCCCCAGAAAGAGAGAAGTTAAAAAATGCAGGAAGCAGCTTATTATAAGCAATTAGCGGACAATCAGGTGCAATGCCTGCTTTGTC
Source organism: Desulfocucumaceae bacterium (assembly GCA_045599035.1). GTDB lineage: Bacteria > Bacillota > Desulfotomaculia > Desulfotomaculales > Desulfocucumaceae > CATZDY01. The sequence goes on along the minus strand of JAZRVI010000046.1, from coordinate 14,430 downwards.
CCCAATTTTGTCAGGTGGAACCGGACAAAAGCGGCTTTTGCCGAGCCAGAATCAATCAGGCTGGCCGACTTTACAGCCATAACTATGCTCAAATTACCTCCATGGCTTTGGATCCCATAGAAAAAAAGCCCCTCTATCATTTTTATCCGGGTCGGAAAATTTTATCAGTGGGAACCTGGGGCTGCAATTTGCACTGTGCCTTTTGCCAAAATTGGCAGATCAGCCAGCTTGAAGCCCCAGCCGAAACCGTCAGCCCGGAAGAACTGGTAGAAATGGCCGAGGTACAAAGGGAGCAGGCCGGAAATATTGGTTTGGCTTATACCTATTCCGAGCCGCTGATTTGGTTTGAATATATCTGGGAAGCCTCCCGTCTGGCCAAGGCCAAAGGCTTAAAAAATGTAGTAGTCAGCAATGGCTTGATCAATCCCCAGCCTTTAAATCAGCTTTTGCCTTGGATTGATGCCTTTAATATTGATTTGAAGGCTTTTGGGGACAATTTTTATCGGGAGCTGTGTCAAGGAAAACTGGAGCCGGTTAAGCAAACTATTCAAACTATAGCCGAAGCCGGAGTACCTTTGGAGGTTACGACTTTGGTCATTGAAGGCTGGAATGAACAGGACATCGAGGCTTTGAGCGAATGGCTGGCTGGAATTAATCCCCGCATTCCCCTGCACCTGAGCCGTTATTTCCCCAATTATTATTTAGGCTTGCCGCCTACCTCCGAAAAGCTGCTGGTGCAGCTTTGGGAAAAAGCCCGCCAAAAGCTGAAATATGTTTATCTGGGCAATATGGAAAATCCAGGACAGGACACCTTTTGTCCGGAATGCGGCAAGGCTTTGATTAAACGCCGAAATTATCAAATCAAGGCCAATGGCCTGAAGGAAAACCGGTGCCGCCATTGCAAAAGCCCGGCAGATTTGATTTTGACCTAAAGTAAAAACAGGGAATTACAGGCTAGAAGCTTAAAACAAGAAAAACCTGGGTCTGTTTATTTTGAAAGAAGGAAATCTATGTTTAGTGAAGTCAGACAGGGGCGGTTAAGCCTCAAAAATCGTTTTATCCGTTCGGCCGTCTGGGAGGAGCAGGCCGATGATCAGGGACACTTGAATCCCAATCTAATCCAAAGCTATGTCACTCTGGCCGAAAATCAGGTTGCTTTGCTGATTACCGGAGGCATAGCGGTTTCCGAGCAGGATTGGCCCTTGCGGCAAATGCTTTCCCTGCATCAGGATCAATATATTCCAGAGCATCAGGAGCTGACCCAAAAGGTACATGAGCAAAAGGCTCAAATTTGGGCTCAATTAACCTTGGGCGGCAATAATATTTATCAAAGCTTTCGCAAAAAAGCTCCAACCGATTACAGCCGGAAAGAAATTAAAGATCTGACCTCTGCTTTTGCTCAGGCCGCCCGACGAGCAGAAGCGGCCGGCTATGACGGCATTCAGATTCAAGCGGCTCATGGTCTGCTGGTCAGTCGTTTTTTAAGCCCCAAGGAAAACCGTCGGGAGGATGAATACGGCGGAGCCAATCGTCTTCGTTTTTTGCAGGAAATTTTTGATGCAGTCAAGGCAGCAGTCAGTTCGGAATTTTTGGTTTCAGTAAAAATTAATTCCCAGGATTTCAGCCAGGGTGGACTGGAAGAAAGCGAAAGCCTGCAATTTTGTCAGGCTATGGCTGCCTGGGGCGTAGATAGTATTCAGGTCAGCGGCAATACTCCTTCCCGCTTAAATATGAGCAGCCGGGACAAAGAAGCCTATTTTGCCGGTTTTGCCCGTCAACTGGCCGAGCTGGTGGATACCCCCGTTATTCTGGCCGGGGGCTTAAAGCATCTGGAAACCATAGAGGAAATTTTGGCGACCTCCTCCATTCAGCTTTTCGCTTTGGGACGGCCTCTTTTATGCGAAAACTGGCTTCTAAAACGCTGGCTGAGCGGAGATCGGGAACCAGCCAAATGTGTTTATTGCAATAATTGTTTTAATATGCCCGATCATTTGTGCATCTGTAATCATAAATGGGTTTAAGCTGAGAAAAAAGAAGGGTGGTTTTTTAAATGAAATTAAAAGAAATTTACAAATTATTTGTGGAAAAAGGTATGAAGTTTGATCCACGGGGCTTGGAAAATATGCAAAACCTGCTGGCTAAAGAACAAAAGCATTATGCCGAACTGGATGAAGACGAAAAGGAAGTCTATGATCTGGACTGCCTGACCAATCCCTATCGGGACAGCCGGATTCTTAATGGCAGTCCGGATACTGAAATTAAGTCGGTTATCGTGGGCGTAGACATGGAAATTGGCGAAATCCTGCTGGCCGACCGTTTAATTGAAAAAGGCCAGAAAATTGACCTGATTTTGGCTCACCATCCGGAAGGCCGGGGCTATGCAGGCTTATATGATGTTATGCACCTGCAAGAGGATGTTATGGCCAACTTTGGCGTACCGATTAATGTGGCCGAAGGAGTTATGGCTCCCCGGATTTCCGAGGTTCGACGCAATATTTTACCGGCCAACCACAATCGGGCTGTGGATGCCGCCAAAATCCTGAACCTGCCCTTTATGTGTGCTCACACCGTAGCCGACAATCTGGTTAACTATTATTTGCAGGAAAAAATGGATCGGGAACAACCGGAAACCCTGGGCGAAATTATCAAATTATTGCGGCAGGAACCGGAATATAAATTTGCAGCTCAAATGGGAGCAGGCCCAGTCATTGTGGTGGGCGATAAAAACCGGAGAGCCGGCAAAATCATGCTGGATATGACCGGAGGAACCGGCGGCTCCAAGGACGCTTTGGAAAAGATGGCTCAAGCTGGAGTAGGAACCATCATTGGGATGCACATGGGCGAAGCTCACCGCAAGGAAGCCGAAAAATATCACATTAATGTCATTATTGCCGGACATATGTCCAGCGACAGCATTGGCCTGAATTTGCTGCTGGGTTACCTGGAAGAAAAAGGAGTTGAAATTATCCCCTGCTCCGGCTTTATCCGTAATCCCCGGAGAATGGAATAGTTATGTCCAAACCGGAATTATTAGCTCCAGCCGGAGGGGAAGAAGCTTTGGCGGCCGCCGTGGAAAACGGAGCTGATGCAGTTTATTTGGGCGGCCCCATGCTCAATGCCCGCAGATCCGCCCAAAATTTCAGCTATGCCCAACTGGAAGCCGGGATTAAATATGCCCATTTGCATGGCTGTCGGGTTTTGGTAACCGTCAATACCCTGGCGGCGGATTCGGAAATCAAGGCCGCCCTCAATTATCTGGCTGATCTCAGCCGGATGGGAGCAGATGCCATTATTACTCAAGACCTGGGTCTGGCTCGTCTGGCTCGGCAGCATCTGCCGGAACTGCCCCTGCACGCCAGCACTCAGATGACCACTCACAATTTGGCCGGGGTTCGCTGTCTGCAAAAGCTGGGCTTTAAGCGAATTGTTTTGGCCAGAGAAATGAGCCTGGAGCAAATAAAAAATATCTATCAGCAAACCGGAGCAGAACTGGAAGTCTTTGTACACGGAGCCTTATGCGTAGGCTATTCCGGCCAATGTTTGTTTTCCAGTCTGATTGGCGGACGCAGCGGCAATCGAGGCCGTTGTGCCCAGCCCTGCCGGATGGCCTATCAATTATTGAACAGCCAGGGACGGGAACTGAAAACTGCCGGAGCTTATTTGCTGAGTACCCGGGATCTAAATTTGAGTGCCTATTTGCCGGAGTTAATTGCAGCAGGCATTGCTTCCTTCAAAATCGAAGGCCGCATGAAAAGACCGGAATATGTGGCCACAGTGGTCAGACATTATCGCCAGCTTTTGGATTTGGCCTTGTCCGGACAGCCTTATAAGGTTGAACCGGAAGCAGAACGGGAATTGGCTCAGATTTTCAACCGGGATTTTTCAACCGGTTACTTTTTTGGCAAGCTGGGTCAGGATTTAATGAGCTATCAACGCCCCAACAACCGGGGGCTGAAAATTGGCCGAGTCAAATCCCTGGGACATTCCGCCGGAGTGGAAATTGCTTTGGAGGGCGATTTAGCTTTGGGAGATGGTTTGGAAGTTTGGGTCAGTGAAGGCGGCCGACTGGGTTTTGAAGTCAATCAAATTACCTTGGGCAAAAAATCGGTCAGCCAAGCCCAGGCCGGACAATCAGTTTATATTCCCATTCAAGGCCGGGTTAGACTGGGAGATCGAATTTTTAAAACCAACGATGCCCATTTGATCAGCAAGGCTCAAGCCTCCTATGCCCAGCCCAGCCGGATTCCTCTGCAATTTACAGTTCAGGCTGGTCTGGATCAACCCCTGATTTTGCAGGTACAAGATGAATTGGGCAATAAAGTGCAGGTTACCGGTCAAATTCCGGGACAGAAAGCTTTGAAACGACCATTAGATCAGGAATATTTAAGCAGGCAATTGGGGCGGCTGGGCAATACTCCTTATTTTTTAGCCGATTTGCAGGCTGAAATTCAAGGTTCAGTAATTTATCCGGCCAGCCACTTCAATGATTTAAGAAGACAAGCTCTGGAAAAGCTGGAAGCCCGGCGTTTGCCGCTTCCCCGCTCTCATCGGGAAATCACTTTAAAACCAGCTCAGAGTCCAAATCATCCGGCAAGCTCCACTTTGTTGGCTGTAGCGGTCAGCCATCCGGAGGCGGTGCGAGCTGCCTGTCAAAACGGAGCAGATCTGGTTTATCTGGACGGCTATTTTCGAGGCTTTAAACCGGAATTTTGGTTGGAAAGTCAAAAGATTGGCCAACAATATCAAGTGGAAATCATTCCGGCTTTGCCTCGAATAACCAGTGATGAGAATTTGGAGCTGTTAAAACAGGATTGGCAGTTTTGGTTCAAGCAGGGCTTCCGTCCTTCCAGTCTCTTAATAGGCAATTTGGGAGCCGGACAAGTTGCCCGGCAATTTTGGCCGCAAGCCAGGTTAATCAGCGATTGGGGCTTTAACATTTTTAATGCTTATACTGCCGAAGCTTTGGCCGGTGAATATGCCCGCCTGACCCTTTCGCCGGAGCTGACCGGACAACAAATTCAGGCTTTGGCTCAATTTCCCGTTGAGGTTATTGTTCAGGGAGCTTTGGAAATGCTAATCAGCGAATATTGCCTGCCCGGTTCAGCTCTGGGCGGCTTGACAGCTCAAAGCCCCTGTTCGGCTCCCTGCCAAAAACAAAGCTTTGGCCTCAAGGATCGCCTGGGAGCTGTTTTCCCCTTAAAAACTGACCGTTTTTGCCGAATGCACCTTTACAATTCCCGAACCCTGGCTTTAATTGAAGAAACAGCCGCTTTGCAAAGCTGGGGAGTTGCGGCAATACGCATTGAAGCCCGAACAGAAAGTCCCGGCTGGACTGCCAAAACCACCCGGCTTTATCGGCAGGCTTTGGACGGCAAAACCATAACCAAAGCTGAACTGGAAAAGCTGAACGGCTTAACCAAAGGGCATTTTTATCGGGGAGTTTTGGAAAACCCGGATTCTAAATAAAACCAGGGGGAAATTACCGTTTTTTCGGCTCTCTTTCAGATGAAAACAATGTTTCAAAAATTTCGTTTTACCTTATAAAGATTTTATGAAAGGAACTGGCATGGATCAACGATCTCTAGCAAGACTGGGTTACCCCACTATTTTGGAACAATTGGCCAAATGCTCCGTTTCCAGTTTGGGACGGGAATTGGCCGAAAATTTACAACCTTCTACCGATTGGCCGGAAATCGTTCGCTGGCAGCAGGAAACCACCGAAGCCAGGGATTTACTCCGCTTGGAGCCTTTGGCTGATTTGGGCGGTTGGCAGGATATTCGTCCCTGGATTGTACAAGCCAGTCGGGGTATTATGCTGGAACCGAGCGATTTTTGGCAAATTGCCCTCACCCTGGGAGCCACCCGGCGAGCCAAAAATTTTTTGCAGGAACGAGATTATCCCTTATTAAAGGAAATATCTGAATTTTTGGGCGAATTTAAGGATCTGGAAGATCAGATCCTCAAAACTATTAAAGACGATGGCAGTATTTCTGATCAGGCTTCTCCTGAATTAGCCCGGATTCGCCGGACTTTGGGTCAATTGCAAAGTCAGATCAAAAGCAAGCTGGAACACTTAATTCGTTCCAGCGAAACCCAAAAATATTTGCAAGATGCCATTATCACCCAAAGGGGCAACCGTTATGTGGTGCCGGTTAAGCAGGAATATCGCAATCAAATTCCGGGGGTTATTCACGATCAGTCAGCCAGCGGAGCCACTTTGTTTATTGAACCAATGGCTGTGGTGGAAGCCAACAACGAAATTCGCCGTCTGGAAGTAGCTCACGAACAGGAAATTATTCGGATTCTCAGCCAGCTTTCCCAAATGCTGGGCTTGCGGCAGGAAACCCTTCTGGCCTCTCAAAGAGCTTTGGCTCATTTGGACTTTGTTTTGGCCAAAGCCCGTTATAGTTTAAAAATTAACGCTTCCGCCGTTCAAATTGTGCCGGAAGCCCGTCTGAAGCTGCAAAAAGCCCGGCATCCAATTTTGGTGGCCTCTGGAGTTAAAGTAGTACCTGTTGATTTAAGCCTGGGACAGGAATTTTCAACTATTATTATTACCGGCCCCAATACCGGTGGAAAAACCGTTACCTTGAAAACCGCCGGGATTCTATGCCTGATGGCTCAAAGCGGACTGCACCTTCCGGCTGATTTAAGCTCGGAGATAGGTATTTTCAGCGATATTTTTGCCGACATTGGGGACGAACAAAGCCTGGAGCAATCCCTGAGTACTTTTTCCGCCCATTTGACTAATATTGTAGAAATTTTAAAACAGCAAGGCACAGATAGCCTGGTTTTGCTGGATGAACTGGGAGCCGGTACTGATCCGGTGGAAGGAGCAGCTTTGGCCGAAGCAATTTTGGCTGATTTGCATACCTCTGGAGCCAAAACCATTGCTACCACCCACTATGGTGCTTTAAAGCAATTTGCCTACAATACCGCAGGGGTGGAAAACGCCAGCGTCGAATTTGATGTTGTCAGCTTACAGCCCACCTACCGTCTGCTTTTGGGTACACCCGGACGCAGCAATGCCTTTGAAATTGCCCGACGGCTGGGCTTGCAGGATCGCATTATTGAACAGGCTCGCCATTTTCTGGGGGAAGAACAGCTTCAGGTTTCAGAAATGATGCTGCAATTGGAACGGGAAAAACAAATTTCTGAACAACTAAGGCTGGAAGCGGAACAAAGCCGAGCCGAAGCCGAGGAACTTCGTTTGAGCTGGCAGCGAAAAGAACAGGAATTGCAGGAACGCAAACAGCAAATTCTGGCCAAAGCCCGGGAAGAAGCCCGACAAATGGTGCGGGACTTTCGTCTGGAGGGGCAAGAGGCTATTCGGGAATTAAAGGACAGTTTAAAAGAGGCATCTGCCCGCAATCGGGATTTGGGCATTCAAGCAGGCCGCCGCCGTCTGCAAAAAATGCAGGAAAAACTGCCGACAGAAGCTCCCAAAGCCGTTCGGCAAAAGGCCGATCCCACTCAATTAAAAACAGGCCAGGAAGTTTTTTTGCCTCAATACAATCAAAAAGCCTATATTCTCAGCCCGCCCAGCGGCTCTCAGGTACTGGTTCAGGTGGGAATTATGAAGGTTCAGGTATCAACCAGCCAATTGGAACTCTGCGAAACCAGTCTGGAACAATCCCGCCGCAGCAAATTTGGCTCTTTGATCAGCGGAAAAGCTCAAAATATTGCAACCCAATTGGATATTCGAGGCAAAACCTTTGCTGAAGCCTGGCCGGAAGTAGAAAAATATCTGGATGATGCCTTGATTGCCGGACTGCCCCAGGTCAGCCTGATTCATGGCAAAGGAACCGGAGCCTTGCGAGCTGCCATTCAGCAGGCTTTGCGGAACTATCCTCGCACTAAAAGCTTTCGTTTGGGTGAAACCGGCGAAGGCGGAGCCGGAGTAACTGTAGTTGAGCTTCAATAAAAAATAAAAGCTTGTTCCAGAGAATGTTTCACATGAAACATTCTCTTTTTTAATTTAGTGAGAAAAATATCAATTAAAAGCTATATTTTTGCGAAATTCAGGGTTAAAAGATAAAGTAAAATATGATTTATAAAAGTCCAAAAGCAGTAATTTATCTGAAAAAGACCTTAAATAGTTAGTTAATTTTTTCCATAATTTTCTACTTACAACAGATTTAACTTGTTATCAATTCTTACTATAACAAGATAAATCAGCCCCAAATTTTTAACCCCCGCCTGCTTTGACACATAGAATAAAGCAGGAATAAGCCGGAAAGAAGGGATAGAATGAAAGTCAGTGAATTAAGCCGTCGGGAAATCATTAATACTGAAGATGGTTCCCGTTTGGGATCCTTAAAAGATTTGGTGATTGATCCAGATACTGGACAAATTCAAGCCTTAATTTTACAAGGCGGAAAAAAATACGGCTTTTGGCGAGCCGAAAAAGATCTAAGCCTTGAATGGAAAAATATTCAAAAAATTGGTTTGCATACCATTTTGGTAGAGCAAAAGCTGCTCTAAACAGCAGAAATTATCCAAAGATTTACAGCTGCTAAACTGGAAAAAAATTTGCAGATAAATTACCATATTATTACTTTTACTGAACAAAAATCCGAGAATTTGAGTTGAAAAAAGCTAGGGTTTTTGATATGATAATATTTGCTGCTAAAAAGTTATCCACAGACTTATCCACAGATTTTGCTGAGTTATCCACAGATTTTGTTGAGTTATCCACAGGTTATCCACAGGTTATCCACAGGTAAGGGGGAAAACCTGTGGATAACTCGCCAAGAACCCAGGAGGCAGTTTTAATGACCGAAAACGAATTGTCAGGCTTATGGGATGAGATTATTACAATCTTAAGAGAATCCAATTTTACCAATAATTTGGATAATTGGTTGAAAAAGATAAAACCAATTGAATTAGCCCGAAATACCTTGTTTATCAAAGCTCCAGAAAGTTATTCCAAAGAATGGCTGACTAATAAATACCTGACCTCAATTCAGGCGGCTTTATGCCAAATTGCGGGCAAAAATATGCAAGTTAAATTTATTCTGGAGGAGGAAATTCCAGAAGAAATTTACCAAATTGCTCAGAACTCTGAATACAGCGATCAATATGTTAATTTAAACCCCAAATATACTTTTGATTCTTTTGTTGTCGGAACCAGCAACCGCTTCGCCTATGCGGCAGCTTTGGCCGTTGCGGAAGCCCCTTCCAAAACCTACAATCCTTTTTTTATTTACGGCGGAGTAGGTTTAGGCAAAACCCACCTGATGCACGCTGTAGCCTGGCACATTCAGGGAAGAAATAAAAACTGCCGGATCGCCTATGCTACTTCCGAAAAATTTACCACCGATTTGATTAACTCCATCCGCGATAAAAAACAAGAGGAATTTCGCAATAAATACCGCAAAATGGATATTTTATTGATTGATGATATTCAATTCCTGGCTGGCAAAGATTCCACTCAGGAGGAATTTTTCCATACTTTTAACAGCTTGTATGAAGATAACAAACAAATTATTATATCCAGCGACCGTCCACCTAAGGAGATTCCCACCCTGGAAGATCGCCTGCGTTCCCGCTTTGAGTGGGGTCTGATTACCGATGTTCAGCCTCCAGACCTGGAAACCAGAGTGGCTATTTTAAGAAAAAGAGTAATTACTGAAAACCTGAACATTGATGAGCCTATTTTAGACTATATTGCCATGCACATTCAATCCAACATCCGGGAATTAGAAGGAGCATTAACCCGTTTAATCGCTTATGCGTCTATTAATGGCAGCAATATTACCTTAGAAATGACCAAAAATGTTTTGAATAATGTATTTCCCGGCAAAACGGAAAATACGGTTAGTATTAAATTAATTCATCAGGCCGTTTGTGCTTATTTTGAACTAGGTTTTGAAGATTTAATTGCCAAAAAACGAACCAAAAATGTAGCCTTTCCCCGACAAATTGCCATGTATCTGGCCAGGGAATTAACCAACCTTTCCCTGCCTCAAATTGGTAAATATTTTGGCGGTCGGGATCATACCACAGTGATGCACGCTTGTAATAAAGTGCAAATTGAATTACATGAAAATAAGGATTTAGAGTATCATTTAAAAAAAGTTATCCATAGACTGCAAGTTTAGCCTGTGGATAACTTCGGCCAAACCTGTGGATAACCTGTGGATAACTCAACAAAATCTGTGGATAACCTGTGGATAACTCGGGGGTGATCTGTGGATAACCTGTGGATAACTTTTGCGTTTTGTCTTTCGGCTCAAAAAGTTATCCACAACTTATCCACAACTTATCCACAGGTTATCCACAGGTTATCCACAGGCCTGTGGATAACTTTGGTCTCTCTCATCCCGCACTATCAGCGGGTTTGCAAGGCTTAAAAAAAAGTTATCCACATATCCACAGGCCCTACTACTACTACTACTAAGATCTTGATAATGATCATGATCTGCGAAATCGAAAAAAATTCGAGGTGTTGATAACATGAAATTATTTATCCACAGGGACAATTTTTTAAATGCCCTGCAAATTGTTCAACGGGCTGTAAAAAATTCCCTGACCAATTCCGGAGGAATCTTCTTCCAGGCTAAGGAAAATCAGTTAACTTTAATTGCTTCTGACCCCGACCTGTTTATTCGCTGTCAAACAGAAGCTCAAATCGAACAGGAAGGCAGCATTTTATTGCCAGCTCGTTATATAACCGATTTTGCCAAGAGACTGCCCAATACCCTGCTCCAAATTGAAAGTAATCTGGAAAATACCCAGTTAAAAATCCAGTACGGCAATTCGGAATTTAATCTCAACGCCTACAATGCCGAAAGCTTTCCAGAATTTGTTCTGCCGGAAGCAGTTTTCAGCTTTGAAATTGAGGCCGAAAAGCTCAAGGATATTTTTAAACAAGTATTGTTTGCGGCTTCCAATGACATCAGTCAGCCGGTTTTTACCGGGGTTTTGCTGGAAATTGAAGATAATTTGCTGACCGCTGTTACCACTGATTCCTATCGCATGGCCATTCGCAAAAGTATTTTGGATTTTGCCGCCCCGGAAAAAATTAAAATTATTATTCCGGCCAAAACCATTGGTGAATTTATTCGCACCAGTGACTTTAGGAAGCAAATTCAAGTGACCATTGGAGCTCGGCATTTGGTGCTGGCCTCTGAAAAAACCATTTTCATAATCCGCTTAATTGCAGGCAAGTATCCCTCCTATCAGCAGGTTATTCCTAAGGAATTTTCGGCTCAAGCCGTGCTGAACCGCAATGAATTTCTGGATTCAGCCGAAAGAGTGGCTTTGCTGGCTGGAGAAAAAAAATCCAATGTACAGCTTAGCTTGAATCAGGCCGGCCTGACCTTGACGATTCGAGCTGAAAGCGGTTGGATTCGAGAAGAACTGGAAACCGAGTTCAGCGGACAGGATCTGGAAATTGGCTATAATGTCAAATTCCTCAACGATATTCTGCGGGTTTTGGAAAGTGAAAAAATTTATCTCAAGCCTTCCGGCCCCTACAGCCCCTCTATCTTCCAAGCTCTGGAAGAAACTGAAAAAGAACAATTTCTGGCCATTTTAGTACCGGTTAAAATAAACAGGGCGATTCCTCATGCCTAAGATGCCTGAAATGCCCCTAACCTGGGCCGTACAGCAAAAAATTGATCAGCCCACCCGTTTTCACTTCCCTGGGCATGGCGGTCAGGCTCCTTGTTTAACTACAAGCCAAATCTTGGGCAAAGCCCTTTATGCAGCTGATTTTACCGAAATTGAAGGGCTGGATGATTTACACCAGCCCCAAGGGGTAATTAAGCAGGCTGAGGAGCAGGCCGCCCGGACTTTTGGAGCCAGGCAAAGCTTTTTTCTGGTTAACGGCAGCTCGGTGGGATTGCAGGCTTTGCTTTGGACGGCGGCTCAAGCTGGACAAAAGGTTCTGCTCAACCGCAATTCCCATCGTTCAGTTTTAAGCGGCCTGATTCTAAGCGGAGCCCAGCCGGAATGGATCTATCCCCCGCTGGTACCGGATTTTAATTGTCCGGGAGCCATTGAGCCTGTTCAGCTTCAGGAAATCGCTCAAAGGCAAACCCAAGGTCAGCTTAAACTAAATGCTCTGGTTGAGGTTTACCCAAACTACCAGGGGATCAGCGGGGATTTGACCGCTTGGAAACAGCTTGACGCTCCTTTATTGGTGGATGAAGCTCATGGCTGCCATTTTTATTTTAATTCGGAGCTGGCACCGGGAGCCTTGCAAGCCGGAGCAGAAGCTTGTGTGCAAAGTCTGCACAAAACCGGCGGTTCGTTGACACAAACCGCTTTGCTGCACGCTCAAGGGTTAAAAATTGCTCCGGCAGAATTGGCTCGTCAGCTTTCTTTACTGCAAACTACCAGCCCTTCCTATCCCCTGATGCTTTCTCTGGAAGGGGCAGTTGCTTTTTGGCAGGAACAAGGCAAGGCTCTTTTGACTCAGCAAATCGAACGAGCCAAAGTTTTAAGGCGGCAGCTTAGTCAAATTCGAGGTTTGAAGCTGCTGGATCAGGACTATCTGGGACAAGCCGGAATTAAATATTTGGATCCTCTGCGGCTGGTTTGTAAACTGGAAGGCTGGGACGGCTATTGCTTGGCCAAAGCTTTGGCCAAACGGCAAATCCCGGTGGAAATGGCGGCTCCCGGCTTTATAGTTTTGGTGCTGGGCCTAAATTATCGTCCTGCTCAGGGGGAATTTTTGTACAAGGCTTTGGCGGAAATCGCTAAAATGCCCCCAGAAGGCCGTTTTATTTCTTTGCCATCCCCCAAGTCCTTTCAGGCTGTTTTAAGACCCAGAGAGGCCTTTCTGGCTCTAAAAAGGCCATTGAAACTGGAAGAGGCCGTCGGCAAAATCAGCTCGGATTGGCTGGCCGTTTATCCGCCTGGAGTTCCGGTACTCATGCCTGGAGAAATTATTACCCCGGAAATCCGGGATTATCTGCTGGCGGTGCGAAAATATAAGCTGCACTGCCAAACCTCCGGAGATCCGGAATTAAACTGGTTGGGGGTTGTAGACGACTGTTCCCCCCCCCAAAAAAGCAAATGGCTTTTTTAAGCCCGTAAAGGCCATTTTAAGGCCAGGAACTGTTCGGAATGACTTGGAGGGTGCCAAAGGAATCTGAACGCCTAAAAAGGGGCTTTTAAGGGCAAAAAAAGCTATTTGAAATATTGAGAAGTCGGTTGATGTTTTTAATTATTCCCAAAAAAGCAGGGAGTTGATAATTTGGCTAAGGGAATTTTAATCGCATTGGAAGGCTTGGACGGCTGTGGCAAAACCAGCCAGATTAAGCTTTTGACAGCTTACTTGCAGGCTCAGGGGCGGGAAGTAATCTGCACCCGGGAGCCGGGAGGAACCAGACTGGGGGAAAATCTGCGGCAAATCTTATTGCGGGAAGAAAACCTCAACTGGAGCGGACAAAGCGAAGCTCTGGTTTTTGCGGCTGCTCGAATACAGCTTTTGCAGGAGGTTATTCTGCCTGCCCTGCACAAAGGACAAATTGTGCTGTCTGATCGCTTTTATCTTTCCACTCTGGCCTATCAAGGTTTTGGCCGGGGTTTGGATTTGGCTTGGCTGCGGGCTTTGCTCCGGCTGATTTTGCCCTCAGATTTGCCCTTGATTAATTTGCTTCTGGATTTGCCTCCGGAAAAATGTCATCGGCTTGCTCCCTCGGATCGTCTGGAAAAAGCTGATTTACAAAAATTGGTCTGGATTGGTTATCAAAAATTATCTAAACAGGAAAAAAATTGTTTTTGGATCTCCGGAAGCGGATCACCAGAAGAAGTTAATTTACGGATTATTCAGTTTTTACAAGGAGTGCTTTAATGTCCAATAATTGGGATTTTTCTCAACAGCTAAACTTAAATTTGCAGGATACCCTGTCAGCCGCCCGCTGGCTTTTGGGCAAAGTGCTGTGGCATCAAACCCCGGAAGGAATTACCGCTGGCCGAATTGTGGAAACCGAAGCCTATTTGAGCGGAGATCCGGCCAGCCATTCTTTTGCCGGTCCAACCCGACGCAATCAGCCCATGTTTGGCCCGCCGGGTCGGGCTTACATTTACACCATTTATGGTATTCACCAGTGCTTTAATGTGGTGACTGCCTCGGAAGGTCAGGGCGAAGCGGTTTTAATTCGAGCCTTGGAACCGCTGGAAGGCTTGGAGCTAATGCGAAAGCGACGCTCCTATCGTCCCAATTTATGTCAGGGGCCAGCCTGTTTGGTACAAGCTTTGGGGCTGACTTACCCACAGGCTTGCCTGTGGGGTTCCAATTGTTAAGCGTTGCTTGTAATCGTACATCATTTTCAAACTTTGGAATACAAGTTTATGCTTAGAGCAAAGAAACTTTATAGACAAGCAATCCGTTGATTACATTGGCATCTAATTTCTGCCATACAGCAGGGAAGTAAAGTCAAGCTCCCTGATATTCAGGGTATATTAAATCTATGT
>JAZRVI010000045.1:0-28934 GCA_045599035.1 Desulfocucumaceae bacterium | reverse complement strand
TATTTTTCTTTTGTTTGTGTCTTTAAGTTACACATAGATTATATATTCAATCCATGTAATTGTCAACAAGCTGGAGTTAAAAATTAAAGCGGCTTATATCCCACGTGCAAGCACGTGGGTTTTACGCCGCAAATTATAACCCCAAGTCATCAATTTCCACTCTCCGCCCTCGCTGCGAGCTAACCACCAAGACCATGTGTACTCCTCGTTTGCAGCCCACGCTCCACCGCCATTTTTAGGAGAACGGAAACTGCTTTCAAACATGATGCATTGAGTAAAGACTTCTTTATTGTCATTTGCTTCTTCTAAATCATTCATCCAGGCAATACTATCAGCATTATTGCATGAGTCATCAGATGAATATGAAAGGCTATGTAATTCACAACCTTCCCACGAATTGATTTGATCTTTGATAATTTCAATCGCAGCATTCATATCATCTTCTGAATAAATAGAAGAAGTACCATAATCAATCTTCACATTTGATGTTGCTGTATTTCCGCAGCCCGCCAACGAAAATACAACTGTAAAGCAAATTATTATAGCGATTAACTTTTTCATGAACCATTACCTCCGGTAATTAAGATTAGGCGACCAGTAGAACTGCTGGTATGTTTAATAATTCTCTGCATTTGCAATCTATTATTTTTGAGTTTGCCGCAGATTGCCTCTGGCATAAGAAGCGAAGATTCCTAATAAACATAGAGCAGCAAAAACTCGAAAGGTAACCTGAGCGGCTGTAACCACCGAATCCGGATTAGCCTGACTCAATTCCACGGTTCCTCCCAGATAAATGGCCAGAAACATGGTTACAAGAGACATACTGAAAGCTTGTCCGCTCAAACGCATAACCGACAGGGTAGAAGAAGCTATGCCCATATAGCGATTTTCCACCGAACTCATCACCGAATTGGTGTTGGGGGAAGAAAAGAAAGCACAACCAATTCCAATGAAAGCCAGGCTAATAATAATTTTTATTAAAGAAGTGTCGTTTTGTAAGAAGGAAAAAATAAACAATCCCACAGTAATTAAGGCCATGCCCAGAGAAGCCAGAATCCGAGGCTCCAACCGGTCGGAAAGTCGACCGGCAAGAGGTGATAAAACGGCCATGAAAATTGGCTGACTAAGCATAATAAAGCCGGATATTTGTGAATTCAGACCCACAACCACCTGCAGATAAACAGAAATTAAATAGGTAACTGCAAAAGTAGAAGAATAATTGATTAAAGAAGCCAGATTGGAAAAAATAAAGACTGTATTATGTGAAAACAGCTTAACATTTAATACCGGATATTCTTGTCTATATTCATATGCCAGGAAAGTTAATAACAAAAACAGTCCGGCCAGGGCTGAATATTTTCCATAATTCAAATCAAAAAGCGACATGATTCCAAATAACAAAGCGGTAGTTCCCAAACAATATAAGCCGGAACCAATAAAGTCAAACTTTTCTTCTTTGTTATCTCTCCAATCCTGTTTTAAAAAAATTAAAGAAGCCAACAAAGCAATCAAACTAAGCAAAACTACAAACCAGAAAATGGACTGCCAGCCGAAATTATGGTTCAGCACTCCGCCAAAGATAGGTCCCAATGACAAACCCAGATAAACACAGGCAACATTGATTCCCAGAACCTTACCTCTGCTCTGCGGCGGATAGGCCGAAGTCAATATTGCAATAGCGGTTCCAAAAATCATGGAGCAGCCAAGTCCCTGGACGAAGCGAAAAGCCAGTAAAGTTTCAATAGACCAGGACAAGGCACATAAAAGAGTTGCCAAAAAGAAAATAAACATACCCAGATTAAAAATCTTTTTTCGACCTATCATATCGGACAAACGACCCAAAGGTAATAAAAAAGCTGCCGCTGCCAAAAGATAAGTGTTTACAACCCAGCCGGATAAAAAAGAGTTGGCCTGAAACTGCTGGCTAATATCTACTATGGCCAGGTTGATGGAGCTGGTCATAAAAGGAGTAATAAACGCAGCTACACAAGCTACAATTAAAACTATGCGTTGACCAGTTCCTTCATCCGGATTTTGATCCTTATCCATAATTTTCCTCCACTTGAATTTTATTTGCTAAATTTTGTCGGAATCTGCTTGAAGTATTTTTTGATCAAATTGCAAGACCTGTTTAGCCCGGTTCAGGATGTCCGGCCAAATCCTCTGACCTTCTCTGGTCAGACAGGCCGGAAAAACTTTTGTTTCCTGATTGGCTTCCAACCATAAAGCCAAAGAAGTTGGACGCACCGCCAAAGCTTCCAGCAAAGCTTCACTGAGTTCCGAAGTCTGCCAGATTTCCGGATGCTCCAGCCAAATATTGGTTCCCCCCGGAGCATTCAGCAGTTTGATTAAGGCCAAAGCTGCCACTTGCACGGTTTCTTCTGCCAAAATATCTCGAAAAGTTTGGCTGTCATATTTTATTTTTTGACCATTTTTGGATAAAACCAGGCTGGCTTTTTGGTTTTGACTCAGCAATAACAGCTTATTCAAATAATTGATCAGCTCCAAAAGCTGTTCTCCGTTCAAATTATGCTGCAAAGAATTTTTTAAAGTAGAAAACAAAACCCCCCATTCTTCTTCTTTTTGCAAAGCAGCAAAAATTTCAGCTCGGCGGGGATGTTTTTCCCAGCAAAAGCAGCTTGCATCTTCCAAAACCGCTATTAGCCTAACCAGTTTCAAAAGCTCCGTCCAATCCTGTTCCTGATAAAGCCAAGCTGCCAGCTGCATATTCAGGTCATAATTTTGCCTGATTACTTCCGGAGCATTTTGCAGCAAAAGTTCAGCCGCTTTTTGGCGAAGGATTAAATCAGCGGATTCTTTCCGCATCAAATTGATTTTTTCCAAAACCCAAGAATCTTCTATTGGTTCTTTGTTCAAAGAAATCACCTTCTGAATAAAAATCATCAGCCTTAATTATAACATTCTGAACAAAGCTGAACAAGGCTGAAAAGTTCCTTAACACGGAAATCAATTTTCAAAATTCGAGGTGGTTTGGCACGAAAATTTTAGTTGTTTTTTCCACAAAAAAACTTATCCAAGAGATAAAAATCATCAAAAATCAAGTCTAAAATATCAAAAAGTAGGGTGAATTTATCACTACAAATTACCTAAATCACAAAAATTGATTTCCGTGGTTCCTTAACTGCTCAAAAAAATTGCCCCAAAAAAAACAGCTTCTAAAGTTAAACCTTAGAAGCTGTTGCCCCAGAACTATTTATCAGTTATTCCAAAACAGCCGCATCCACAGGAACCGGAGAAAACCAGGAGAATCAGAATTAAAAATAACAAGAAACCGCAATCATTTTGGCATTGACACATCTTGAAATCCTCCTTTCTCTTGTGAAAATAATCAGCTAATTAGTCACTGATGGCACAAGTTCCGCAGCCGCCCCAGCCACAGGAGAACATTAACAGAATCAAAATCAGGAATAACATAAAGCTGCCTTCACCGCAACCACAACTGCCACAGCCACCGCCGCAACCACCACAACCATAAGCCATAAAAAAATACCTCCTTTGTTTTTAAGCTTTCAGCTTATGCTGTAGTTTATGCAGCTCCAGCTCAAGAGGTGCTAAAGTCCACTGGAATTAAATTGCTGATAATCGGTTAAACTAACCCCGGTATAATAATGTTCCAAAATAGCCTGATAAGTATAACCCTGATCTGCATAGCCTTTGGCTCCATATTGGCACATCCCTACCCCATGACCATGTCCAATGGTTTGCACTTCCCAGCCGGTTTCCCGGTTTTCAATGCTAAAATTCATGGAACGCAAGTCCAACAGCTTGCGTAATTCAGCCGTTGAATATTCCCGGCCAGCCACCAGATACATTTCCGGATTGCCAGTAGCAGCATAGGCAATCACACCCACTGGAGGCGAAGCCTCCTGAGAATCCAGATCCAAAGCGTCAATAATTTCCTGACCTTCCAGCAGAACACTTTGAAAAGGCTGGGGATCGGCATCATAGGGGCAATCCACTGCTTGCAGATAGGCCAGACTGGCTGACCAGACTTCCTCGGAATTGCGGGTGCCTTCTCCTCCGCAGGAGGCATGATAGACCGGATCGATTAATTGTCCCTCCCAGCTTAAGACTTGTCCCTGAGTTGCGGCTACGGCTTGTTTTATTTTTTGTTCATAATCCGCATAATCCCAACCCCAGTTTTCTTTCCTTTGCTCCTGGGAAATCCAGGCCTGAAAATGCTGAGGATCATCGCAGGCTATAGCCTGGGTATGCTGGGCAGGTTTTCCTTGCTCCATTCGCTTTAAAACATAGGTTCTGGCTGCCACGGCCTGAGCTTTCAAAGCTTCCACCGGAAAGGAAGCCGGCATTTCCGCCGCCACCACTCCCAGCACATATTCTTCCAAAGGAATTTCCAAAACTTCTCCCGTTTCATGCACATACAAAGAAATATTTTCCCCTGGTTCCAGGGTAATTTCGGCCGGTTCTTCCAAAGCCCAGCTCCAAATCAAGACCAGCAGCAAAACCACCACCAAAACCGTTTTCAAGATTTTCATTTTTTCACCCCGTTTCTAACCTGTAGAATATTTATTCGCTGCAAACGGGGCTTATAACTAAAGCTTCCGGTTGTTTTCATTTTTCCTTGTCTAATCGAAAAAAGTCAACTGCCAGCAAAACGGGCTTTATCTGTGGAACATAAAACCGCTTCTTGAGGTTAATTCTATTTTACAGGCAGAAAAAAAGGAGGTGTTCAAGTGGGAAGAGCTTCCCGATTAATTTTGATTTTGGTTTTGCTGTTCAGCTTGAGCTGTAACTGGGTCTGGGCTGCTCCCCAAATTATTCCTGGCGGGCAGGCTGTCGGCGTAGTCATCAACCAGGAAGGTCTTTTAGTGTTGAAGACTTTGGGAATCACCAATCGGCAAGGCCAAAAAATTAATCCGGCTCAAGAAGCCGGTCTTAGGCCAGGAGATTTGATTTTGAGCCTTAATGGAATCTCTGTGCAAAAGCAAGCCCAAATCAGCGAAATTCTTCGGCAAAATCAAGGAGAAGCAGTCGAAATTCGCTTTAAACGCCAAAACCAGGAAAAAATTCTGAGCCTTATTCCGGTTTACTCCGCCCAAAGCCACCAATATAAGCTGGGTCTTACCGTGCGGGAGGGTGTTTCCGGCATTGGCACCCTTAGTTTTTACTGCCCGGCCAATAATTATTACGGGGCTTTGGGGCATATGGTCAATGATTCCCAAACCGGAAAAAAGCTTGAAATCAACCAGGGTCAAATTTACGGAGCCTTGATCAAGGGCATTAATCAGGCTCAAAAAGGCAACCCGGGCGAAAAAATTGGCTGTTTGGAAAATAATTCCCCTTTGCAGGGGCAAGTAGAAAAAAACACCTCGTATGGGATCTTTGGCCATCTGCAACAAATCCCGGATAATTTTTATTTTGCTGATCCCCTACCGGTTGCCGAAATTTCCCAGATTAAAACCGGCCAGGCTGAAATGCTCACCGTTTTAAACGGCAATAAGGTGGAAAAATTTACGGTGGAAATTGAACAGATACAGCCTGATTCCCAGGGACGGGATTTAATAATCAAAATTACTGATCCTCGTCTTTTAAAACAATGCGGCGGAATTATTCAGGGTATGAGCGGCAGCCCCATCATCCAGAATAATCTTTTTGTAGGAGCGGTTACCCATGTTTTGATTAATGATCCTATTCGAGGCTATGCCGTAACCGGGGAAAAAATGCTGGAGGCTGCCGAAATTACCGCTTAAAAAATCAACAAATCAGCTTACGAATCCCTTTGTCTTCAACAGGAGATTCGTAAGCTTGAATATTTGTTGAAAAAATTTAATTGGCAGCTTTTTTACTAGTTGCTTTTTTATTTTGCTCATGCTAAAATTAAACAAATGGGGAGGTGAGAAAGTGCCTATTTATTTTGCTCATGCTTAAATTAAACAAATGAAGAGGTGAGAAACTGCCTATTTATTTTGCTCATGCTTAAATTAAATAAATGAAGAGGTGAGAAAGTGCCTAATATTAAATCTGCTGTTAAAAGAGTAAATACCACCAAAAAAAGAACTTTGAGAAATGTTAAACTGAGATCTGCTTTGCGGACAGTTTTACGCCATTTTGATGAAGCGGTTGTTAGTGAAAATAAGGATGATGCTTACGCCAAATTAAAAACCGCTAACCGGGCTTTGGATAAAGCAGTTACCAAAGGAATTCTGCCCAAGAAAACTGCATCTCGCAAAAAGTCCCGTTTAACCCGTCGTTATAATAAATCCTTTTAAAAAACGCCACCACTAAGGTGGTGTTTTTATTTGCTCCCAATCTCCGCCGCCTGTCCTTTCGGCTCGGATTATTTTTCGTTAAAAATTGAAAACGGGCCGAAATGGTGTATAATATAAAAGTAAAGGAATCTCAGAGCTTGTTTAGAACATATTTCAACCAAGCGGAGGCTTGATATGAAGATAGGTATTTTTACCGACAGCTATTTACCTTATGTCAGCGGAGTAGTCAAGTCCATTGAATTTTTTCGCCAGGAATATCAAAAACAAGGCCATGAAGTATATATTTTTGCTCCCTATTATGCCAAATGTCCCAAGGAACCTCGAATTTTTCGTTATATTTCCGTTCCTTCGCTGGCCAATCCGGGTTATAATTTAGCCATTCCTTTCTCCATGCGGGTGCGTCCCATGATCAAAAACCTGAACCTGGATATTATCCATGTTCATTCTCCCTTTTTGCTGGGTCGAGTGGGAGC
This sequence comes from Desulfocucumaceae bacterium, assembly GCA_045599035.1. Lineage (GTDB taxonomy): Bacteria > Bacillota > Desulfotomaculia > Desulfotomaculales > Desulfocucumaceae > CATZDY01. Next base: position 22,210 of record JAZRVI010000045.1, on the reverse strand, counting down.
CAAATATGCCCGCAAATATCAGATTCCCTTGGTGGTCACCTTCCACACTCTTTACGAAGAATATGTCCATTATTTTCCCTGGAAACAAAAAACCACCAAGGAATTAACTCGCAAAATTTGCCGCAATTTTTGCAATAGCTGCGATCTGGTAATTTCACCTACTGAAATTGTGGCAGATTATCTGGTCAAACTGGGGGTGACAACTCCCATTGAAAGCATTCCCACCGGCATCAACCTGACCAGTTTTCAAAAAACCAATTCCCATTGGCTGCGCAGCACTTACCAGATAGATCCAGACAAGAAAATCCTGATTTTTGTAGGACGCTTGGGGCAAGAAAAAAATATTCCTTTTCTTTTCAATATTTTGCACAAGCTTTTGCCAGCCTATCCGCAGCTTTGTCTGGTTGTAGTAGGCAACGGGCCGGAAAAGGAAACCTTTGTCGAACAAATTAAACAGATGGGATTGACAAAACAAATTATTCTTACTGGCAAACTGCCCTGGGAAAAGGTAGTTGATTGCTATCAGGACAGTGATATTTTTGTTTGTTCTTCTTTAACCGAAACTCAAGGACTGGTGGTGGTCGAGGCTAAAGCCGCCGGTTTGCCGACTGTGGCCGTCCGTTCCTATGGAGTAGGCGAGATGATTGCCGATCAGGAAGACGGTTTCTTAACCGAATTGGACGAAGATTCCTTTCAACAGAAAATTAAGCTGCTTTTGGATGACCCGCAATTATATCAGCAAATGAGCCAAAAGGCTCAGGAAAATTCGCTTAAATTTTCAGCCGAAGCAAGTGCCAAAAAAATGCTGGGCTGTTATCAAAAACTAATCAAAAAATCTTTTTAATGGAGGGTTTAGGAATGAGTACAGAAAAAATGGAGTTTCAAACTGAAGTCAAACAACTATTGGACATTGTAATTAACTCTTTATACACTGACAAAGAAATCTTTCTGCGGGAGCTTATTTCCAATGCTGCTGACGCTTTGGAAAAAATGCGTTATTTAAGCGTTACTGAACATAATATTTACCAACCGGAGCTGGAATTACAAATTCAAATTAAGGTGGATCCAGAACAGCAGACCATCTTAATCGAAGATACCGGTGTAGGAATGAGCAAAACTGAATTAATTGAAAACCTGGGTACAATTGCCCATTCCGGCTCCAAAGCTTTTTTGCAAAGTTTACAGCAGGAAAATCCGGATTTCAGCTTAATCGGCCAATTTGGAGTGGGATTTTACGCTGCTTTTATGGTAGCTCAGGAAGTAGTGGTTTCCACTCGCTCCTATCGGCCGGAGGAAAGCGGTTGGCAATGGATTTCTGATGGAACCGGCTCCTTTGAAATTGAACCCCTGGCCAATGCCCAACGGGGAACCTCAATTTTGCTCAAATTAAAAGAAAGTGAATTTGCCTCCAAGGATCGCCTGCTGGAAATTGGCCGCAAGTACTCCAGCTTTGTGCCTTTCCCGGTTTTGCTGGAAGGGGAAAAACTCAATACCCTGCAAGCTATTTGGGCTTTAAATAAAAACGAAATTTCTGAAGAAGAATATAAGGAATTTTATAAATATATCGCCAATGCCTTTGACGAACCCTCTTACCGGCTGCATTTTACTGCTGATGCTCCTTTGTCCATTAAGGCTTTGATCTATGTTCCCGGAGAAAATATGGAAAAATTCGGCTTTGGCAAATTAGAACCGGGGATTAATTTGTATTGCCGCAAGGTGCTAATTCAGCAGCATTGCGAATTTTTATTACCGGAATGGCTCCGCTTTTTAAAGGGAGTAGTGGACAGCGAAGAAATTCCCCTGAATATTTCCCGGGAAACCATGCAGGACAGCAGTCTGATGGCCAAGCTAAAAAAGGTTATCACCAATCGTTTTCTTAAATTCCTGAACGAACAGGCCAAAAAGGAACCGGAAAAATATGCCGCCTTCTGGAGCAAATTCGGCGGTTTCCTCAAAGCTGGAGCCGCTACTGATCACAGTTATCAGAAAGAGCTGGCTCCTCTGTTACGCTTTGAATCTTCCAATTCAGAAAGCGGCAGATATGTTTCTCTAAGCGAATATGTGGGCAGAATGCCGGAAAACCAAAAGAATATTTACTTTATCAACGGAGCCAATCGGGAAACCATTGAAGCCGGCCCCTATTTGGAAGCCTTTAAGCAACGCAATCTGGAGGTAATTTATACTCTGGAACCTCTGGACGATTTTGTTTTAAGCAATCTGGCCGAATTTGAAGAGAAAAAGCTGGTTTCAGCGGATAGTGCCGATCTGGATTTACCAGAAATGGAAAACGAAATTGCAGCGGATAAGCTGGAGGAACTCCCCTTAAACAGCCTGTTAGAATGGCTGAAAACCGTTTTGGAAAGCAAGGTAAGTGAGGTCAAAGCTTCTGATCGTCTGGTGGACAGTCCAGCCATTTTAATTAATATGGACAATTATCTGACCTCCTCCATGCAAAAATATTTGCAGGAAGTGCAGGATACACCCATGGGTATTTTCCGCAAAACCCTGGAAATCAACCCGGCTCATGCTTTAATTAAAGGTTTAGCGGTCTTGCGAGCCAAAGATGAGGACTTTGCCAAATTAATTGCCGAACAGCTTTATGATAATGCTTTAATTGCTTCCGGGCTTCCTGCCGATCCCAAAACTATGGTAGCCCGAACCTATCAGATTTTAACCAGAGCCGTTCAGGAATAAACGACCGTCAGTAAGCCCCAAAGGGGAACCGGTAAATTGTCCCGGTTCCCCTTTTTAATCATTCTTCATCCCAATCCAACCGCTGTAGGATTTGAGCTGCTGTTACCTCTGCCGTTCCCGCCTCAATCCATTTGATGCGTGGATCTCGACGAAACCAGGTCATTTGTCTTTTGGCCAAACGCCTGCTTTCCCTTTTAATCAATTCCACCGCTTCGTTCCAGTTTAGTTTCCCTTCCAAATAAGCAGCTAATTCCTTGTAGCCAATAGCTTGCCAGGCAGTAGCATTAACCCGGCCTTGCAGCGTTTTGACTTCTTCCAGCAAGCCCTGCTCCAGCATTAAATCTACTCTTTGATTAATCCTCTCATAAAGCTTTTCCCGCTCCAGATATAAACCAAAAATTTGCAGCTTATATAAGGTTTCCGGCTGATTGCTGACCAAAGCAGACATGGGCTGACCAGTTGCTTCCCAAACCTCCAGGGCACGAATAATTCGCTTTTGATCGTTGGGATGTAACCGTTGAGCCGTTTCCGGATCTGCCTTTTGCAGGCAGGCGTAAACATAATCCCTCCCCTTTTGAGCATAGATTTGTTCCCACTTCTGCCGCAGGGCTGGATTGGGCTGGCTTTGGGCAAAATTGTTCTTTTCGGTTACGGCCTTTAAATACAGTCCGGTTCCTCCCACCAAAAGGGGCAGTCGTCCCTGAGCCTGAATTTCCCGGATGGCCTGCCGAGCCAAAATTTCATATTGAGCCACCGAAAAAGGCTGTTCCGGTTCCAGCACATCCAGCAAATAATGAGGAATCCCTTGGCGTTCCTCCAGGGAAGGCTTGGCTGTTCCAATATCCAGCCCCTTATAAACCGCCATAGAATCCAGAGAAATAATGGAACCATTAAGCTGATGAGCCAGTCGAACCGCTGTAGCTGTTTTGCCGGTAGCGGTCGGCCCCACTATGGCCAACAATTTGCTTTTCATTACTTTTTTCGCTCCTTTTCCCACAGGCCAAAGGCTACTGTAGCATTAGCCCTGCCCAAAATTTGGGGAGGAGCCAGCCGCTCCAGTTCCCGACTGCCGTTTCGTTCTTTGACGACCACTCTTTTGCGGCAGACCCGCCAGGCTTCGGCCAACAGTTCCGGTTCCAAAGCAGACTGATTGGTAAAGGGGCGTAAGGCATCCATAGCTGAAGAATTTTTTATTTTATGCCGAAACATGGGATCAAAATAAACTATATCATAGGAATTGTCTGCCGCCTGAGGCAAAAAGTCCCGATAATCAGTTTGGAGAACCTCAATTCGGCTGGCAGGGGCAGCCAGATTACCAGTTAAATTAAGCAAACCATCCTTAACCAAAGCAGCAATAATGGGAGAAGATTCCAAACCAGTCACCCGGCCTTTGTCCCCCACCGCCCACGCTGCTGTCAAAGCATCGGCTGCCAAGCCCAGGGTGCAATCCAAAATTTGATCCCCCGGCTTGAGATCCAGATAACGAACTAAATTATCCCCTTGTCCCCGTTCCAGCTCCAAAATTCGGAGCTGAGCCAAACTGGGATGGAAAAAAAATTCTGCTCCCTGATAAAAACAGCTTATTTTTTGAGCCGCCACCACCAACACTGCTTCAGCCTGTTCTTCCTGCAAAAGCTGGGACAGATTCAAATCCCGACGAGCCACAAAGGGGCAGGCCAGCTTTTCCGCCCATTGTCGAGCTGATTCGCTTAAACGGCCAGATTGAGCCGTAGTTACAATTAATTTCAAATGAATATTTCCTTCCTAAATTCGTTTAAATCGGGAAGCCAGCTCTTTGGGGGTCAGGCAAATAAGGGTGGGGCGACCATGAGGGCAGGTATAAGGATTTTCAGTCTGTTCCAACTGGCGAAGCAAGGCCAAAGCTTCTTTTTCTCCACAAAAACACCCGGCTTTAATGGCGGCTCCACAAGCAGCCATGCTGGCTATGGCCCAATACCAGTCTTCTTCCTGCCAATTACCGGCTCGAATGATCAGCTTGTCCAATAAATCCCGAACCAATTCAGCTTCCTTTCCACCTGGCAAACCGGCTGGCACTCCTCGGATCAAATAATCCGGCTCCCGAAACTTTTCAATTTCAAAGCCCAGTTTTTGCCAGATAGCCTGATTTTCCTGACAGACCACCGCTTCTTCCGAACTTAAACGCAGAGTAATGGGCAGCAGCAAGCTTTGGGTTTCCGCCTTTTGCCGGGTCAGAAAAGAAAGAAATTTTTCATATAAAATCTTTTCGTGGACAGCATGCTGATCCATAATATACAGACCCTCCACTCCCTGCCACAGCAAATAAACCGGAGGTAAAAAGCCTTTATACAACAGCTCTGGCAAACCAGCCTTTTGTTTAAATAAAGTGCCTGGTGTTTCCAATAAGACAGGTTTGGCAGAATTGGAGATAGTTTCTTTTGATGTGACGGCTTTGGTTGGCAAAGACTCGGTTTTCTCATTTGACCGGGAAGCGACAGGTTGGGAAGAAAAAGCAACCGAAGGCTTTGTTTTGACCGAGCCTGCAAGCCTTGGCCTGGTAGAGGGCTGCTTCAAAATCTGAGGAGGATCAGAAGCAGTTTTTTCAATAACCTGCTCTCCAAGTTGTCCCGGTTGCCCCGGAATAATTTCCGAGCTAAACAAAGCTTGCCGAATAGCTGAACGAATTAAATCAAAAGTCGTCTTTTCCGGCAAGATTTTCACCTCGGTTTTAGCTGGGTGAATATTAATATCCACCAAATCTGGAGGCAAAGTAATTTTAACTATCGCTACCGGAAAGCGTCCAGCAGGCAAAACGGTTTTGTAAGCATCACAAACAGCCGCTGTCAGAACCGGGCTTTTAATATAACGATTATTAATAAACAGATCAATATTACGGCGGATTCCCCTGCTTAAAGTGGGCTTGCCGCAGTAGCCTTCAATTTTAATTTGATCCATCTCAATGGCCAGCGGCAGCATTTGAGCCGCATTTTTAACTCCATAAACGGCGGCAATACTGTGCAAAAGCCCCGGTTCTCCCGAACTGAAAACCAGTTTGTGTTGATTAAAAAGCCGAATCCGAATTTGAGGGCAGGCCAAAGCCAATTTGCCAACAATTTCATTAATTTGAGCGGCTTCAGCTGAAGCCGTTTTCATATATTTCAACCGAGCCGGGGTATTAAAAAATAAATCCTCAACCAAAATTGAAGTTCCCTCCGGACAACCTGCCGGTTCCACCCCCAAAAGCTTTCCGCCTTCAATTTCCACCAGAGTTCCGCCCAGCATTTCAGCGGTGCGGGTTCGCAGACTAACCCGGCTGACCGCTCCAATACTGGCCAAAGCCTCACCCCGAAAGCCCATGCTCAAAATGGCTTCCAAGTCCTCAGCCGTTTTAATTTTGCTGGTAGCGTGCCGCACAAAGGCCAGCCGAGCGTCCTTGGCATCCATACCGCAGCCGTTGTCCGAAACCTGAATTTTTTTCAGACCGCCTTCTTCAATCTCCACCTCAATAGCTGTGGCTCCAGCATCAATGGAATTTTCCAGCAGCTCCTTGATCACAGAAGCCGGGCGTTCCACTACCTCCCCGGCTGCAATTCGGTTGGCGGTTTTAGCGTCCAAAACCGCTATTTTGGATTTTTTAAACATCAGCGTCTCCTGCCTTGGGTCCCTCGGAAACCCATTCCTGATTATTAAACCGCTCAAAGGCTTTGCAGGTATCCATGGATTTATCTTGCAAATACAGGTAATCATATTGGCGAGAATACTTTTTGGCGTATTCATAGGCTTCATAGCCTTCTGCCTGACAATTGGCACAAGCTCCAAAAGGAATGGACACAGCAAAAATCTGGACATCTTCGCCATAATTGTGCAAGGAACGGGATTCGATGGTCAGATAACCGGGACAATCACCGCATCGCCGCAGACTTTCGGTTTGTTCTTCTTCCACATAATCAGTATCATAAAAAATACTCTTGGGTCGCCGGAAAAATTTATCCCGACCAAAAAACATATCCGGATCAAAGCGATCCCGATCCTGCCAGGCTTGAGTAATTTCCTTGACCACCTTGGCCACCCTTGCCGCATTTTCCGGTTTTTCCCGATGCTTGTTTGGATTATAATCCGGCTCCCGTACATTGCGATAATCTTCCCCCGCCAAAGCCATTAGAATGGCCAGATTAAGATAGGGCAAAGCGGTTTCAATGGCATAGCCGCCTTCCAAAACAGCCAGATCCGGCCGCAATTTGCGGGTAAATTCTGCATAACCCTGCGAAGAAAAATTCAGGCTGCCCAGCGGATCGCTGTAGTGGCAGTCCTGTCCGGCTGAATTAATTACAAACTCCGGCTGAAACTCCTTGAGAATGGGCAAAATCAGATTGTCCAAAACATAGTGCATGGTTTCATTACCGCTGCCCGGCGGCAAAGGAACATTCAGGGTCTTGGCATAGGCAGAAGGGCCGCCCAGCTCATTGGTAAAACCGGTTCCCGGATAGATGGTTCGGCCATCCTGGTGGAAGGAAATAAACAGCAAATCCGGATCGTGATAAAAAATATCCTGAGTGCCGTCCCCGTGATGCACATCACTATCCACAATGGCGATTTTTTTCAGGCCATAATTGCGGCGTAAATATTCCACCAGAATAGCTTCGTTATTAATATTGCAAAAGCCCCGATTGCCATGCACCACCCGCATGGCATGATGACCGGGAGGACGAACAATAGCAAATCCATTTTTCAGCTCCCGCAGGCGAATTTTATCGGCCAAAACCAAAGGCGAACCAGAAGCAATCAAATGAGCTTCGGTAATCTGGCTTTGCACCCGGGGAACGCAGAAATGCACTCTGGCTATATCGTGAATGGTAGAAAGCCGAGGAGTTAATTCTTCCACTTGGGGCAAATCCAAAACCCCTTCTTCAAAGATCTGATCCCGGGTATATAAGAGCCGTTCTTCCCGCTCCGGGTGAGTAGGAGAAATAGCCCAGTCAAAAGCCGGGAAAAAGATTACGCCGGTCTTATTGTTTCTGGTCATTTCTTTCATCTCCTGTTCCTACATAGTGTAAAATTCCCCGTTGAGTTTGCATACTAATATCATACAAACGCCCCACAGTGGACCATTCTCGAACAATATTAAAAACTTCCTTGCGGATAATTTCCGGTTCGCCCAGTTCGTCAGTCATTTCCAGGCCGGAAAGCCGACAGCGTTCGTCCAGCCATTCTCTGGTCAATTTTAAAGCGGCCACTTCGTCAAAATAACCTTCCTCCAGCTTATCCTGATAACCTTCTTCCAAAATGCTGTAAATTCGTTGTTGGGTATCCGCCCGCATGGTCACCTGCAAGGTCGGACGAGCCAAAGCTGCTCCAATGGCGTTGGCAATTCGGGCATAAGGCGGAATGACCGGGGAAGAACCAATTTGAGCAGCAATAGCCGTAATAAAGCCGGCAGCACCGCCGCCTACTCCAACAATAAAAGGCGGCCTGATTTTGCGTTTTTGCAGAACCTCCCAGACCCGGTAAACCGGATGCTGTTCCCATTGCTTGTACATCAGGTCAATTTCCCGGGCAATTAAAATCGTTACTTGATTAATAATTTTAAAGGCCACTTCCACCGGACTTAAATTCAGGGGCTGCCCCAATTCCTGCAAAGCTTTCCAGGCCAGATCATAATTGCCGATTTTGCTTAAACCCAGAATCCGCAGGGCATCAGTAGGCGTGGGAGAGATTCCGCCCAAGCAGCAGGGCGAACCTTTCCGATAGGAATAAATAATAATTTCCTGCCCGGCTCGACCGACCAGGGAATCACCTCCCACCGGAACTGATTTTACCGCCAAAGCCCGCACCTGAGTCGGCCAATCATTAACTTTGGCTCCTTTGCTGTCCAGCAAAGGTTTGCCGGAAAGGATTAAGGCTAAATCAGAGGTAGTCCCGCCTATATCCACAGCCACCGCCGTCTCTCCGGGAGGCAGCAAAGCCTGTACCCCCAAAGTGCTGGCTGCCGGGCCGCTGAAAATTGTCTCAATGGGTCTGGATTTAGACTGCTGCAGGGGCAGGGTTCCACCATCAGCTTTCAGGATATAGACCGGACAATTAATTTGCCGCTGCTTTAAAGCCTGCTGTACTGACTCCAGGAAAAACTGATATTTTTCTCGGGTAGCACAGGTTAACAGGGTTGAAACGATCCGGCGGGGATAATTAAGCTGTCCGGCAGCCTTGTGTCCCAATTCAACCTGCCAGTCAGGATAACGAGAGCGGATAATTTCAGCAATTTGCAATTCCTGACAATTATTGCGGCAGGAAAACTTGCCAATTACGGCCACCTTTTGGTAACCTTCTGTGGCCAAAGCTGAAATGGCTTCGGCCACCTCGGCCAAATCCAAAGGGACAATTTCCCGCCCCCGATAGTCAATAACCCCGCTTATAATCTGGGTATTGGAAGAATAATGGAGATAAGAATCCAATTTTAAACCGGGGCCAGGAATTAGAATCAAGCCCACCGGATCATATTTTTTCTCCACAATTAAATTGGTAATCATAGTGGTACTTAAAGCCACTCTGGTAATCATATCCGGTGGGATCCATTGCAAAACCCCGTCCAAAGCTTCCAGCAAAGTAGCCAGCAAATCCGTTTTGGTTGGAACTTTAACCCAGTTTTTCACCAAACCCTTTTCCATTAAGACAGAATCGGTACAGGTTCCCCCGACATCGATTCCTATATACACAGATTTTCACCTGCCCTTCTACCTAACATCAACCAGCATTAAGGATAAAGACAACTTTCTCAAAGCCCCTTAAAAAATCCCAGCTTTCAATTTATTGATTAAGGACTTCCTTCCATTGGACAATTCTTTGAAAAGCTTCCAGGGGAGTAAGCTCCAAAAGATCTATTTGCTTTAGTTCCGTCAAAACCTTGGTCTGCTCCGGATTAAACTGAGCTGTCCTTTGCTTTGGCATTTCCAGCAAGATGGTTTGCTCCTGATTTTGTTCCAAAATCTGCATTTGAGCCTGAGCCTGCAAAATAACGCTTTCCGGCAGTCCGGCCAAAGCCGCCACCTGAATGCCATAGCTGCAATTGGCTTTGCCGGGAACCACCTTATGTAAAAAATAAATTTTGTTTTCCTGTTCTTCAACCAGCATGGTATAAAGCTGAATGCCTTCCAGCTCGCCCAAATCGGTTAATTCGTGATAATGAGTGGAAAAAATAGTTTTAACCCTAAGCCGGTTGAGCAAATAATCTACCAAAGCTCTGGCCAGACTGATTCCGTCATAGGTACTGGTTCCCCGTCCTACCTCGTCCATAATAACCAGGCTGCGAGCGGTAGCATTAGCCAAAATAACCTGACATTCCTTCATTTCCACCATAAAGGTACTTTGCCCGCCGGCCAAATCGTCAGCAGCTCCAATCCGAGTGAAAATTCGATCTATCACACCAATTTCGGCTTCTTCTGCCGGAACAAAACTGCCGACCTGAGCCATAATGGTTAATAAAGCAATCTGCCGCATATAGGTGCTTTTGCCGGCCATATTGGGACCAGTCAGCAATAAAAGCCGGTTAGCATCCGAAAGTTCCAGATCATTGGCCACAAAATTGCCCGGCCCCAGAACCTTCTCCACCACCGGATGCCGTCCGCCCTTAATTAAAATTTTCTCTTTTTCATTTATTCTAGGCCGACGATAATTTTCCTTTAAAGCAGTTTGAGCAAATGCTGCAATTACATCCAAAGCTGCCAAAAAACCGGCTGTTTTCAATAAGCGGTCGGACAGGCTGCCCACCTTATTCCGCAAGCTGCAAAAGATTTCATATTCCAGTTGCAGACTTTTTTCCTCCGCTCCCAGAATTTGTTCTTCCATTTCTTTTAAGGCCGGATTTAAATAGCGTTCGGCATTGACCAGAGTTTGTTTGCGAACATAATCTTCTGGAACCGCTTTGCTTTGGGCTTTGCTAACCTCCAGATAATAGCCGAAAACCTTGTTAAAGCCCACCTTCAGAGTTTTAATTCCGGTTCGCTGTTTTTCTCGAGCTTCAAAATCCAGCAGCCAAGTCTGACCTTCCCGGGCAGCCGCTTTCAAACGATCCACATCTTCCCGATAGCCTTCCCGAATCAGGCCGCCCTCTTTTAAGGAAACCGGGGCTTCTTCATTTAAAGCGATATGCAATTCCTGAGCCAAATCCTGTAAATCATCAATTTGCTGGTAAAATTCCTGCAAAAGTCCAGCCTGGCAATGGCTTAATATCTCTATAATATCCGGAATTTTCAGCAAAGAATCCTTTAAGGCCAGTAAATCCCGGGCATTGGCCGAGCCAAAGGCCGCTCGGCTGGTCAGCCGTTCCAAGTCATGGACTCCGCTTAATAACTCGGTGAGCTGTTCCCGACTGAAAATATCCTCCACCAACCAGGCTACAGCTTCCAGGCGTTGATTGATGGCTTCTACTTCCAATAAAGGCCGTTCCAGCCAATTTCTTAACAATCTGCCCCCCATGGAGGTTTGGGTGTGATCCAGAACCCAAATCAAAGTTCCCCAGCGGCCATTATCCCGCAGAGAGGCCGTCAATTCCAGATTACGCCGGGTATTGGCATCCAAAATCATAAAATTAGCTCCGCCCAGAAGCTGTGCCTCCGAAAAAAGTCTGACTTCCTTTTTTTGAGTTTGTTCCAGATAAAGCAATAAGACCCCGGCTGCCAAAAGTCCCAGGGGTAAAGCCTGCAATTCTTTCCAATTTCTCTGTCTGCTCCACAAGTCCTTTACTTTCTTTAGAGCCTTGTTTTCCTGAAAAAGTTCATTTCCTATTCGAGTAATTACCGGATGAATCCGATTTTGTATGTCGGCCAGAAAATCCTGACTGAGCTGGTATTGCTCCATTCCGGAATAAGACATATCCGGCAATAACAATTCGGCGGGCTGCAAGCGAAATAATTCATCAGCCAAAGCCTCTGAAAAAGAAAACTGGCCAATCTGCAGCAATCCGGTACTGATGTCGGCTATGGCCAGTCCATAGCCTTGAAATTCCGGCCAGACTACGCTTAAAAAATTATGTTTCTTGTCCTCCAGACTATCCAGAACCGTTCCCGGAGTAATAATTCGGACTACTTCCCTTTGGACAATTCCCCTGGTTGTCTCCGGATCTTTCATTTGCTCACAAACAGCCACCTTATAGCCTTTGGCAACTAATTTGGCAATATAGCTTTCCGCCGAATGATAAGGTACCCCACACATGGGAACTTTTTCTTTTTGCCCTGCCTCCCGGCTGGTCAAGGTTATTTCCAAAGCTTTGGAGGCAGTCAGAGCATCTTCCAAAAACATTTCATAGAAATCACCTAAACGAAAAAATAAAATAGTATCCGGATATTGAGCCTTAATTTCCAAATACTGCTTCATCATGGGGGTATTTGCCATTCTTGATAACCATCCTTTTTTAGCTTCAATTGATGATCCCCTGCTGCTAAGGCAGAGGGGATCAAGTTTGATTGTTTAAGCAATCCTTCACCTAAAGCAAGCTTAAAGCCCGCTCAAATCAAAGGCCGGGATATATTCCAGGCCACAGGCCATATCCTCTTGAATAAAAGCCTGGGTAATTCCCAAATCCAAAGCATAATCCAATAATTCCTGATATTCTTCCGGACTGACCGGCTTTTGCAGTTCCGGAAAAGCTGCCAAATTGCCCAAGGGAGTATATTGATTCATCAAGCTTAACCAAATGGAATTGCCGTAAGTACGCCACAAATATTCCACAACTTTTTTGCTGTCCTCCACCTGCCCAGGCAATAGCAAGTGTCGCACCAACATACCCCGCTGCAAGATTCCTTCCGAATCAAAGCAAATTTTTCCAGTTTGCCGAAACATTTCAGCCAAAGCCTGAGCTGCTATGGCAAAATAATCCGCCGCCCGGGAATATTTTTGACTTAAGACAGGAGAAAAATATTTCAAATCCGGCAAATAAATATCAATCAAGCCCTGAAGCAAAGCCAGGCTTTCTGTTTTTTCATAAGCAGAGGTATTATAAACCACCGGAATGCTTAATCCTTGCTTTTTGGCCAATTCCAAAGCCCTGGCCACCTGGGGCAAAAAATGACCGGCAGTTACCAAATTCAAATTATGAGCCTTTTGCTCCTGCAAATTCAAAAAAATCCGAGCCAGCCGTTCGGGAGAAAGCACCCGGCCAATTTGCCCAGAGGAAGCGGGCTGATTTTGACAATAAACACAATGCAAAGAGCAGCCGCTGAAAAAAATATTTCCGGAACCCCGGCTGCCGGAAATACAAGGTTCTTCTCCATAATATAAAGCCGCCTGAGCCGCTCGAATTGCAGAGCCTTCCCCACAAAAGCCCTTTTCTCCTTTTTCCCGTTCAGCTCCACAATTACGAGGACACAAATTACATTTCATTTTCATCTAAGTAAGTGGCCTGCATATCAGCCAAATGCAGATGCAAGGCCAGAGGGAATAAATTAAAGGCTCGCCCGACCAAAAAGCTGTTGCCTTTGACCGTGTCATCAAAGCCGCCCATATGCCAGCGAATGGCCATAGCTTCTTCCCGGGAAAGGTGAATAAAGGAACTGATAATATAAACTGATTTTTCCCCATGCCCATAAGGAACAAAATCTTCTGTGGTATAAAAAGGAACCTGCTGCCATTGGCCATACTCATCTTTTTTATTACGCATTTCAATCTTATAGAAATTAACCTTGCACACATCATGCAAAAGCCCGCAAATAGCCAAACTTTCTGCCAGAGAAGTGTCCAAATCACTGGCTTTCGCAATTTGCTTTTCGGCCAGCACCAGCTTTTGCAGCCGAAAATAAACATTCAGGCTATGCTCACAAAGTCCTCCTTCCCGGCTTAAATGAAAGCGACTGCTGGCCGGAGCGGTAAAAAAATCGGAACGCTCCAGCCAGGCCAGCAGCTTATCCCAACCGGGACGGACAATATTTTGTTGATAAATTTCGATAAACTTCTTTTTCATGCTTTTGGCTCCATTATTTTTCAAGTATCCAGTTCGTATTGACGCTCCCTCGCTGTTAAAGCTTAGGGGTTTCTGCTCGCGGGCTATTTATAAATAGCTTTTTTTTAATAAGTTCAACCCTCCTCTACCTGATTATAACAATTAATTGAAAATACGACAAGCTTCATTTCGATTTCAGATTATCTCTAAAATAATTAAACCTTCCATTTACTTGTTATTCCCGGATCAATCTGTTATATTAATACTGATCAGGCAGATTGGAAAAATTGGAGAAATCAGTATGCAAGAGCTTTTTCAGGATATATTTAATTCAAATAAACAACGCTTCGTCAAAATGAGTCTTTTATCTTTTATCAGTTCCTTAAGCAGCGGACTGAGCATTGTAATTCTCATTCCCCTGCTCAATTTTTTTGATTCCTTCAATTTTCCCAATAACAGCTTTATTCTGCCTGCTGATTCAATGATTCGGTTTGCTTTGCTTTTGCTGCTTTTTGTGGCAATTATGATTTGCAAAGCCTTGCTGACCCGCTATGTTACTTTGATGGATAACCGCCTTATTCAGGACTACACTCAGGGGCTTCGCCTGCGGCTTTATGATGCCATTGCCCAAGCTGACTGGCAAAAGCTGATTCAGTACAGCCGCTCTCACCTGCTCAATCTTTTTAACCTGGATACCGGACGCATCAGCAATACCGCCAATCTGCTGGTTAAATCCATCAGTCTTTTGTTAACGGCTGCTGTGCAAATTAGCATTGCTTTGGTCATGAACTTTTGGCTGACCTTGTTTATTTTAAGTTGTGGAGCAATGTTGTTCTGGTTTTTTCGACCTATGTTAATCAAGTCCAAAGCCTGCGGCCAGCGAATGCGGGAAGCTTCCGTGCAATTCTTTGAGGAAATTGACGATCAGATCAGCGGAATTAAAGAAATTCGAGCCTATGGAATTTCGGACAGCCAGCGGCAGCGTTTTTGGGAAGCCACCGAAGCCTATAAGCAAAGTAATTTGGAGCTAACCCGGATTTATATTCAGCCAGCGGCTATTTATTCTATCAGTTCGGCTGTTTTGGTTGCCCTGGCTTTTTTTGTGGCTCAAAGCTTTTTGGCTCTCAATACTGCGAAAGTAGTTATTATGATTTATATTTTTTCCCGGCTTTGGCCCATTTATATTTCCCTGCAAGCAACTTTACAAAATATGATGAGTACCCTTCCGGTTTATAAAGCTTTCAGTAACACCCTGGAAGAACTGAGCAGCCAGTCGGCCTCCCTTAAAATCCCTCTTTCGATTGATTTCCAACTCTGTCGGGAGATTCGCTTGGAAAATGTAAACTTTTCTTATAGGAGTTCCGCTCAAAAGCTGCTGCAAAATCTTAGTTTGGTTTTGCCGGCTCAAAAGGTCATTGCTTTGGTTGGTTGCTCAGGAGCGGGCAAAAGCACTTTGGTAAACTTAATTACCGGTTTTTTAATTCCGGAAAGTGGTTCCATTTTAATTGATGGGATTAGGCTGGATAGCTCTAATATTGCAGGCTGGCAAAAACAGATTAGTTATGTTCCTCAAGACCCCCTGCTGCTTCATGCCACCATTCGGGAAAATATCCAGCGTTTTCACCCCGGACTTCCGGAAGCGGATTTAATCGCAGCTCTCAAATTAGCTCAAGCCTGGGAATTTGTCGAAAAGCTGCCGGAAGGTCTGGACAGTCTGGTTGGAGAACGGGGGATTCGGCTGTCCGGCGGTGAAAAACAAAGAATTGTTTTGGCACGAGCTTTGGCTGGTTCCCCTCAATTAATTATTTTGGATGAAGCCACTTCCTCGCTGGATTATGAAAACGAATATAATATTCGTAATGTAATTAAGTCACTGCATAAACAAGTAACTATTATTGTTATTGCTCACCAACTCAACACCATCAGCAGTGCTGAACATATTCTAGTGATGGACAACGGCAAAATTGTGCAACAGGGCAGCTTTGCTGAATTGATCCAACAAAATGAAGGCTATTTGGTTAAAATGACCCAAATAGAATAAAAAGTTTATTCTTTTTTTGCCACCTCCCTGGTCTTGTACCAACAAATTTCTGGATTTTCAGCAGGAAAAAAAGACAGGAAAAAGGAAATAATAAAGCCAGATCAAATAATTTTTCCCAGAAATTAAGGGGGTGATTCCAATTAGAAAATTCATCCTTGTTTTGCTGATTTTGCTTTTGAGCAGCGGATCAGTTCAAGCGCAAAACAGCTTGGAAGTTTTATTGCCTTCCAGTCAGGAAATTCAGACCCTGGATGAAATAACTGGCAAAAGGGTTATTTGGGTTTTAATTGATAAAATGCCGTTGGAGCTTTTGAACCAGGATAACTTGCCCAATTTACAGAAAATCTGGGAACAGGGAGCAGCAGCTCTTTTGAACTGCCGAACCACAGGAGGCATTAATACCAAAAACATTTATTTAACCCTGGGCTCCGGAGTCAAGCTGAAAGCCTCTGATCAATCGCTTTTGGCCTATTCCTGTGGGGAAATTCAGGAAAATCAGACTTCGGCCGGGGCGGAATATTTTTGGCTAACCGGACAAACTCCGCCGCCTGATTCCATTTTAAATTTGAGAATCAATCATCTGTATAATTTAAATGCCAAATCCAATCACGACTTGATTTTGGGGACTTTGGGTCAAACCTTACATAATTATCAGCTTCAAACTGCCGTTTTGGGTAATTCTGACTACAGCAAAATCAACCCGCAAAAGCCGGGGGTTTTGATTGCCATGGACAGTCAGGGTCTAGTGGATCGGGGGTATATTGGATCTGAAACCCTGAGCGAAGATCCTGATTTTGTTAACTGCTTTCGCACCAACTATGCCCAGCTCTTAAACTACTACCAGGAGTTAGCCGCCCAAAGTTCCTTAATTGTGATTGACCTGGGAGATTTCAGCCGGATTTATCAAAATTGGAGCTATTTATCTTTGGAACGAATCGATCAAATGAATCAGGCTACTTTGGTGCAAATAGATCAATTTTTGGGCTCCCTGCTGGAAATAATTGATCCTCAGGAAGATCTGCTGGTAGTCACTGTCCCTTCTCCGGGCTATCAATTAAACCAGGAAGCAGAAACTGATAAAATAACCTGGACGGTTTTATACAATGCAAATTTACCCTCTGGATTATTATATTCTCCAACTACTCGCCGAACCGGACTAATTGACAATACCGATTTGGTTCCGGCTCTTTTAAACTGGTTGGGCTGTGAAGTTCCGGAAGGGGTGTCCGGACGATTGCCTTCCATTGCCAGATCCAATGCTTCGTCTTTAGTTACCCTAAAAGCTATGGCCGATCAATTATCCGTAAATAATGCTACTCGACCCATTGTTACCAAAATTTATATCTATTTACAGATGATTTTACTGGTTTTGGCTGGACTTTTGCTTTGGAAGCAATTTAATAAAGCTGGACAATATCTCAAACCCTGTTTGTTTATTGTGCCTCTTATGCCTCTGGTTTTGCTTTGTCTGCCTCTGCTGCCTGGTGCGGCTCCCTGGCTGATTCTTCTGGAATTGGGCTTGCTAACTGCTCTTTTAACGGTTTTATTTGATAAGCTGCACAAGAAAACCGGGCAGGGCTGGCTTATTTTGGGACTCTTGCTGGCCGGCTTGATTTTGGGGGATACTCTGGGAAGCTCGTCTTTACAAAAGGCTTCTCTGTTCAGCTATGATCCCATTGTGGGAGCCAGATTTTATGGTATTGGCAACGAATATATGGGAGTCTGCATTGGATCTTTAATTTTGGGGCTGGCCAGCCTGTATTGTCACCTGCAACAACACCAGAAGCTGTTTTGGTCAGGTGCCGGGCTGCTTTGCTTGTTGGCTGTCTGGATTATGGCTTGGCCTTCTTTGGGAACCAATGTGGGAGGCAGCATTGCTTCCATGGCTGCTTATTTGTTTCTTATTTTACTTCTAAGCGAAAGCAAAATTAATTTAAAAATAATTTGCGGAATTATTGGACTGATCCTGATTGGTATGACCGGTTTTATTGCTTATGATCTCAGCCGTCCGGCTGAATTGCAAAGCCATATGGGACAGGCCGCTTCTCTAATTCTTTCCGGAGGCTGGGCTGAAGTCCAGGAAATTATTGTACGCAAATTGGAAACCAACTTGCGTTTATTGCAAACCTCCACCTGGGGCAGGGTTTTTATCTTAGAACTATTGCTTTTGGCTTTTTTATACAATCAAAACAATAATAAAGCCCTAAAAAGCACCTTCAAAAAATGGCGAAGTCAAAATCCAATTTTTCAAAAAGGCTTGACCGCTGTTCTGTTGGGAGCCTTTGTAGCCGCCGTTTTTAATGATTCCGGAATTTTATCAGCAGTTATCTGCACCAGTTATGCCATATTCCCGCTTTTATATGGGTTGTGGGACGACCTATACCCACCAATTAATCACCAACGGAGGAAATAATCTATGTTGTTAGGACGCTTTGCTTTTCAAGATCAGATTTTTAATGGAATTGTTCAAGATAATCAGGTTTTGCCACAGGAAGGTTTTAAAAGCGGTGGTTTAGCTTTAGCCCTGGAGGAGCTAAAAATTCTGCCGCCCTGCCAGCCCTCCAAAATTATTGGCGTAGGTCTAAATTATCAAAAGCACATTCAAGAACTGGACTTTTCCCGCCCCGAACAACCCGTTTTATTTTTTAAACCGCCTACAGCTTTAATTGGAAGCGGAGAACAAATCCTGCTTCCGGCCAGCAGCTCCCAAGTGGAATATGAAGGGGAACTGGCCGTTGTAATTGGAACTTTAACAAATCAGGTCAGCATTCAAGAGGCTGAAAATCATATTTTGGGTTATACTATTGCCAATGATGTAACCGCTCGGGATCTGCAAAAAAAAGATGGACAATGGACCCGCTCCAAATCCTTTAATACCTTTTTACCACTGGGACCCTTTATTCAAACCGAACTAGATCCTCAAGCAGTTACAGTTAAAACCTTTTTAAATGGAGAATTGAGACAGAATGGCAATACCCGCAATTTGATTTTTTCAGTAGCTGAACTGGTCAGTTTTATTTCCAACATTATGACCTTATTGCCCGGTGATGTAATTATCACCGGAACTCCCGCCGGAGTAGGCATCTTGCAAAGCCAGGACTTAATTGAAGTGGAAATTGCCGGGATTGGCAGATTAAAAAATCGGGTGCGATAAATAAAAAAAGAAACTGTCCGCCAATCAGCTTGTAATTGCCGAACAGTTTTAATACCTAGCTAATCCCTTTATCCTCATCGGGAGAGGCGGTTATATGAAAATGATTGTAGCCCATTCGCAAAGAGTGGACAGTTCCGCAGTGGGGACAAGTTTTGGATTCACCTTCCTTAAAACGCATTTCCCCAATATGCTTGCCGCAGCATTTAATTTCTACGCTTAAAATTTTGTCATCGTCCCGATAATTAAAACGATAGTCCGTTTTCATGCTTCAATTCCTCCTTTTAAGATCTATATCTATTATATAACTGAAAAGCAAATTAACAAAACTTTAATTTGCTTTTTGGCCGAAAAAATTTTTATATTATGAGGTTGATAATGGAAAATAGTAAAAAAAAGTTAAAACACCAGCTCCGATTGGTTCCGAATGCCGACAGCTCGCTACGATTGGATCCTTTTCAAAAAGAAGCTATTGAAGCTTTATTTGCCGGGCTGGATGTTTTGGTGGCCGCTCCCACTGGAACCGGAAAAACCCTGATTGCCGAAAAGCTTTTGCATTGGATTATTGAATCAGGCCAGGGATCTGTTTATACTTCTCCGATTAAAGCCCTGTCCAACCAAAAATACCGGGATTTTTTGGATGAATATGGCAAAGATCAGGTAGGCTTAATTACCGGGGATCTTTCCCTGAACGAAACCGCTCCGCTTTTGGTGATGACAACTGAAATCTTCCGCAATTGGTGCTTTTCCAATCCGGAAATGCTGGACAAAACCAGTCATGTTATTTTTGACGAAATCCATTATCTGGACGATGCCCAAAGAGGAACAGCCTGGGAAGAAAGCATTATTTTTGCTCCTTCTCATATTAAAATACTGGGGCTTTCTGCTACTGTACCCAATATTCGGGAAATTGCTCAATGGATTGAGCATATTCGGGAACGACCTGTTCGGGTAATTATTGAAAAAAACCGGGCAGTTCCCTTGCGATTAAAATGGCTTACCTCCAAAGGTAAAGTTTTAAACAAAAATGAAGCTTTGAAATATATTTACTCTGAAGAATTTGAATAAAAATAAAGTGAGGTAAAACGATGGCCAAAAGTATCGGAAAAAATTTTATGGATGAAATTATTGATGCAATTCAGGAACACTTACCAGCTCTGTATTTTACTTTTGGCCGGGGCAGAACCGAGCTTTTAGCAGACGAATTAAGTCGAAAATGGGATTTCTTACAGATTAAAGAAAAGGAACTGGTTGAGCAGGAAATTGCTCAGGCCGAAAAGCTTCAGCCTCAGCTTTTTAATCAACGCCGCCAAAGATTGTCCCAACTATTAAAGCAGGGTATTGCCTATCACCACGCCGGACTGCCCCCGGCCTTAAAGGTTTTAATTGAAAAGCTGTATGAAAAAAGGCTGATTTATGTTTTATTTTGCACCGAAACCTTTGCAGTCGGAGTAAACTTTCCAGCGGCCAGTACTGTTTTTGATTCCTGCCGCAAGTGGGACGGACGAGAATTTCGAGCCTTGTACAATCGGGAATTTTTTCAAATGGCAGGCCGAGCCGGTCGCCGGGGGTTTGATCCGGTGGGACAGGTTTATATCCGAATTGACGACCGCTTTCCCGAACAAACTGGATTTTACAAAGAATCAGAAGTCGAACCAGTACGGGGCCGCTTGATAATTTCGCCCAATACAGTTTTAAGCCTTTTGCAGTGGAAAAATGATGAAGAAATTACCCGCTATCTGGAACAAAACCTGGCTGCCTTCCAAAACAATAAGGAGAGTATCCTTTTGCAGGATCAAATAAAGCACTTGGAAGAACAGAAAAAGGACTTGCCCGCCTGCTTTTGTGAGGATATTTTTCAGCCCTGCTGCCAGCTCCTGCGTTCCAGTCTCAAAAAAGAGTTTTATAAACTCAAAACCCGCCGTTATGCAGCCAGACCGGGTTCAGCTCGTCGCCGGGAGGAAATTCGGAAAATTTTAAAAGCCAAGCCTAAAAACTGTGCCTATCAAATTTGCCAGCAAACCCAGAAAAAAAAGGAAGTTCTGGATAACAGCAAAAGTCGCTTGAGCCGCAGAATCAAGGAACTGGAACGACATTCCCGAGATTATGAAGTGGAATTTAATAATATGTGGGACTTGCTGGAAAAGATGGACTTTGTGGAAGGCCGAACCCTTTTGCCCCGAGGCAAATTTGCCCTTCGTTTATATATTCAGGAAATTTTGGTAACTGAATTGCTTTTTCAGGGTTATCTGAGGGATCGTCCGGCTCAAGAAGTGGTAGCTGTGTTGGCAGGAGTTGATTATATTCCGGGTCGAGAAGAATGTACCCCCAAATCTCCTATTGACCTGGATCATATTAAAAAGCTGGTCAAATTTTTGGCTCGCAATAAGGTACCGGAAAACCTTTGTGTCTGGTCCCCCCTGCCTGCCTCCCTGGCTGTGGCCTGGTATGAAGGAGAATCCTTTGACAATTTGCTGAATAGCTGCAGCTTACAGGAAGGTGATTTGTTTTCTTTGCTGCGGCGAACCATTGACCTCCTGAGACAGATCGAACGAGCTGCTGGAGAAGACTTGGTTTTGCAAAAACAAATGGAACAAATTCGCCATCGTTTGGATCGGGATGAAGTGGCCATCATGGGGTTTTAGTTTTTTCCTGCCTCCAACCGGAAATGCCCAAAAACAAGATTTGCATTAAAGAAATTAATGTGATACAATGCAGGTAATACTTTGGGATAGCAGCTTATTATTCATTGGCAATACCATCCAAGAAAGGGGTTATTTGATAATCATTTAAAAAGAGAACTGGATAGGAGAGAAAACTATTGAAAAAGAAAATAATTGCTTTAGTAGCTATGATGAGCTTGATCTTAGGTTTGGCCGCCTGCGGCAATTCTGATTCTTCCTCTTTGGCCGGAGAATGGAAATTGGCTTCCATTCAGGAAGGCGAAATGACCATGTACGCTTCTGATTTGTCTGCCTTTGGTATGGAAATGGTTCTGACCTTAAAAGAAGATGGTTCGGCTACTATGACCATGACTGGCCAAGACGCTCAAGAACTTACCTGGAAAGCCAGCGGCAACAAAGTAACCTTAACTGCTGATGGAGACGCAATAGACTTCACTTACAAAGATAATCTGTTAACCGGTGAAATGGACGAAGCCAGTATGAGCTTTGCCAAAAGTGACTCCAAGGAATATAAAGATGCTTTGGCTCAGCCCAGCAGCTTTGGTAATTTGACCGAAGATAGTTCCGGACAATAAAAATTAAAAAATATATATTATTAACAAGCCCAATTTTGCTGTAACTGGAATTTAACACGCCGTGAGCAAGAAACCCCCACCTCTATAGGTGGCGGGATGAATTGCGATAAACACCAGGGCAACAGCATTTAACTTTTTTGAAAAGCTAAATGCACCTCC
>JAZRVI010000044.1:0-46894 GCA_045599035.1 Desulfocucumaceae bacterium | reverse complement strand
TTCCCAGCCTACCATTTATTTGAAGATTTACGCAGATTTCAGTATACGCAGACCTTCGTTTTTGATATTGATTGCTGCATTTTGATCTCTGCTGATTGTTAGTCCGCAATCACACTTCATTGTACGAATGGATAAGTCTTTCATCTTCTTGTGGATAGTTCCGCATTGATGACATATTTGGCTGGACGGAAACCATTTATCAACTTTAACGAAATACTTTCCTCTGTCCTGCAACTTGTATTCAAGGAAATTGAGAAACATACCGTATCCGTTATCAAGAGTAGCTTTGCCGTTACCAAAACCTTTATTGGACATAGAACGCATATTCAGGCTTTCAACACAAACAACATCATACTGATTGGCTATCTCAGCAGATATCTTGTGAAGGTTGTCCCGCCTCTGATTCTTAATATGAGCGTGAAGTCTGTTGACCTTTTTAAGCTGTTTATGCCAATTCGAGGATTTAGGCTCATTCTTTTTAGAGCCTGCTTTGCGTGACAGCTTGCGTTGCTCTTTAGCAAGCTTATCATGTGCTTCACGATAATATTTGTGATTAGAACCGATATTGCCTTTATCATCGACATATAAGCCGTCAGAAGCATAGTCCAGGCCGATAATATTATCGGATACGGGTACTGCAGCAATAGCTTCATCATACTCAAAGAGCAGGGAAACATAAAATTTGCCGTCACTATTCTGTGAAACAGCAGCGGACTTTATTTTCCAATCAGCAGATGGTTCTCGGTGGATTACAGCTTTTACCTTGCCGATTTTCGGAAGCTTGATATGCTTTCCTTTAATGCAAATATTGCCGTTTACGCACTTTGAAATATAGGAACCGAAAGATTTCTTTTTATGGAAGTTCGGAAAGGCGTTTTGCTTCTTAAAGAAGCGATTAAACGCTGCGGCAAGAGCATCATTTGCGGAAGTAAGGGCTGTAGCATCGACTTCCCGAAGCCATGGGTATTCATCTTTGAGCGATGTAAGGCGATAATTAAAGGCATTTCTGCTTGTAAATCGCCCGCCCTGCTCATAAGCGGTTTTGCTTTCATCTAACATACGGTTATATACAAAACGAGAATGTCCTATTGTTTTAATGATAAGCTCGCTTTGAGCTATATTTGGATATATCCGGTAACGGCAGCCTCTGTGTTTAACCATGTTTAAGCTCCTTTTTTCTTTGCTCGTAAGTATATTTTGCAGCAGCTTCACTTAAAAGCGTCTGAGTTCAGGGTGCTTGCGAAAGAGCCTGAAAGAACTTGTCCCTTCTCAGAAGAAATGTTATGTAAAATTTGCTTGATTTCATCTTCGAGTTCAAATGTCATTCATTTATTACGGTACTTTGTACCCCATATGATATGGATATGATATGGTAATTGAGCTTATGTACGCAAGTTCTGCCATGTGTATACTTAGAATTATGTCCATTCATGTAATAAGTGTATCATATTTTGATGCCTTGTTCAAGTAGGTGCGTTCATCTCGGCTTTAAAAAGCCGAGTTTCCTCGCACCAACATTAAAAAAACACCTTCAGTCCAAGGTTTGTCTATTCCTCAAACTAAAGGTGTTTATTTATTGCTTATTTGGCTAAATTAGCCAAAAATTTTTGCATAACTCCGGCATAAAAAGCCCGGTCAACTTCGGTCAGCGGATCAAAGTTATTCTGACTGTCCAAATCCATCAGTTCCGCTTCCAGAATAGTTTTGACTTTTTCCCGGTTTTCGGGATTGACGGATAAAACATCATTATAGATTACCCCATCTCGAAGCAACTGCAAGACCTGCTGACTGTATTCCACATAATTATACAGGGTAACGGCCAGACCTTCCCGATTAACTTCATCTTCCGGCAAAACACCTTCCTGAAGCAAGCCATTATCCAACGCCCAATTTAAAGGAGCGGTATAATAAGCTTCACTATCGGCCTGAGCGTTAATACCAGCATAATTGGCCAAAACAGTAACCAGCATAGCCTGGGTCAAAATCTGATCAGGATAGAAGTTACCCTGCCCATCTCCTTTAAATAACCCGGCCTGTTCCATTTGAATAATCGCATCCCGATAAGGACTATCCGCAATATCCCGGAAGCTGCTGTTAAAAGTTTCTTCAGTCGGCTGACTTAATTCTGTTGTCGGATTGGCGGCAGGAAGGGTTTCCTTCAGCAAAGGCTGTTCCGATAAAACATATGTTCCTAATTGATTGGTTTGGAAATAAAGCATTTTATTAATCGGATCATAGCCTCGAATAAGCTGATTGCTGAGAACCTTTCCGTCCAATCGGTATAAATAACAACTGGAAAGATTTTTACCTGTCGGCAAGGTATAGGGAATACCCATTTCCAGAGTTCCTCCGGACAACAAAGAAATTTCCGTTTTGCCCAGGAACAGGCGGTATTGATTGATTAAAGACTTTTCATTTACCACTTTTTGCTGTTCCGGACTTAAATCCTGCCAATTCATCTTTTGAATCTGCAAATCCAAATAGCGTTCCTCTGCTTTTTGCTGGTTTAAAATAGTTAAAGCATTATTCAAAAGGGATAAGTAGCCTCCCTCGGCTTTGAATTTTAAACCTAAAACCTGGTTTTGATTAGCCAATATCTGAGGAAGCTGGGCAGTCGGAATTTGCAGGCTATAATATTTAACCATGCTTTGCAGGTTCTTTTCAACTTCCAGCTTAAATTCCAGATAACCCGGCTGCTCTTCCTCTTTGGCCTGATCCAGCAAATTATTAAAATCCGTTTCGGTTATGGTATAGGTTGCGGCTCCTTTTTGAACATTAGCTGAAAAGCTGGCCGAGGTATCGCTGTTACTGTCACTGGAGCTGCTTTCCTCGCTCATCTCCGATTCCTTGGTATAATCCCGAACATAGTACCAAAAAACCTCATCGCCATCGTAAATCCGCTGATCAGCTGAACCATAAACCGGATTCGATCCATTAACCTGATACATCCAGCCGCTATTGGGGCCGTTATCTCTTTCAGCAAGGTCATCAATAGCGGTTATAAAGCCATTATTTTCCTCATAGGATAAACCAGCTTCCTTCAAAGCTTTAAGCAAAGCATCCATAACCGTTAAGGAATTGCCATTGGCCGCTTCGGACGGATCCAGGGTCATTTCAGTAGATTCTATCCACATTTCATAATCTGAATCGCCATGTTCTTCATAGCTATAACCTTTGGTGTCACCTTGCAGGCTAAAGATTATCTTGATACTTTCCTGCCCTCCGCCGGAGCTGCCGCCCCCGCCGGTTTTGCCGCCTTGCAGGGTAAGCTGATAGGTTTGTCTGGTCTGACCATCTTCGGCCAGAACCTCTATTTCCACAACTGCCGTTGAGTCTGCAAAATAAACATTATAAAAGCTCTGACCTTCATAGGAATCAGCTGCAATATTGCTAACTCCGCTTAAAGCGTTAACCTTAATCAATGCTCCCTTATCCGCCGGAGTAGGCCAAATACTGTCATAAGTATTGTCCGAATCTGAATCCTTGGCCGCCGTATAAGCATAGGTATCTGCTGCAAATTCCGGAGTCAGACTCAAAGCCGCCGCCGAAACATTGCCCTTGCCTCTGACCACCAAATCGGCAAGCTGGGCATTGCTTGAAGCTGGAACAAAATTTAAACTATAGCTTCGCTGATTTTGATCAGTGTCGGTTACTGTAATTTGAGCGGATCCGCTGCCGGCATTCAGCGGAATTTCCACCTGCCAGGCTTGTTCAACCTCGACAGGACTAAGAACTGCTCCTCCAGCTTTAACTTCACAGGAGCTTGCGGAAGGCAGGGTGAAACGAACTGTAGCCTGACCGGAACTTTGGAACATAACAACCTGATATTCAGTAACAGCCGAGCTAAAGTTCAGATCATTTAAAGCCTCTTTAACCTCCAAGCTATTCAAACGGGCAGCCGAAACCGCAAATTTAAAGAAATAACCAGCTTCATTGTAGCAATATAAAGACCCCTCCAAGTCAAAGGCCAACTGCTCAAAAGCATAAGCCAAATTGGTGGAAACAGAAGGTTTAGCCATAAACTGCAAAGTCGGATCAACCGAATCATTATAATCTTCTTCCAGAACATAAATGGAACCAGGAGCATTAGCAGACTGCATCAGCAAATAAACTTTGTCAGTTTCTTCCTCATAAGCCGTACATAACAGAGGAGTACTCCGAATTTCGCCAATATCATTGGAGGTAACCCCCAAAGAATCCAAAGTTTCGGCATCATAAACATAAACTTTGCCGTCTTTGCCCGCCGAATAAACCCGATCCTGATAAATTACCGGAGCACAAGATGTTTTATAGGCTTCTTGATCCTGAATTATTTTACTGTCCTCCACCAGCTCGCCGGTCTGCTGGTCAATTTGCACCGAATAAAATTCCCCTTTGTTACTGTTGCCCCAATAAAGGCGGTTGTTGGCACTGGAATAAGCTACCGGACTGGCAGACGCATATCCATCATAGGTTCCTTGATCAAAGTTCCACTGATCCAAAGGAGTTCCGGTTTGAGCATTGACCGCATACAAGTAATTCAAATCAGAAATATAATAGGCTTCCATCTGGCCATCACTCAAAGTAACAAAAGCTCCCGCTGACCAGTTAAACTTACCATCCAGGGTATAAACAATTGTCCCATCCTCTGCCTTTAGCACATTGCCGTTACAATAAAGCAAGCCCTTATGATAAACCAGGGGATGATAATAACCATTTTCCAGAGTAGCTGACCAAATTTTAGCTAAACCATTTTCTAAATCATAAGCAGAAATATCAGTCTGAGTAGCTACAAAGATTGTTCCTTCTCCATAAGCCAGATAGTCATAATACCAATGCCCCCGGCTGCCAACACCGGAAACAGTTTCCTCAATGTCTCCGGTCTTCTGGTCAATCTTCAGCAAACCATCAGTTCCAGTAGTGTAAAGATAGCCATCTACAATGACAACCTGTCCAGCATAGCTTCCCATCATCGAGGCTGCACTGACCTTGCATTTCCAGCTTTCCACCAAGCCTGCCGCCGAAACCGGCAGGGCAACAGAAGTCAAATTGTTATTATCCGGAGTCAAATTAAAGGCTCCGGCCCAATCCGCCTCAATCAGACTGGTTTTTCTTACAACCGGCTCGGTCAAGGGTTCTGCTGTCACCGATGTTGCCGATTTAACCTCTATTTCTTCGGTTAAGTCCTCCAAATCTTCCTCCAGAGCTGGAGACTCCTCCTCATCTAAAGCTTCTGCCACAGATAAATCTGCTTCCGGCTCAAGGGCTGCTTCGGTCAAATTTTCTTCTTCGCCCAATTCTTCGGTCAAATCCTCGGCCATGACCAGCCCGGAAAAACCGCTCAACCCCAGCAGCAAAGCCAAAACCAAACTGACAATCTTCCGCCTGACTAAACAAGATTTTTGCATTTTCTCCCACCTTTATTACTTTATTTGTCGATACCGACTTTATTCAGCATTGTACCATATCATACAAGTTTCAACAAGCTTATTATTCCAACTGCTTTTGCACTATTTCCACAATTTGAGCGATAAACTCTCCAATAACCGGAATATTTAAGGGAACCAGCTTTTGCAGCATCATAATAATAATGGCTCCAAAAATGGCAAAGCCAATAACAATCCCCACCCCTTTGGCTACTCCAGAAATAAAATTAACCCAAAGCAAACGCCAGGGATGCCCCAAAAGCCCCACATACTCTTCCAGCTTGGTTTTTTCCATTTGATGAGCCAAATTTTCTATTTTATTTTCCAGACTGGCCAACAGTTTATCGGTTTTCTTGTGCTGTTCATCCATAATTTCACCTCATCATTGGCAAATTACAAAATAGTCACGGTTGGTTCAAAATTTAATTGTTCCAATAAAGCCAGATAATCCTTTTCCTGCATTTCCCGGCGGCCGGACAAGGCCAAAAGCAAAGCTTCCATAACATTGGTACCAAAGGAGCGGCCTTCCAAAACCGGAGTAGTAGTAACCAAAGTTCCCACCCCGCAGCTCTGCAAAAATTGCTGATCTGCCTTGGTGGTAGTGTTGGTAACGACCATTTGACCTTCCAAACCCTCAGGCAAAAATTTGCGGATAAAATGAAAATCTCCGGCAATTACTTTAGCTTCCCGATAATACCTGCTTAATTTGGCAATTTTCTTCAAATCCTGCTGCTCCTGTTTTGAGCCGGTAGGATATAACATTTTAAAGGGCAGGCGTACCATAATTGGCAGAACCAGCCGAGCCAATCGTTCCAGGCTTTTTAAATTGCAAATTGGGAATAAAAAGGGAGTTGAAAACAACAAATCTCCAAAAACCATTTGGCATTGAGCCGCATTAAAAGCCTGAGCCATACCAAAACGATCCACAGCAGAAACCATCAAAACTGGAGTACTGGGCTGAATCATCTGCCGCTTTTGCAAAAAAGCTACGGTTTGCCGCTCCAGGGTGTTCTTAAGACCACTGCCATCCACAATCGGAGTTTTTTGGACAGCCCGCACCAGCCTTTGGCCATCTCGAATAGCGTATTTGCGTTTTCCGGCAAACAAATAAAGATCAATTCCGCCCAGGCCAATGGCCTCCACCTGGCCATCCAATTCCTTTAACAAAGTAATTGCCCGGTCAAAATCGCCATCAGTACCCCGACGGCTAATCTGAATTTGCTGCC
This sequence comes from Desulfocucumaceae bacterium, assembly GCA_045599035.1. GTDB lineage: Bacteria > Bacillota > Desulfotomaculia > Desulfotomaculales > Desulfocucumaceae > CATZDY01. The sequence continues at coordinate 40,263 of JAZRVI010000044.1, read as the reverse complement.
CCAGCAGACTGACTTCAACCTGATGATCCCGTTTGGAAGAACCCAAACTAACACTAACCACCTGCTTCAAATTACTCCCTCCCCTGTTTGGCTGTTGGCTTCATTATAGCCGAACCCGCCCTGAATTACAAGAAAAAGCCAATCGGCCTGAACATATTTAAATATTGACATATATCTATATATAGCTTATAATAAATTAAAAATAATAAGGAGGTCTTTTTCTTGAGTAAAGCTACTGTTAATTCCAATTTATGCGGTTTTGTCCATCACATCGAAGGGCATCGGGAAGGCAAAAAGATTGTAGTTACCGTGGATTCGCCCTGTTCCAAAGTACAAAATCTGGCAAAGCTGGAGGTTCCGATCAAGGAGATTCTGGACATAAAAGAAAACTATGTTATCAATCAGGCTCAGGCTGCCCAATGCAGCAGCAATTGTCTGGTTCCCTGTGCCATTCTGAATGTTTGTCGAATGGAAGCCGGATATATTGCCAAATCCCTTTGGCAGGAAGCAGGAGGAGTGGAAATTGTCTTTGAAGCCTAATCCGAAAAGCAATATGAAGCTTGATTTAGTTCAAATTTGCAAAGCCCTGGGAGATGAAAACCGGCTGAGAATTTTGGCCATGCTGACCCAGGGAGAACGCTGTGCCTGTGAGCTGCTGCTTCAACTCCAAATTACTCAGCCCACCCTTTCCCATCATATGAAAATTTTATGTGACTGCAATCTGGTTCAAGGCCGCAAAGCGGGAAAATGGATTTATTATTCCATCTCGGCTGAAAACAGTCAGGAGTTTCTGCATGAAATGGAAGCTTTTCTTCAACCGCTTCCAGCCCAAAATTTAAGCTGATTCAGCAAAAAGGAGCCTGTTATGCAACAAATTGGACATTTTATTCAATATCAAATTCTGGGAATGCAATGGCTGAATACCTTAATCGGCAGGCTGCTGACTGCTTGCGGCTTGGATATAAACCAAAGGCTGGGCGGTTCTCTCCAGTTCTTTATCTATGATACAATCAAAATTTTTATTTTGTTAATCTTCCTGATTTTTATTATCTCTTATATCCAAAGCTATTTTCCCCCAGCCCGCAGCAAAAAAATTCTGGGTCGCTTTCAGGGACTTCCGGCCAACACCCTCAGTGCATTGCTGGGAACCGTAACGCCTTTTTGCAGTTGTTCCTCCATTCCCCTGTTTATGGGCTTTTCCCGGGCAGGCTTGCCCTTGGGAGTAACCTTTTCCTTTTTGATTTCCTCGCCTATGGTAGACTTGGGTTCATTAATTCTACTGGCCAGCATTTTCGGCTTTAAAATTGCTTTGGTCTATGTACTTTTGGGCTTATTAATTGCCATTATTGGAGGCACTATAATTGACAAGCTGCACATGGAAAAGTATATTGCCGATTTTATTAAAAATCCGGAACAGGAAGATGATGGTTTTAGCCCGCTGCAAACCCGAGCCAACTATGCCTGGATTCAGGTCATCAAGACCCTGCAAAAGGTTTATCTTTACATTTTTATCGGTGTGGCCATTGGAGCAGTAATTCACAACTGGATTCCGCAAAATTGGATTGAAAGCATTTTGGGCAATCACAATCCTTTTTCGGTGCTGCTGGCGGTTTTGGCCGGAGCTCCCATGTATGCCGATATTTTTGGAGCTATTCCCATCGCCGAAGCCCTGTATGCCAAGCAAGCCAGCCTGGGAACCATTTTGGCCTTTATGATGGCCGTAACTACCTTGTCCCTGCCCTCCTTAATTTTATTAAGCAAAGCCATCAAACCCAAATTGCTTCTTTTATTCATCGCCATTTGCTTGATCGGAATGATCTTAACTGGCTATCTGTTCAATTTATATGATTTCTTGTGCTTAACTAAATTATAGGAAAAACTTTGTCTGGTAATCTTGACAACGATGAGAAGAATTGATATAATGACATCAGTTCTAAGTGCATGGATATGTATTTAGAGGTACTACACCCTTATAAAAATATAAGGGTCTGAGACTACGCCTTTTTATTGATCGCTTACAACTTTTATGAAATGCACCCTTACAAAAATGTAAGGGTTTGGTTTTTTTATAAGAAATTACAACACACAGCCCATCGAACACGGCTGCAAGAAAGAGGAAATATTACAGAAAAAAGATAAAAAAAACAAGCTATTAGACAATACAATCTAATAGCTTGCTAATCGGATATAATGTTATGATGAATTATGACTTCCTTGAAAAATTACTTGAAGTGAAAACTGATATTTACTTGATAAATGAAAATGAAATGATAAATAGCTTACATCAGCAGCAGGAAGCGGCAAGCCCAGCTAAGCTTTTTCGCCTTGCTCATTCAGGCAGCTTTGCAGCCTGCCGCCGCTCCATTCTTTCGCTCAAACGCTGACATAAATAGCTGCTGACCCCTGCCAGGGGCTGCTGAAAAAGCATGGCTAAAACCACCGGCACCGCAGCCAGAGGCGGAAAATTGGCCATAACCAGAATGGCTCCAAAGCTGTTGTTCCGCATTCCAATGGTAAAAACCATGGCCGCCGCCTGTTTCTTTTGGGAGCCGGATAAAAAATAAAAAGCCAGCAAACCGGTCAAATAACCGCTGGCAACCATCAGCAGAACCACGCCCAAAATTTCGAGCAGCAGCCAGCTCTTTTCCAGATAGGGCAAAACCTCCACTGCATTAAAATAAATAATGACAATCAAGGCTATTTTGGAGGTAAAGCCGCCCAAGCCCCGGCTGAAATTATTCAGCTTGCTGCCCTTCCACTCCTTCAAAAGCATCCCAATCAAAGCCGGAATGGTTACCATCAGCAGCAATTTAATAAATAGAGGCCAAAAATCTACCTGCACCGTTGCCCCGGCAACCAGCCGCAAATATAAAGGCATAAACAACGGACAAATAATGGTATCCATAGTCACCACCGCCAGAGCCAAAGCGGTTTTCCCTCCGGAAATGGAAGTCCAGATGATGGAAGTAACTCCCACCGGAATCCCGGCTGCAATTAAAAAGCCCAGGCGGATCAGTTCCTGATCCGCAAAAAAAAGCTGTCCCCACAGAATGGCCCAAATCGGAACCAGGGCATGAACCAAGAGCAGACAAATCAGCAAAAGTCCCGGATGAGTCAAGGAACGAAAAAATTCCCGAATCCCATTATCCAGAGACACCACCAAAGTCATATAGCCAAAGGACAGCATGGAAGCCGCTTCCAGAAACTCCCCATTTGACCAGGGAAAAAACAAGCCGGAGATCAGCCCCAAAAGCACCAGCAAAATCATTTTGTTTTTTAGCCAATTATTCCAACTAATTAATATCTTATTCAAAATTATATCTCTTTTCCTGCCTGGGAGAAAACCTTCCTGCCAGGAAGGTTTTCTCCTGCTTTCCAACCTTTAATGAGCCGCTCCGATTAATTCCTGAATATTTTTAACTCCATTTTGTTCCATAAACTCTTTAATACCCTGCACTATTTTAATAGTAGTCAAGGGATCCAGAAAATTCGCAGTTCCCACCGCCACTGCCGTTGCTCCAGCCAAAATAAACTGCAAAGCATCCTCCGCCTGCACAATGCCGCCCATACCCAAAATGGGGATTTTGACTGCCTTGTAAACCTGCCAAACCGAACGCACTGCTACCGGACGAATGGCCGGGCCGGAAAGCCCGCCCATAATATTGGCAATGGCCGGTTTTCGCTTCTGCACATCAATAACCATGCCCAACAGAGTATTAATCAAGGACACTGCGTCCGCTCCGGCGTTTTCCACAGCCACCGCCATGGCCGCAATATCAGCCACATTGGGCGAAAGCTTGACAATTACGGGCAAAGAGGTTGCCTTTCTAACAGCCTTAGTCACTTCTGCCGCTGAATGAGGATCGCTGCCAAACTGCAAGCCGCCTTTTTTAACATTGGGGCAGGAAATATTAACCTCCAGCCCGGAAATTCCGGGAGTTTGATCCAAAATGGCCGCTAATTCGGCATATTCTTCCGGGCTGTTGGCCGAAATATTCACAATTACCGGCAAATCCGGATAATTAGCCAAAAAAGGCAGGGCTTCCTTTTGCAGGCCAGCCACTCCCTTATTTTGCAGACCCACCGCATTAATCATGCCCGCCGGGGTTTCAGCCATGCGGGGGGTAGGATTGCCTTCTCTGGGTTCCAGAGTAGTTCCTTTGACCGTAATGGCTCCCAGACGGTTTAAGTCAAACAGTTCGGCAAATTCCTGACCAAAACCAAAGGTTCCGGAAGCTGTGGTTACCGGGTTTTTCATTTGAATGCCGCCCAAATTAACCTCTAGCATAATTTCACCTCCTGCCAGTCAAAAACCGGGCCTTCCCGACAAATTCGCTGATGGCTAAAGCTATTCCCCTGCTGATCCTTAATTTTGGTAACGCAGCTTAAACAAACGCCCAACCCGCAGCCCATTTTTTCTTCCAAAGAAATTTGTCCCTTCAAGCCAAACTCCTGAGCAATCCGAGCCAGGGCTTTCAGCATGGGCAAAGGGCCGCAAGCATAAAACCCGGCATAGCTTTCGCCCTCTTGCAGTTTACTTTTAAATAAGTCCGTTACCAGACCGGAATAACCCCAGGAGCCATCATCTGTAGCCGGATAATAATTTACCTGAGAAAAATAGCTTTCCGGCAAAAGCAAATCCCGGCGGGCAGCTCCCGCCAGCAAATCCACCTGACAATCATTCAGATTATCCGCCAGAAAAACCAGCGGAGCCACCCCGATTCCGCCTCCAAGCAAGGCTACCTTAGACCTGGTTTCCGGCAGCCGAAAGCCCTGACCCAAGGCTCCCAAAATATCCAGCTTATCCCCTACCTGCTTTTCTGCCAGCTTTTGAGTTCCCCGGCCTGCTATCCGAAATAAAAAGGAAAGGCGATCCCCTGTCACCCGATGAATACTGATTGGTCTGCGGAGCAACGGCTCCAAATCCTGACCGCAGCGAATCTGGACAAACTGTCCCGGCTGGGCTTCCTGAGCAATTTCCGGAGCTTCCACCTGCAACAGACAATGATCCGGCAAGATCCTTTCTTTCGCAGTTATCCTAAATTCTCCACAATGCAAAATTCCACCTCCCATTGAGAAAAAGAATGGAGAAAAGCTCTCCATTCTTTAATTTACCTCATTTAAAGCTTAATTATTTGCGATAATCCTGCAAGGGAATCAGCTTAAATTGCTGGCCTTCCCGGATATACTTCAAAACCTCCAGAATGGCTAAGGCCGTATCAATGGAAGTCAGGCAAGGCACCCCAAATTCCACCGCTGCCCGGCGAATCTGGAAGCCATCCCGTTCCGGCTCTTTCCCATGCGTCAGGGTATTAATCACTACATTAATTTTGCCAGCCCTGATCAGATCTTCAATATTGGGCGAGCCTTCGGCCATTTTCTTCACCACAGTAGCTTCCAAGCCCTGCTTATGCAAAAATTCAGCCGTACCCTTGGTAGCATAAATTTTATAATCGCCCATCTCTACAAAGCCCTTAATCAAGGGCAGAATTTCCTGTTTATCCTTATCGGAAACCGTTACCAAAACCGATCCGCTGCGGGGGAACAAACAACCGCTGGCCAGCAAAGCTTTGAACAGGGCTACTGAATAGTCCTTATCCACTCCCAAAACTTCCCCGGTGGATTTCATTTCCGGCCCCAGGCCAATATCTACCTTGTTCAGCTTGGAGAAGGAGAAAACCGGAGCCTTAACTCCAAAGAAACCATTTTCCGGATATAAACCGCTTTGATAACCCATGTCCTTCAATTTTTCGCCCAGAATAATCCGAGTGGCCAGATTAACCATAGGGATTCCGGTAATTTTGCTCATGTAAGGAACTGTCCGGCTGGAACGCGGGTTAACTTCCAAAACATAAATCTGGTCTTCATGCAAAACATATTGAATATTAATTAAACCCCGCACCTGCAAAGCCAAAGCCAGTCTGGTTGTATAATCAATGACCTGAGACTTTTGAGCTTCAGTCAAAGAGGAGGCCGGATAAACCGCAATGCTGTCCCCGGAGTGAACTCCGGCTCTTTCCACATGTTCCATAATCCCTGGAATTAAGACGGTTTCCCCGTCAGCGATACCGTCAACCTCGATTTCCTTGCCGAATAAATATTTATCCACCAAAACCGGATGCTCTGGGGTAATTTCAACGGCAGTCTTCATATAATTTAACAGCTCATTGGTGTTATAAACAATTTCCATGGCTCGGCCGCCCAAAACATAAGAGGGGCGAACCAGTACCGGAAAGCCAATTTTATCGGCAATTTTCAGGGCTTCTTCCACCGAAAAGGCGGTGTGTCCAGCCGGTTTGGGGATATTTTGTTCAATCAAAAGCTGATCAAAGCGTTCCCGGTCTTCCGCCCGGTCAATATCATCCACAGAGGTTCCCAAAATTTTAATCCCGGCTTTTTGCAAAGGAGCCGCCAGGTTAATGGCCGTCTGGCCGCCAAACTGAACAATCACGCCTTCCGGTTTTTCTTCCTGCAGAATATTCAAAACATCTTCCGGAATCATGGGTTCAAAATAAAGCCGGTCGGCCGTATCAAAATCGGTGCTGACGGTTTCCGGGTTATTATTGATAATAATTGCTTCAACATTTTGTTCCCGCAAAGCCCAAACCGAATGAACTGAACAATAGTCAAATTCAATGCCCTGGCCAATCCGAATGGGGCCGGCTCCCAAAACCACAATTTTTCGCCGATCAGATTTTTGGACTTCATCTTCACTTTCAAAGCAGGAATAATAATAGGGGGTTACTGCATCAAATTCTGCCGCACAGGTATCTACCATTTTATAAACCGGTACGATTTCCAGATCCTCCCGCAAGCGGGCAATTTCTTCTTCCTTAACCCCAATTAAACCGGCCAGCACTGAATCGGCAAAACCCAGCTTTTTGGCTCTTTCCAGCAGATCCTTGTTAATTCCACAAAGACAGCCTTTGCCTGCCTGGGTAAATTCCTTTTCAAAGTTTACGATATTTTGAATTTTACGCAGGAAGAATGGCTCAATTTTAGTTAAATCATATAATTCTTCAATGCTCATGCCCCGACGCAAGCCTTCGGCCACCGCCAACAAACGGCGATCATCAGGGTGATGAATTAAATCCCGCAAAGCCGCTGCATCAAAGCTTTCCGCATCGGGCAGATACATTCCCCGCAAGCCCGCTTCTAAAGAACGAATGGACTTTTGCAAAGCTGCTTCAAAGGTACGGTCAATAGACATTACTTCCCCGGTCGCCTTCATCTGGGTTCCCAAAGTCCGATCCGCATTGGTGAATTTGTCAAAAGGCCAGCGAGGATATTTTAAGACTACATAATCAATGGTCGGTTCAAAACAGGCTGAAGTCTTTTTGGTAACTGCATTGCGGATTTCTTCCAGGGTATAGCCAATGGCAATTTTGGCTGTAACCTTGGCAATGGGATAACCGGTGGCTTTTGAAGCCAAAGCCGAGGAACGGGAAACCCGGGGATTTACTTCGATAACATAATATTTGTTGCTGACCGGATCAAAAGCAAACTGCACATTGCAGCCCCCGGCAATCTTCAAAGCCTTAATAATTTTTAAAGCAGAAGAACGCATCATTTGGTGTTCGGCATCACTCAGAGTCTGACAGGGAGCTACTACAACGCTGTCCCCGGTATGCACCCCAATCGGGTCAATATTTTCCATATTACAAATAGTAATACAGTTATCATTGGCATCCCGCATAACTTCATATTCAATTTCTTTCCAACCAGCTACGCTGCGTTCAATCAAAGCCTGACCAATCATACTGTATTTTAAGCCCCGGCCAGTAATTTCTTCCAATTCAGCCTGATTGTGAGCAATCCCGCCCCCGGTGCCGCCCAAAGTATAGGCCGGACGCACAATCACCGGATAACCAATTTCATTGGCAAAGCTGACAGCTTCAGCAATGCTTTCCACAATTACGCTTTCCGGAATCGGTTCTCCAATGCTTTCCATCATTTCCTTGAATAATTCCCGATCTTCCGCTTTTTTAATAGCCTCCAGAGAAGTTCCCAACAGCGTAACATTTTCCTTCTCCAAGACTCCTGTTTGAGAAAGCTCCACCGCCATGTTCAAACCAACCTGACCGCCCAAAGTGGCCAATAAGCCCTGGGGCTTTTCCTGCCGGATTACCTGTGCAACAAATTCCGGAGTCAAAGGTTCCAGATAAACCTTGTCCGCCATATTAGCATCAGTCATAATGGTAGCCGGATTGGAGTTGACCAAAACCACCTCCAGCCCTTCTTCCCGCAAAGCCCGACAAGCCTGAGTGCCGGCATAATCAAATTCCGCCGCCTGGCCAATGACAATCGGACCGGAACCAATTACCAATACTTTCTGCAAACCTTCTTTTAATGGCATGACTATTTTCCTCCCTGTTCCAACATAGCTGCAAACCGTTCAAATACATAACGCGAATCCCGGGGGCCGCTTTCCGGATGATATTGAATCCCCATCAGCGGTAATTCTTTATGTTTAAAAGCTTCCAAAGTTTCATCATTTAAATTAAATTGAGTTAATTCCAAAGCAGCGGGCAGGCTGGCTTTATCCACTCCATAGCCATGAGTCTGACTGGTCACATAAACCGTCCCGCTGGCCAAATCCTTAACCGGGTGGTTGCAGCCCCGATGCCCATATTGCATTTTAAAGGTTTTTGCCCCCCAAGCCAACGCCAAAACCTGACAACCCAGGCCAATGCCCAAAATCGGTTTGGCGGTGCTTAAAGCGGCTGCGGTAGCAATTACTTCCTGCAAATCCGCCGGATTGCCGGGGCCATTCCCAATGACCACCCCTGCTGGATTAAGAGCCAAAACAGCTTCCGCCGTCCAGGTGGGAGGAACAAGCTCCAGCTCATAGCCTGATTCTGTCAAAACCTGAACCAGACCTTCCGAAGCTCCCAAATCCAACAAAGCCAGCTTAGATCCTGTCCCGGCAATCTTCCGCACTTCTTTGACGGCCTGAGCTTGCACTGCCGCCCAGCTATCCAAAGCCGGAATCGTCTGAACCTCCTGCTGCAATTGCTTCAAATCCACTTCTCCGGTGGCTACAATGCCCCGCATGGTGCCTTTGCTGCGTAATAGCCGGGTTAAGGCTCGGGTATCTATTCCGCTTAAGCCCAAAACCCCTTCTTTTTCCAGATAGGCAGCCAGACTGATGCTGGGACGAAAGCTGCTTAAATCAGAGCTGGCTTCTTTGACAATCAAAGCTTCCAGGCAGGCTTTTTTCTGGTTCGCCACATCCAGACCACAATTTCCAATTAAAGGATAAGTACAGACTAAAATTTGTCCAAACAAGGACGGATCAGCCAAAGCAGCCGGATAACCACTCATAGCCGTGCTGAAAACTACCTCTCCTCGTTTTTGACCAACTGCTCCGAAAGACTGTCCTTTGAAAATCGAACCGTCTTCCAATACCAAATATGCATTCATTTAATCAAGACCTCCCTAAAATATTGAATAAGTCCTGCCTAAGAGCGGGCAAAAACAATTTTTCCATTAATAATTGTATAAATCGGCCAACCTTTCAGTTTCCAACCGGCAAAAGGAGTATTGCGGCCTTTGCTGGCAAACTTTTCTGGGTCAACAATTTCTTCCCATTCCGGATCAATAACAGTTAAATCAGCCGCTGCTCCCACCTGAATAAGTTCCTTTTTAATACCCAAAATTCGAGCCGGATTAACCGTCATTTTGGCAATGGCCTCGGCCGGAGTTAAAACTCCTTTATTCACCAGTTCTGTCCAAACCAGAGCCAGCATGGTTTCCAAGCCCACCAGACCAAAGGGAGCCTTGGCATATTCCTGTTCCTTTTCTTCCTGCGTATGTGGGGCATGATCAGAAGCAATAACCTCGGCGGTTCCATCCTTGAGAGCAGCCAAAAGAGCCTGACGATCTGCTTCGGTTCGTAAGGGCGGATTAACCTTGGTAAAAGTATTGTAGCCTTCCACAGCTTCTTCTGTCAAAGTAAAATGATGGGGAGTAACTTCTGCACTGACCTGCAAGCCGTGAGCCTTGGCCCAACGCACCAGTTCAAGAGTATTGGCGGTACTGGCATGACAAATATGCAGCGGACAACCGGTCAAATCGGAAAGCAGAATATCCCGAGCAGCCATCACTTCTTCGGCTGCTCCCGGAATTCCCTTCAGACCCAGCTTGGTGGACATAAAGCCTTCATTCATGCAGCCATCCAAAGCCAGGGATTTTTCCTCACAATGAGAAAGCACCGTTGCCCCGACCATTTTGGCATACTGCATAACCCGCCGCATGGCTCCAGCCTGAGCCACCGGCTGCCCATCATCCGAAAAGGCCACCGCTCCATGCTCCTTCAAATCAGCCATTTCGGTTAACTCCTCACCTTGACTGCCCCGGGTTAAAGCCGCAATAGGCCAAACTCTGGCCAAGCCTGCTTTTTTGGCCTGCTTCAAAATATATTCAACTACAGTTCGATTATCGGTCACCGGCTGAGTATTGGGCATACAGGCTATATCAGTAAAACCGCCCCTAACCGCTGCTGCGGTTCCAGTAGCAATGGTTTCCTTGGCTTCAAAGCCCGGTTCCCGCAAGTGAACATGCATATCAATTAAACCAGGAGCCAAATATTTATTGTTCAAATTCAAAACCCTGGTTTTTTCGTCTGGAACCAAATGATCCGCAATCGCCGCAATTTTACCCTTGTCCAGCAAAACATCTGCTGGGGTTTCAGTTAAGGCTACAGGATCTAAAATAATTCCGCCTTGTAAAAGTAAAGCCATTAATTTCCACCTCCCAGCATTAAGTAAAGCACTGCCATTCTGACAGCCAGACCATTGGTTACCTGCTCCAGAATCAATGACTGCATTCCATCGGCCACCTCCGGAACGATTTCCACACCTCGATTAATGGGGCCGGGGTGCATTACCAAAGCATGAGGCTTGGCCCAGGCCAGCTTTTGCTGATTCAAGCCAAACAAAGCTGCATATTCCGCCACCGAAGGAAAAAGTCCCTGCTGCTGGCGTTCCAATTGCAGCCGCAGCATAATCACGACATCGGCTCCTGCCAAAGCTTCCCGCATATTAGTGGTTACCTTGGCTCCCATTTGAGCAATTTCTGGAGCCATCAAGGTGGAAGGGCCGCAAACCCAAACCTCCGCTCCCATTTTGCTAAAGCCCCAAATGTCAGAACGAGCCACCCGGCTGTGCAAAACATCGCCTACAATGGCAATTTTCAAGCCTTGAAAGCTGCCCAGTTTGTCCCAAACTGTAAACATATCCAACAAAGCCTGGGTGGGATGTTCATGGGCTCCATCTCCGGCATTAATCACCGAAGCAGTCACCAGGGGAGCAATCATCTGGGGACTGCCGGACATGGAATGACGCAAAACCACAACATCTGCCCCCAAAGCCTGAATGGTTTGAGCAGTATCCTTCAGGCTCTCCCCCTTGACCACTGAACTGGCTGAGGCAGAAATATTGACAGCATCCGCACTTAAATATTTGGCCGCCAGTTCAAAGGAAGTCCGGGTTCGGGTGCTTGGCTCAAAAAACATATTAATAACGGTTTTGCCCCGCAGGGTAGGCACTTTTTTAATGGGTCGGTACACAATTTCTTTCATGGAAACTGCCGTTTCCAAAATTAAGTTAATATCCGTTTGAGGCAGCTTCTCCAACCCCAATAAATCTTTCTGACTTAAACTCAATTCGGCTCACCTCTTTTTTGCTGCATAAAAAAAGTCTTCCCACCTCAAAGGCACAGAAGACAAACAAGGAAAATCTGATTTTGGCCATTTTCCCAACCAATAACCAACCATCCTTGCGGTCTCACAGAACCTTACTTAAAGGAGGGTATCTATTATAATTAATCCGATTTCACAAAATCAGGCAAATCGCCAATAAAGACCTCATCCCGGCCGTCAGTTTCGCGAAAGCGTACCGCCACCGCTTCTTTGCGGGAAGTCGGCACATTTTTGCCCACATAATCAGCTCGAATGGGCAATTCCCGATGGCCTCGATCCACCAGCACGGCCAACTGAATTAAGCTGGGCCGTCCCAAATCCATCAAAGCATCCAAAGCCGAACGAATGGTTCGCCCCGTAAAAATCACATCATCCACCAAAACGATCTTTTTGTCATTCAAGGAAAACAGAACCTTGGAAGGCCGTACCAACGGCTGTTTGGTGCGAACGGTTAAATCATCCCGATACAGGGTAATATCCAGAGTTCCCACCGCAATATCCCGGTTTTCAATCTCCTTAATTTTGCGGGCAATCCGTTCTGCCAGGGGAACTCCCCGCCGCAAAATACCAATTAAGGCCAGGTTTTCAGTTCCCTGATTGTTTTCAATAATTTCATGGGTCAAACGGGTAATGGCTCGCCGTATTTGTTCGGAATCCATGATTACCGCTTTGGGCTTCAAATCCAAACTCATAAACCTGCACCTCCTCAGGCAACAAAAAACCTGACTGTTTAAAAACAGACAGGTCAAAGAAAACCCCAAATCCTTTCGGCCTCTCTGAACCGTCTTAAAGGTCTTTTGGATAGTGTAGCAAAAAAAACCTTTCAGGTCAAGAAAAATTTGCACCCTTGTTTCAGACAAAATATATGCACTAAAATAATATTAACCGATCAAAAAGAAGTCCAATCTTTGATATTGAGCATAATGCGATAAGGCGGGAAAAACTGGCACTCAGTGAGTGTAATCTTTGCTTTAGGAAATAACATAAAATTTATTCAATGAGGAGGAATACAGATGAAACCAGGTGAAGCATTTGAAATTAGATGTTATGAGCATTTAAGTAAAATCTATAAAGGGAAAGACGCAACTTTTCAAAGAGAAGGTGGTATGGATTCAACAAAATCCGATATTGCAGTTATTAAAAACGGTTCTATAGACTATTTTATTGAAGCAAAGGATACCGCTGCACAATCCGGACAATTTGTTCTGTTGCCTGACGAAGAAACAAGAACCTTTTTATTTTCTCCTAGAAATCATAGTGAACCAAATGAAATGACAGAAATAATAATCGAATATATGAATAAATATTTCGAGCGTTTTAACAAGGCTGGTAAAAAAGGAGAATCTCTGAATATAGACTCATCTGTTTTTGCAAATTGGATAATAGGGTATTATAAAAACAAAAATGTGAAATATATTATTAGTTACAATAATGACTATGTAATTTTACCGATCAGAAAATTTGCAAAATATTTTAATATTTCTGCAAAATATCGTATAAAGAAAAGCGGATCCAATGAACCAGCAAAAAAGGATATTCCTATTGTTAAACAAACTATAGAAAAAGCCTATCCCTCCACCACATTCTCCACCGATGGGAAAAAGCTACTTGCTAATATAACAGAGGCTATTTTACAGGATCGTTTTGTACTTGGAAAATATACATATTATTTTTCAAACCAAAGCCTTTCTATTTATGAAATAAGACGGCTTTCAAACGCTTATAAAACGCTTATAATATGAATGTAATTTTTTCTATCCGAATAAAATGCAATCAAGATGCTTCAGACTTAGCCGAGCTTAGCCGAGTTTGAAGCTGATTTATAGCAGAAAAGCCGGAAAAATTACTGCAAATTAATTTCTCCGGCTTCTTTTACTAACCTTCCATTGCATTGCCGATTTCAATAGCAATAAGCTGTAAAACATCTATAACTACTGAATTGCCAAACTGTTTATATGCTTGATTAGCACTTTGGCAAATCTTATACGAATCCGGATATCCCATTATCCTGGCACATTCACGCGGGTGTAACCTTCTGGTCTTTCCATTGATAAGATAACCGCCCGTTTTTGCAAAGACACCACCACCATAGGCGGAAAGTGTTATGGCAATACCTTTTGTGCTATAAATGCGTTCCCCTTGTCCGCCTTTATTTACTATTCCTAATCTAATTGACTTATTGCTATACAAATTGTCTTTTACACCATTAAAGTGTGTATCAGGTCTATTTACATATAAATGTTGCACCTGTTCTTCATCTTCCAATAAAAAATCTTCAACATGATGTGTCAACTCAAACGGCTTAGGATAAACAAAAGATTTAATATTTAAATCATTTCTAAAACATACCATGTAAATTCTTTCCCGCTTCTGGGGAACTCCATAATCAACCGTGTTAAGGACCTTCTGATAAAATGTATAGCCCAGTTCTTCCATTGTGCCTTTGACAACTTCTAAAGTATGTCCGTTATCATGAGCAGCGAAGTTTTTCACATTTTCCATAAACACAATTTTAGGCTGCTTCGCTTTTACAATTCTTGCGACATCAAAGAAAAGTGTTCCCCGACTATCTTCAAAGCCTCTCTGCTTTCCACTAATAGAAAATGCCTGACATGGAAATCCCGCACACAAGATATCATGATCAGGAATAGAATTTTCGTCTACCTTTGTTATATCGCCTTCCGGCAAATCGCCAAAGTTATCAGCATACACCTTTTTAACAGGCTCATCCCATTCACTTGAATAGACACATTCAGCTCCCAAAGATTCAAGTGCTAATCTAAATCCGCCCAAACCAGCAAATAAATCTATAAATTTCATTCCAATTAGACTTTTCTTTTCAATTGATATCATAAAACCACCTTATAAAATCATTATTGCAATTACAGCACAGCACACTATAATTGCAATAATATAATAAAGGATCAGTTCAAACCTCCACAGCTTGCCGTGGAAAGCAGTCAGTTCAGCAAGCCCGTTTAATTTTCTTCAGCATTATGCGGCGGATTAAGCCGCTGAAAGGTTTAATCAGGCACCAATACAGGCGAAAACGAAATTTGGCATACTTGCCGTAAGCAGCTACTCGGGTTTCGGTAGAAAGCCAATAACCTTCCCCTGATAAATCCGGCCGCAATAAGGTATTAACCGCTACTTTAACCTTGCCTTCAACCGCAAAGTTCCGAAAGTCCTCGCCGGAAAGCGAAATAGTTTCCGGGGTAAAGTGCCAAAATTCTCCAGCCATCCCCAGAACCAGTTCTTCCGGCGGATTATCCGCCAGTTTAACAAAGCCTATGGCTTGATCGGAAGGAACTTTGGTCACCGGCTTCACCCGTCCCAACCCCCGCAGCCAAAATAAAAAGCGAATAATTTTGGATTGTTGGAAATCAAAAGCACAAGCCTTTTGATAAATTACTTCCGGCTCCCCCTGCACCTTAATTTGGTGATATTCTCTGAAATCAGGCCGGGGCAAATAATAATCCAAAGCGGTCATGTTTGCATCTACCCTGAAGATCTTATTTTCCAGTTATCAATGATAACTTTTCCACATTATACCGTATGTCTTCAGCTCTGTCAATCCAGATAATCCTAGGTTTTCCGTCCAAGAATTAATCTTGCCCGCAGAGGAATGAAAAAATAGTGGGCTATCCAGCCCGCCTTTCAAAAGGCGGGCTTTCCGCCCAAGTATTGCAAGCACTATTCAGCAGTAATATAAACCGCTTTTTCTTGTGCCGCCCATTCCACCTTAGCCCCTGATTGTTCAGAGATAAACCTGATTGGAACTAAAATTCTGCCTTGCAGCTCTTGAGCCGGAACATCCAGTTTATACTCGCTGTCATTGACATAAGCACTAGTTGAACCCAAAACGAGTTTAATGACCTTGGACGCTGAAGCATTACGGGCAGTAACAGTTTTATGCTCGGCATCCCAGGCAACTGCCATGTTAAGAGCTTCCAATATGCCCCTGACCGGAACCAGAATCCGTCCATTCTCCAAAAACGGCGGAACATCAAAATTTATTCTTTCTCCATTGAGATATACATTAATTTCCTCAACAGCATTCTCTGAAATGTTCAGGATACCCCACTTACCATCTTTATAAACCACAGCTAAACCTTCAGAAGAGTAATCTACATCATCATAGATACAAGGAGTAATTTCCTGGTCTGTCTTATCGATCAAACCCCACTTACCATTTTTTTTAACCTGAGCTAAACCTTCAGAAAAGGAATATGCAGCATCATAGATACAGGGAATAATTTCTTGACCTGATTGATCTATAAAACCATACTTATCATTTTTCTTAACCACAGCTAAACCTTCAGAAAAGCAACCTTCATCACCATAAATATTATTATCATAAATACAGGGAACAACTGCTTGGCCTGTTTTATCTATAAAACCAAACTTACCATTTTTAGAAACCCCAGCTAGACCTTCAGAAAAGACCCATACACCATCATAAATACAGGAAATAACTTCTTTGCCTGTTTGATCGATAAAACCAAACTTACCATTTTTAGAAACCCCAGCTAGACCTTCAGAAAAGGGAGCTGCCCTATCATAAATACAGGGAATAACTGCTTGGCCTGTTTTATCTATAAAACCCCACTTATCATTTTTCTGAATCCCAACTAAACCTTCAGAAAAGAAATATGCCCCATTATAAATACAGGGAATAATTTCCTGGCCTGTTTTATCTATAAAACCCCACTTGCCATTTCTCTGAACCTCAGCTAAACCTTCAGAAAAGCAACCTGCCTCATCATAAATACAGGGAATAATTTCTTGACCTGTTTTATCTATAAAACCCCACTTATCATTTTTCTGAACCCCAACTAAACCTTCAGAATCAGAAGAAGAACATACCCCATCATAAATACAGGGAATAACTTCTTTGCCTGTTTTATCGACAAAACCATACTTACTATTTTTGTTAACACAAGCTAAGCCTTCAAAAAAGGAACCTGCATAATCATCCAGCCAGATAACCTGTCCTTCAGAAGAAGCTCCTTGAGCTGGAGGAAGGGTCAGCAGAGGATTAAGTAAAAAGGTCAAAACTAAAAAAGCAGTAATTACCGAAAAGAGTCCTTGCCGTCTCAATTTAAATAACATAAAATTCCTTCCTGTTTAATAATTTCTTAACAACTTCCAACTTATTTATTAAGAATCCTGGCTTGCAAGAGCAGCCAGGATTCCCCATTTATTGCAAGCATTATTCAGCAGTAATATAAACCGCTTTTTCTTGTGCCTCCCATTTTACATCAGCCCCCGACTGTTCAGAGATAAACCTGATTGGAACTAAAATTCTGCCTTGCAGCTCTTGAGCCGGAACATCCAGTTTATACTCGCTGTTATTGACATAAGCACTGGTTGAACCCAAGACAAGTTTAATAACCTTGGAAGCCGAAGCATTACGGGCAGTAACAGTTTTATACCCGGCATCCCAGTTAACTTCCATGCTAAGAGCTTCCAATATGCCCCTGACCGGAACCAGAATCCGTCCATTCTCCAAAAACGGCGGAACATCAAAATTTATTCTTTTTCCATTTAAATATACTTTAATTTCCTCAACAGCAATCTCTGAAATATTCAGGATACCATATTTGCCGTCTTTTTTAACTCTACACCAAGCATTGTCTCCATAACGAGCAACATCATCATAAATACAAGGAATAATTTCCCGGCCTGTTTTATCGACAAAACCACACTTACCATTTTTTTCAACCCCAACTAAACCTTCAGAAAAATCCCATACAGTATCATAAATAAAAGGAATGATCTCTTTTCCTGTTTGATCCATAAAACCCCACTGACCATTTTTTTGAACCCCAGTTAAACCTTCAGAAAAGGGAGATACCTCATCATAAATACAAGCAATAATTTCTTGGCCTGTTGTATCTATAAAGCCCCACTGACCATTTTTCTCAACCCTGGCTAAACCTTCATAAAAGAAATCTGCATAATCATAAATACAGGGAATAATTTCCTGGCCTGTTGTATCAACAAAACCAAACTTACCATTTTTTTCAACTCCAGCTAAACCTTCCAAAAAGGAACCTAGCCAATCATAAATACAGGGAATAATTTCCTGACTTGTTGTATCAACACAACCCCACTTACCATTTTTCGCAACCACAGCCAAGCCTTCAGAAAAGGACCAGACATCATCATAACTACAGGGAATAACTTCCTGGCCTGTTGTATCTATAAAGCCCCACTGACCATTTTTCTGAACTGAAGCTAAACCTTCAGAAAAGCCATTTACATCATCATAAATACAGGGAATAATTTCCCGGCCTGTTGTATCTATAAAACCTTCCTTACCATTTTTCACAACCACGGCTAAACCTTCAGAAAAAGAACCTGCATTATCATAAGCACAAGGAATAATTTCCCGGCCTGTTTTATCGACAAAACCAAACTTACCATTTTTTTCAATCCCAGCTAAACCTTCAGAAAAGGAATCTACCGTATCATAAATACAGGGAATAATTTCTTGGCCTGTTGTATCAACAAAACCAAACTTACCATTTTTTTCAACTCCAGCTAAACCTTCCAAAAAGGAACCTAGCCAATCATAAATACAGGGAATAATTTCTTGGCCTGTTGTATCAATACAACCACACTTACCATTTTTCTCAACCCCAGCTAAACTTTCAGACAAGCCCCATACATTATCATAACCATCTAACCAGATAACCTGTCCTTCGGAAGAAGCTCCTTGAGCTGAAGGAAGGGTCAGCAGAGGATTAAGCAGAAAAGTCAAAACTAAAAAAGCAGTAATTACCGAAAAAAGTCCTTGCCGTCTCAAGTTAAATAACATAAAATTACCTCCTGTTTAATAATTTCTCAACAATTTCTAACTTATTTATCAAGAATCCTGGTTTGCAAGAGAAACCAGGATTTTAGGATGATTAAAAATAAATTAGAAAAGTTTGGAATTAAAGATTAATATAGCATATGTTAGATAAGCTTGTCAATAGCTTTTCTGCAAAAATTCTTCGGTTTCGGTTCAA
Source organism: Desulfocucumaceae bacterium (assembly GCA_045599035.1). Classification (GTDB taxonomy): domain Bacteria; phylum Bacillota; class Desulfotomaculia; order Desulfotomaculales; family Desulfocucumaceae; genus CATZDY01. The sequence continues at coordinate 21,546 of JAZRVI010000044.1, read as the reverse complement.
ATATTGAATTTTAAAAAAATAATTATCTTACAAAATAGGCGAATTATTGAAATTGCTTGACTGGTGTGCTATAATGCAGATAAACTTTTGCATAAGGTCGAACAAAGGTCAACTACCCATCCACTAAAGTGAGTGGGCTTGTAACTATCCAGTAGTGCTAACGATATCACTATCTCCTACCTTTGTTACAGGCGAACCTGCTGATGTTACATCATGGGACGGTTGACAACGCCCCTGACATCTCAGATATACTGAGGTGCCACTGTATTCGGTACTTGACTATCCTTTGCAAGATAGTTGATTCCCATGCGATACAGATTCATTGCTCCGATTCGGTCATCATTGGAAGTATAGCCACAGCACTTGCACTTAAAGATATGCAGCCTTTTGTTGCGATTAGACTTTTCGGTATGTCCGCAAACGGGGCAGGTCTGGCTTGTATAACGAGGGTCTGCGTTGATAACGGAACTCTCATTAAGAGTAGCCTTGTACTTGAGCTTCTGCTCAAGGTCATAGAACGACCAGGAGACTGAAACATAACGATCCTTTCGACGAACTTTCTCTGTAGCGGAACGAACACCTGACAGGTCTTCTAAGACAAAGAGTGTATGTTTCGGATTGTTTTCAACGAGTGCCTTTGATACACAATGGTTAATATCCTGCATCCAACGGTTTTCTCGCTGACCGATAGCTTTAAGTCTTCGTCTTGCTGAAGGAGTCTGTCTTCGCTGAAGTTCCTGACGGAGCTGTTTATACTTAGCTCTTTTTTGCTTAATGGTTTTACCGCTGACAAAACTTGACTTGTGTTTACTGTCATAAGCAGCAACAACAAAGTTAATGCCGCGGTCAATACCAACCACATTACAAATATCCGAATTTAAGGATTTAGGAATCTCTGTAGTTACAGGGATATGCAGAAAATATTTGCCATGCTTTTTTATGAGTTTTGCAGTACCAAAGGAGTAGGCGGCATGGTCAAAATATTTCTCCATACCGTCAGCATAATACGGAAGTTTAACACGACCGTCAAGCGTGTTTACAGAGAATAACCCTTTATTGAAAGAGTAGTCTCTGTTCCAAACAAGGTCATATTGGGGCTTTTTGAACTTAGGTTTAATCCACTCATGCTGGTTTTCCAGAATGGTCTTAAACCGTGCAATTACAGTCTTAAAGACCGACTGAGACATTTGTGATTTAAGCCCGTATTCTTCACGGAGACAATAATACAATGCTTTGTTAAGCGAAAACTGTTTCAAGTCGTGTGTCTGATAGACATAGTTCGCAACAAAGTTACACGCATTGCGATAGGCTTCAAGTGTTTCATCTAACAGATGACGCTGCTCGGGTGAAACTACAACCTGAATTTTTGCTGTAACAGTAAACTGCATATTGATACCTCCTTTCGTTGTATTTCAACTATATTTATTATAGTATAGATTTAGTGAATAATCAAGTGAAAGGGGCTAATTCTATGCAAAACCACTATTACCATACAAACCGCCGCAAGTACAACCTGAAAACCCATATCATACTTGTAACCAAGTACCGCAAGACATTGCTGCAAAACGGCATGGACGAGTTCGTCAAGATTGGAAGAAACACACATTCTGGTCTGACGGATACTTTGCTTGCAGCATTGGCGAAGTATCATCAGTGACTAGCGAAAAGTATATATCCGAACAAGGCTAAGAAAGGAAAAAGCGGCTCCTCTCATCTACTAAAGTAAGTGGGTTTCCGCCGCCGAAATACTTTATGAAGTATAAAATAGCCCGCCTGATTTTTTTTATTTATGCTTTGGCCGATTTAATCGGCTCTTTGCTTTTATTTTTGCCCATAGCTTCCCATGATTCCACCAGCTTTTTAACCGCCTGGTTTACGGCTACTTCGGCCTTAAGCGTTACCGGCCTGACCGTTGTAGACACCGGAACTCATTGGAACAGCTTCGGCCAGGTTATTATTATGCTGCTTATGGAAATTGGCGGTTTGGGCATCATGTTCTTGACCACCATGCTCTGGAGTCTTTTGGGTTTAAAAATCAATATGGGCAATCAGGTTTTATTAATGCAGGAACAGAATTATTTCAGCTTTTCCGGAGTGGTAAAGCTGGTTAAAAATGCCGTTATTTTAACCGCTTCCATTGAGTTTATTGGAATTGTGCTGATTTTCCTGACTTTGCCCCCCATTCGTTCCGAGGGCATGGGTTCCGGGCTGTTCTGGTCCCTGTTTCATGGAATTTCAGCCTTTACTGGAGCAGGCTTTAGTCTTTGCTCCAACAGTCTGGAATCCTTTGCAGCTTATCCCTGTTTTAATCTGGTAATAGTGCTGCTGATCAGCCTGGGCAGTCTGGGCTTTCTGGTTTTGTCCGAATTGGCTCACCACAAAAAGCCTTTAACTCTGCATACCAAACTGGTTCTGGTGGTAACCCTGTCTTTAACCCTGGTCGGAACCCTGAGCTTTTGGCTGCTGGAAAATCAAAACAGCCTGACCGGTCAAAGCCTGCCGAACCAGCTGATCAACAGTCTCTTTCAGGGAGTCACCCGCACGGCCGGCTTTACCAATATCCCCATTGGGGAATGGAGCGTTGCTTTTGTTTTCCTTATGATTTTGCTGATGTTTATTGGAGCCAGTCCGGGTTCAGTAGGCGGCGGGCTGAAAACCACCACCTTTGCGATTATTCTGCTAACCATTTTGTCCCTGTTGCGGGGCCGCAAATATGTGGTTATTTTTCAAAGAGAGCTGGATCAAGCTTTAATTTTCCGAGCCTTTTTAATTGCTATTATTATGCTTATTATCATTTGCAGCAGCACTTTTTTGCTGCTTTTGATTGAAAAGCAGGACTTTTTGGCTTCTTTATTTGAGGTTACCTCAGCTTTATCGACTATTGGCCTGTCTTTGGGAATTACCAGCCAGCTATCCTTTTTTGGTAAAATCCTGCTGGGAATTCTGATGTTTATCGGCAAAATCGGTCTGCTGTCTTTGCTCCTGTTTACCATGGGTTCCAAAACCCGGGGCTGGCGTTACATGAAAGAAGATGTGCTGATTGGCTAGATTAATAGGTATTACTGTATTTGACTATCAGAAAGATAATTAATTCCCATATGATACAGATTCATCGCTCTAACACGGTCATCATTTGCTTTACAGCCAAAAAGTGTATTCTTTGACTTATTTGCAGCGAGTGCCTCCGATATTTGGAGTTAGTTATGGAATTTGAAATGATTGGCTAAACATAATAAATCTTAAGGAGGTACGAAATGAAAAAAATCCTTATCATATTGCTTGCGATTCTGTGCCTTGCTCCTGCAGTCTATGCCAACGAACCGACAGAAGAAAAACTGACAAAGGACTTCACCTGCTCCGCCTGGGCTTTGCCCTACGCAAAACAGGCTGATGAGCTTGGGATAATTCCCGGAATCCTTCAGGGAGCAGACCTGACCCAACCGATTACCAGAAAAGAATTCGCCTCGCTGAGTACTTTACTTTATGAAAATATCAGTAGAGTGAAAGCTGAGATTTCAGAAGACCTGTTCTTCACCGACTGCGACGATAATGAAGTCCTCAAGGCTGCGACTCTAGGCATCACCGCCGGGATCGGAAACGGTCGGTTTGCTCCGGAGTCCCTGCTTACAAGAGAGCAGGCTGCGACCATGTTAAGCCGCATATATAAGAAAATAAGCTTAGAAAACTGGAACATTGAACACGACGAAGATTTTGAACACCAGTTCATAATGGGCTTCACTCCGGCTCTTCTCGACTTCGATGACCGCAATACTTTCTCTGCCTGGGCCATCAGCAGCATCAAATTCATGCGTGCCCGCAATATCATAGACGGCAAGGGCAACAACATTTTCGACAGCAAGGGCAACGCCACAAGAGAGCAGGCTTTGAAGATCGCCGTCAAAATGGTAACCGTAATGACCGACCCGGACTTCGCTCCGCCCACGGCAAGGCTCGTCGATGTCCAGAACGGCATGGCTCTCTATACCTGGGATGAAGGTGAAAAGAGCATTATTGCCCTGTACAACCCTGACGGCAAGGCAATTCAGCACTTCGAGACCCAAATCACAAGCCGTGTGAAAGCCGAGTCTCCCCTGCTGCTTCTGACCGATATTCCAAGCTGGTACGCAGGCCATGCGGGTCTTTGGCACATCGAAGGCACAGAACTTGACAAAGTAAGCTCATTACCTGCAAAGGATCTGACTTTCGTAAAAGCGGGAGCCGAATCTTCTGTCCCCATCATCCTGACCTGGACCGATTATGAAAATCTCGACACCATTTACAGACCTGCAGATGCCATAGTAACCCTGAAAACAGACGGAAACGATACCTGGCTTCTAAGCTCTGCGGACGGACATGGAATAAGCATCGAAGGACTTCTCGCCTGCGATTCCATCGTCGAATTCTATTCGGATATTCCTATTGGAATGGGACACAGCGACTCATATCTCTATGCTCTGCTCAGTGCTCCCTGCGGAGTTCCGGCAAACGACGGACGACTGATGATATCGGTGGAATCCTTCATTGCAGGACGCCCCGAAGTCATGGATAACTTCAGCTTCGACGCTCCCGAAGCCTACAGACAGGGCTATGTAGACCAAGAACAGCAACGCCTCGACAACCTCGGAATAGGAGTAAAATAGGGGGAACTGCACCGGGATGCAAGTCCCGGTTCAATGCGAGCCATGAAAAAAATTGCCTATGGCATCGGACTCACCCTCCTATTACCTTGCTATAACCAAAACTAAACCCTGATTATGGTCAAGCGACAATCGAAAGGATTTTATTTATGAAAAAATCAATTTTAGTAATCGGAGCCGGGCGGTTTGGCCGCGGCGTTATAGAAGGCTTATTTGAGCGGGGCAATGATGTAGTAGCCATCAACAAAGACGAAGAAGGTCTGGAGCCGGTTCGGGATATGATTGTTTCCGGCATTATTCTCAATGTGGGCGAAGATGACGACAAACTGGCCAAATTTATTGAAGAAAAAAGCTTTGATGAAGCAGTTGTAGCCACCGGAGAAGACTTTGAAGCTACTTTAATGGCCACTCAAATTTTAAAAGAAGCCAATATTCCGGTTTCGGTCAAAACCTCCAGCCACCGCCGGGGTCTGGTTTTGGCCAAATTGGGAGCAGATCGGGTTATTTTTCCGGAAAGAGATATGGGGCTGAGATTGGCTCAGCAAATCTCCAGCGAAGCCGAAATTGATGTTTTAGATTTGCCCCAGGGCTTTACAGTGGAAAAAATGGAGGTAGGCCGGGGCTTTCATGCCAAAACCATTGGTTCATTGAATACCACTAACCGCTTTGGAATCTCCATGCTTTTGATTTACCGAGGCTCCGAGGTTATTATGCCCACCGCTTCCACCAAATTGCAAAAGGGCGATGGATTGGTGGTTTTTGGCAAGAAAAATAATCTGGCTGCCTTTGAAAAGGAAAATTTCAGCTAGAAGACCGCAAAGCCTGCCCAAGCAAAGCAAAAAGCGGATAGATCAAAGCCAAAGCCGCCACCACAATACCCGAATCATTAGCCAAAAAGCCCAGCAAAGCTCCCCACAGGGCAATTTGACTGCCCCGTGTCAAAGCCGAATCCATTTTCTTTAAGGCTGAACCGGGACGGTTAAATTCAACCAGCAAAAATATGACCAGCAAAGGCACCAGCAAGGTCAGCCAGTTGGTTTTGATTAAGGTCAGATTCATCAGCAATTTTCGAGTGATAATCTGCCCGGCAATCCACCAGCCATTTAACTGAATATCCTGCAAGGCTTTGCCAATATGTGAATGGCTGCTGCTCCAAAAATCACTGCCAAAAAGCAGGGCAATAAGCAGGGCAAGAGCCAAAGCAGTCAGGATAATTTTTTTCAAGGCCAGCTTCTGCCGATTCCACAAAATAAAAAAGCTGATAAAAACAGCAGTCAAAGTCAAGGAAGAACCGGCATTGGAACCCAGGGTCGGCAGAGCGAATAAAATCAGCAGCCCCAACTGAAAAAGCAATATTCCCAGCATCCGCCTGGTGGTTTGCTGCAAGGAATAAAAACAGCTCAAGCCCAAAGCCTCACTGCCAATTAACAAGCCCAGATATTCATTGCCCAAGCCGTAAAATCTGGCTCCCCGCTGCAAATCATAGCCCAAAGGGGAATAAAGCATTAATTGCGAACCAAACAGCAGATCCAAAGTCACCAGACCCAAAAAAGCCAAAGCCACCCCAGCCAGACAGCTTTCCAAAACCAACACCTGACGATAAACGGCATAAACCAAAGCGGTCAGGCCAGCCGCCAAAAGCAGATCAAGCAAAATCGAAGCCCAGACAGAAAGCTGCGGCCAAAAGCCCAAAAGCAAAACAGCTCCGGGACAAAGAAAAACGGAAAAGAAAAGCGGATAGCTAGATTTTTCCAGATAACGAGGCAAAGTAAGTTTTTTGACCCTGGCCGCCGCCAAAATTCCGCCCAGCAGTAATAAAAGGCCAAAATAAATTCCATTAACCAGCAAAACCGGCACCTTGCGTAAACTGCTGTTGACCAGATTATTTTCCAGCTCCGTCAAGCTGACCGGCTGACCGGCTCGGCTTTGCAAAGGCTCTCCATACATCAGCTCCGGAACGGGTACATTAAAAAAGCTCAAAATTGTTGGAGCCAAATCTAAATTGCTGATAACCCCCACCCGACGGGTTGAATCAGAAGTCAGCAATCCCGGTTCGATTCCAGCTCCCCGCATAAGCAGGGGAGTAAAGGTATTGTTGAGCTGCCGGGGATTGGGCGTGGGAGCAAGGCAAAGCAAAGCATCCTTTTGCCAGTTTAGCTGGCTCATAAGCCATCCCAAAAATTGATCCGCCCGGCTTAAAGCCTTGGTATCCTGGCCGTAATAAGCTTCTCGACTGGTATCCCCAAATTCTATAACCAATACCTGTGAATCATCATAATATTCCTCAAATAACTGTTGCAGCCTTTGGGTATCCGTGCGAAATCCCCAGGGCAAGGAAGCATCTTCCTGCCAAAAATCCACTTCTCCCTGAGCCACCCGCCCCTGATGATCCATAAACATGGTGACAGCCTGCCGTCCGGGCTGCAAACCATCCAGGCTTAAATCCGCATTCCCCCAAACAGCCACCGCAATTCCGGCCTGCCGCAAAGCTTCTCCCAAGCCGCCCAAATCCTGTTTATAATGACTTTTTTGTTCCAATAATTTTTGATAATTGGGCTGATATAAACCGGTTTTTCCCTGCCTGGCTGTCGCTGCCCAAGGATAACCCACACTGGGACTGCTGCTGCCCATAGTCAGATAATTATTATCCGGGTTGCGTTCCCCGGCCGTAGCGGTATTAAGCAGTCCCACCGCTCCTTCTTGAATTAGTTCCTGAAAATGAAGATACTCCGGTTGGTTAATATCTGTCCAGCCAATTTGATCCACAAGCAAAATCACCAAACAGCCGGGGGAATCCTGAGCCGAGGCTACTCCACAAAAACCAGCCAAAAGCATAAACACCATCAAACCGGCCAGGCACAACCGTTTCATAAGTTTTTTTACCCCCTCCTGTTCAAATTCTTTTTTATTATAGCGTTTTTGCCTGATGACCGCAACAAAAAAGAAAAATTTTCCTCCTTTTTCAGCTCCAGCTTATTTTGATAAAAATATCTTGAAAAGCTGGTTTTAACACGCCGTGAGCAAAAAATCCCCCACCTCTATAGGTGGCGGGATGAATTGCGATAAACACGGCGTTTTCTTGACTTTTGTTATTTATAGTGTTCAAATCATAATATAATCGGTCGTAGTCAGCATAAAGGTTATTGGATAATAATCATCATTCAGTATTCATGCTGCATTATCAATATACTGAACGAAGGACTGCGGTTACTTGCTGAAGCAGCCTAAAACTAAATATACAGTAGGGATGGAATAGCCCAAACTCATACGCCTGTGGACATTGTGTAAGACTTGAGCTAACGATTATGTCAGCCAGGCAGTAGTGGGTAAAGCAAGAAACTCCGACTTCTATAAGTCGGAGTGGTTCACGCTGTCTGGAAATTATCTGGCCGAATAATATTTTATTTTTTCAGCACCGGAACAAAGATCTGAGCTGTAGCTGCTGTGCTTTTGAGACTGCCATTTTCTAAACCATAATATTCAAAAGCAATCTTGCTTTCGTCCCATTTGTATTCAGAGGTTTCAAACCATTCCAAAAAAATCTGCTTCCAGGTCTTACGGATAGCCTGAGCAAAAGCTGCTTTATCTTCCGCCAAATTAACCGGATTGGTAGTAAAAACTGCATATTCAGCCGCCGGAATTTCAATTTTTTCGGCTCCAGCCGGAATAAAATCAAAATCATCTACAATAGCTCCAAAGAAGTAAAACAAATTGCCATTATCCTGGGGATGGAGCCACAAGCCGATTTCGGCTTTTCTATCAGCCAGCTTAGCATATTCCTTACTATCAATGTTGGAAAAATCCTGATCCAGCCAATAGGCTCCTTCCAAATTATGATTATGCACCTTGTCCTTGCATTCTGGGGGATAAAAAGTATAACCTACTGCCTTAAAAGCCGCTTTTTGCATTACTTGAACCTGCATAAAAACACATCCTTTATATAATATTTGATATTTTTTGGGGGTTAGACCATATTGCTTTTTAAAAGCCCGATAGAATCCGGAAACAGTTTCAAAGCCCAGATCCCAGCCAGTATCGCTTACCTTTTTACCTGACCGCAACTCTTCTGCCGCCACCTGCATTCGTCGCCATCGAACATATTCTCCAACCGGCATTTCCAGACATGTCTTAAAAACATAACAAAAATGATACAAAGAATAACCAAAATAAGCAGCCAGGCTTTGAGGTGTCAATTCGGCGGTCAAATTCTCTTCAATATAATCGAGACAGTCCTGCACTAATTTTCGATAGCTCAAATTCCGCCCCCCTTTATGCTTCTTATTATAAAAAAATCTCAGCCAAATTTCTTTGCCTGACTTGGGAAAATTTTATCTTTTTATTGCTTTGACGGGGATTTCATAGTAAGATAAGTTTAATTATTTAAGAAGGAAGGGGCAAACCATGACTCTGGAAGACTATTTAAAGCTGCCTTATACCAAGATAGTACAGGAAATTCAAGACGAAAATGTACATTATTTTTCGGGCGATATTTTGGAACTGGAAGGTTGTTGTCGGGTAGGCGAAACTCTGGAAATGGTGTTGAATAATTTGCAGGAAGCCCTGGTGGATGCTCTGGAAACCAATCTTAATCTGGGTCGGGAAATTCCCCTGCCCATTACGGAAGAAAATTACAGCGGCAAATTTTTAATCCGAATGCCTCGATCCTTACATCGGCGTTTGGCCATTGAAGCCAAAAAGGAAGGCGTTTCTTTGAATCAATATGCCATTTACAAATTGTCCCGCTAGAGCTTGACCGATCAAAACAAACCGATCTGGGTCTTATTGGAGAACTGCTCATAAAGCATTGGGATTTTATTGCCAAAAAAGAAAATGAAGTGGATTTATTACGCTTGATCCAAACAGGCAGACTAATCATAGTCTGCCTGTTTTCTTCTATTTTCCCTTGGCATAAATCAGGGCATTGGTGACAGTTACTTGAGAAATCAAATCATTATTTTCATCCAGCATCCGAATGTGCCAAACATGGGTTCGGCTGCCCTGGTGCAGCAATTCGGCCTGAGCATAAAGCATTCCCTGAGATTTTTTGGCTTTCAAATGGTTTCCGGTAACACTCTGCCCGGCAGCCTGATACTGCCCCTGCCCTAATAAGCCGGTAGCATAACCGGCAGTAATTTCCGCAAAGGCCAAAATCGCTCCCCCATTTACATAACCAAAAGGCTGGGCGTGAAATTCTCCCAGCTTCATGCTGGCCTGATAGCCCTTTTCCGTTAAATGAGTTTCACTAATCTCCAAAGCTTCAATTAAGTTCATACAATCACCCACTTTTCCAGGGTATATTGAGCTAGAATTTGCTCTTTAATTTGTACTCCCAAGCCAATTCCTTGAGGTACTTGCATTTTGCCCCCAACAAAAGCTATGGCCGGTTCAATAAGATCCTCGGCAAAATAGCGGCAGGAATCGGACAAATCCCCAGCCATATAAGTATCCGGCAAAGCAGCCAACCCCATATGCAATATTTTGGAAATTCCGCTTTCCACCATACTGCCAATCCAATATTGCAGGGAATTTTGGCGGCAAAAATCAATCATCTGCCGGACATAATACAGGCCGCCCAGCCGACCAATTTTTATATTCAACACTCGGAATAAATTCAGCTCCGCCGCTTTTTTCAACTGCTCCATGCTTTGGATGCTCTCATCCAAACAAATGGGGGTTTGAAGCTGACTTTGAAGCTGGGGATAATTTTCAATCCGGGCAAAAGGTTCCTCCAGACACAGCAAAGGCAAAGCATCAAATTTTTTTACTTCTTGCAGTTGAGATAGGCTGTAACTGCGATTGGCATCCACCGCCAGCTGCAAATCCGGGAAATCCCGCACCACCTGAGATATTCGCTGATAGCCATCCTCCGGCTTAATTTTAATTTTAAACCTTCGGCAGCCCGCTGCCCGGTATTCTCTAATTTTTTCGGCCAACTCCGGATAGGGCAAATCCCCCAAAACCAGACCAATTTCTATATAAGGTTTTCTTGTTTCCGGGAAAAGAGCGGAAATCAGATTTTTACCCTGCTTTTTGCTCCAAATATCCAGCAAAGCATTTTCCAGACCGGCGACAGCCATGGGAAACCGCCGATCCAGCAGGGCATGAATGGCAAAAGGATGCTCAATTTCCCGGTTCAAAATTTGGGGAATATAGTCATCTTTTAAAGCCTGCAGGGATTTGGCCAAAGTTTCTTCCGTATAAAAAGGCGTTGTAAAGGCTACTGCCTCCCCATAGCCATAATTGCCTTCCGCATCAAAAACCTTTAAAATAAGGGTTTCCCGGTGACTCAAGGACTCCTGGGCTGTTTTAAAAACAAATTTCAGGGGCAAATCCACATGATATAAAATTACCCGTTTGATTTCCATAAGCTTTTCCACAACTGCTTTCGCAAAATTTTGCCGGAAGGATTTTTGGGCAATTCTGAACGAAAAATAATTTGCCGGGGCAATTTATATTTGGCCAGGTTTTGAAGCAAATATTGTTTCAGCTCCTCCTCAGTCAAAGATGAAACCACATAAAGCACCGGCACCTGCCCCCACTTTTCGTCCGTTCTGCCTACCACCGCACATTCCCGAACCTCCGGCAGCTTATAGAGCAAATCTTCAATTTCTTTGGGATAAATATTTTCCCCCCCGGAAATTATTAAATCCTTGCGTCGGTTAAACACAAATAAAAAACCGTCTTCGTCCAAATAGCCCATATCCCCGGTAGCCAAATACCCAGCAAGCGGTTCTTGCCCCAAATAGCCATCCATTAACATGGGGCTTTTCAGACAGATTTCTCCAATTCCGGCCGAATCCGGCTCTCGAATTTGAATTTCTACTCCAGGTAAAGGCCGCCCCACAGCCTGTATTTTATCCGGATACTCCAAAATATTAAAAGTAGCACTTTGACTCATGGTTTCAGTCATACCATAGGTTTTATAAATCGGTAAACCCTTGGCTTGGCTTTCTTCAATTAAAGCCTGGGGAATAAATTCCCCGCCCAAAAGAATTACCCTTAAATCAGAGTGCTTGATTCCAGCAATAATTCTTTTTAAAAGGGTCGGCACCAGCGAAATTAAGTTCACTTGTCCCTGATTAATTAGTTCCAGCACCTTTTCCTCCTGAAACTTGGGCAAAATCGTCACTCGGGTACCATTATACAAGCTCCTAAATAAAATGGAAAGGCCGCTGACATGAAAGATGGGCAAAACCACCAGCCAATTATCCTCTTTTTGCACTCCTAAAATCTGGGCAGAAGCCTGAACCTGAGCTTCAATCTGTTTCCAGCGAATAGGAACCGATTTAAAATTTCCGGTGGTAGCACTGGTATTCATAATAACCGCTATGCTTTCCCGATCATATTCCCAAACCAGCTCTACGGCTGTTTCCGGCAACTGCTCTACCTGAGCAAAAGAAAAATATTCCTCTTGAGCGGAAAAGACCAGCCGAACTCCTCCCTGCTCAATTTGTCGGGTCAACTCCTGAGCATTAAGCCCTGTATTCAGCATTAAGACTTCTTTTTTCAAAAGCAGCAAAGCATATAAAAAAATAATGGCCTGGGGGGAATTTCCGCTGAACAAAGCCACTCTCTGTTCCTTTTGCGTCAGGGGATAAAGCTTGCAAGCCAAATTACGAACCCGTTCATAAACTTCCTGAAAGCTCCAATCATTAAGACAAAGGGCTTGGGGACTAGTCAAATATTTTTCTTGCAGCCATTGCATACAATCACCTTCCAGCTAAATTAGACTGTGAATTTGGCTCTTCCCAAGGGAAAGCCTTAAAACCAGTTTTTTAATACTTTTTTAAGGAAATTTGGGAAATTGATCAAAGTTTGGCTTTCTTTTTTCCTTAAAAGCATCCCGGCCTTCTTTGGCTTCGTCAGTTGTATAATAAAGCAAGGTTGCATCTCCGGCAAATTGCTGCAATCCGGCCAAACCATCAGTATCGGCATTAAAGGAAGCCTTCAAAAACCGCAAAGCCATAGGGGAATGCTGCAAAATTTCCCTGGCCCATTGTACCGTTTCCGCTTCCAGCTGCTCAAAGGGAACAACCGCATTAACCAGACCCATTTCCAAAGCTTCCTGGGCTGTATATTGCCGACACAGATACCAGATTTCCCGGGCTTTTTTATGTCCTACCAGTCTGGCCAGATATCCTGCTCCATAACCGCCGTCAAAAGAACCAACCCTGGGGCCGGTCTGACCAAATCTGGCATTTTCGGAAGCAATGGTTAGGTCACAAACAATATGCAGCACATGGCCTCCGCCAATGGCATAGCCATTCACCATAGCAATAACCGGTTTGGGAATAATTCGGATCAAATGCTGCAAATCCAGCACATTCAGCCGGGGAATATTATCTTCTCCCACATAGCCCCCATTGCCCCGCACCTTTTGATCTCCGCCGGAACAAAAGGCTTCCTTTTCCACACCTTGCCCGTGATTGGCTCCAGTCAAAATAACCACCCCAATTTGACTGTCCTCTCTAGCCAGAGTAAAAGCATCAATGAGTTCCATAATGGTTCGGGGACGAAAGGCATTTCTGACCTCTGGACGGTTAATGGTAATTTTGGCAATTCCTTGACAGGCAGCATAAATTACATCCTGATAATTTCGCTCTAATATCTTCCAGGCCAATTCGCTCATATAGATTTTCTCCTTCCAAATTTAACCTAATTCAAAGTCCAAAAAATTTTGGACAATTTTCTGATAAATTTCCGGCTGTTCCAAATGGACATTATGTCCGACCTGAGCCACTGGCTTCAAAATAATCCGTGGATTTTGGGCAGCAAGCTCCTGTCCCAAAGCCCAATACTTAGCATCCAATTCTCCACAAATATACAGGATGGGCAAAGTCAAGGAATGGACTTGCTTCGCATAGCTGGGAAAGATCCCCTGCCCGCTGCCCAATAAAGTATTGGCCAAAGCCCAGCTGGAATTTTGCAGCCGTCTTTGTTTAATTTCCTCCCGCACCTGCTCCGGCAGATTTTTTTGTGAAGCAAAGATCGGCAATTCTGCCCAATAGCTTTGAAACCATTCCAGCCCTTTGGATAAAATCTGTGCCGCCAAAGCCTGATCCTTAGACCATCTCTGCTGTTTGACTTGAGGGTCGTTAAGCCCCACAGAGGAGCTTTCCAAAATTATTTTGGCAACTTTTTCCGGATAAGTTAAGGCATAAGCCAAAGCCAGCCGACCGCCCATGGAATACCCCAAAAGAGAATATGGTTCCGGCAAAACTCTGGCCAAAAGCTGCTGCAAATGAGCCAGCAAAACGGGCAGTTCATAATAAGACTTTTCTTGAGGGCGATCCGTTTGGCCATGACCAATCAAATCAATTTTATATAGAGCATAGCCTTCCAGCTTCAGTCGGTTCCAGGTGCTTTGATCCTCAGAAAAACCATGCAGACAAACCAGGGGCTTTCCGCTTCCGCAAATCTCCAGATAATAGTTGATATTCTCGATTTTTATTTTCACAATGTTGTGTACCTTTCGTGCAGTTCCCAGCTTCTAAACTGACTGGTGGCTGCTTCCAGAAGATAAAGCCCCGGAGAAGTCAAAGCCTGCTGGAGTTTGGCCTCAAAATCCGCATAGGCTTCCACTTTAAAATAATGCATACCGTATAAGATTTCCAACCCCCTGAAATCCAAATCATGCGGTACAGCAAAAAGATAGTCAAAATACGGCTGTCCTTTTTGGGGCAAATATTGAAAGATTCCCCCGCCATTATTATTCAGCAAAACTATGACTAAATTCAAAGCGTGGGTTTTGCCCACCAGCAATCCGTTTAAATCGTGAAAAAAGGCCAGATCTCCGGTCAGCAAAACCGTTGGCTGACCGCTCGTGGCCACTCCCAGAGCTGTGGAAACCGTTCCATCAATTCCATTGGTACCTCGATTAGCCAGAATCTTAATTTTTTTGGCCTTTGCCCGCCAAAAATAATCCAGATCCCGAATGGCCATGCTGTTGGCCGAAACCAGACGGCTTCCCTCCGGCATAGCTTTTTGCAGAATTTGCACAATTTTGCCTTCAAACAATTCATTTTCCTGCTCTGCACTTTGCAGCTTTGCCCGCATCTTTTCCTGCCAAAACTGCCATTTCTGCAAATAGCTTGAGTCCGGGTTATTCCAGGTTAACTGTTCTGCCAAAGCTTCAGGGTCAGCCTGAATAATTCGGCTGGTATTTAAGCCGGGATTGCGATAATCAGTAGCCGGATCAACTTGCCAGCATTCCGCTTCCGTCTGTCCGGCAATAAACCGCTGCAAGCGTTTGGAAACCGGTGCCTGTCCCAGCATTAAAATATAATCAGGCTGTAATTCAGCTTTAAGTTCGGATCGTTTTAAAAAAGCATCGTAGCTGTCTATAATAATTTCATCTGCATATTGCCGCAAATTGGACAACGGGTCGGCTAAAACAGGGGCTTGCAGCCGCCTGCCCAAAGCAAGAACCGCAGGCTGCCAGGTGGTTCCAGCCATAGCCCCACAAACAATAAGCCCCTTTCTATCCTTAAAATAATCAGGCGGCAAAGCAGGAACCAAACGGCCTGAAGCAATTTGAAACTGATGCCGACTGCGTCCCAGTTCAAAAAATTCCGGCTCCAGCTCCGGCACCAACGGTTCCCTGAGGGGAACATTAATCTGTACCGGCCCCGGAGCCGCTCCTCCGCATTTTAAATAAGCCTTTTGCATCACCAGCCTGGGATAGGTAAATTGCTGCTGGGAATCCGGAACAGCTAATTCCTCATAATAATTGAGAAATTCCCCCAAAATTCGGGTTTGGTTAATGGTTTGAGCAGCTCCCACATTTTGCAATTCAGCCGGACGATCCGCCGTCAGAATCAACAATGGGATTCGAGAATGCTTGGCTTCAGTTACCGCCGGCAAATAGTGAGCAGCAGCCGATCCAGAAGTACAAACCAAAACTACCGGCCTTTCCTGCTCCTTGGCAATGCCCAAAGCCAAAAATGCCGCTGAACGCTCATCTATATTTAAGTAAGTTTTAATTTGGCTGTGTTGACAAAACCACATGGCCAAAGGGGTGGATCGGGAACCAGGACTTAAAACCGCTTCTTTGATACCCAATCCGGCCAATTCATCAACCGCCGCCGCAAGATATTCATTCATTTTCTGGTTCTCCCAAAGCTTCCAAAATAGTTCGCAGCTTATTGTTAATTTCCTCATATTCCGCCAGGCAGTCAGATTGTTCCACAATGCCGCAGCCAGCATAAGCATAAAGCTTATTACCCACCATTAAAGCTGAACGAATCCCCACCACAAAAAGACCTTCCCCCTGGGCATCGGTATAACCAATGGGAGCAGCATATAAACCCCGATCATATCCTTCAAATTGATCAATAATCTGCAAGGCCAAATCCTGGGGCTTGCCGCCCATAGCCGGGGTGGGGTGCAGTAACTCCGCCCATTTATCCAGGCTTAGACTGGAGTCCTCAGCTACAATTTCGGTTTTCAAATGATATAAATTCTTTAATTCCAAAATTTCAGTTGAACCGACCTTCACTTGAGGAGTAATGGTTTGCATTTTGCGGCGGATTTCTTCAACCACAATTTGATGCTCATAATTATTCTTGCCATCTCGCAGCAAGCTTTGGGCTTCTTCCTCCTGCCCGGTTTTGGCCAAAGTTCCGGCCAGGGCATAGCTCAAAATCTTCTGCTGCTGTTTTTTGACCAATAATTCCGGAGTTGCCCCCAAAAAGGTTTTGCCAGCTTTTTGATAAGCAAAAATATAACTGTCCGGATTGTTTGCGGTTAAGCCGGATAAAACAACCGCTGCATTTAGTTGCTCCCGGCAAAGGATTTCCACTTCCCTGGCTCCTACCACCTTGCTGACCCGGCCGGAAGCAATATTGGTCTGAATAGCTGCAAACAAGGCTTCCCAATGGGAATAATTTTCCTGATTAATCCGATAGGCCGGACGGAGAGCAGGATAAGGCACTTCCCGCCATTCCGGTTCCTGCTGGGAATAGTAAAGCCAGGAAGCTTGCTCCTCAGTTACTATAAAATATTTAAAATAGATTTCCTCGGTCAAAAACTCCTGCCAAATTTCACCTGGCCGAACCCTTTCGGAAAAACGCCGGGTATAAAAACAAAAGGGCGGCTTTTCCGCCAGCTTTTCTGGCTCAATCCTGCCCCAGGCCAAAACAGCCTTCCTGGCTACCGGATCGTACAAATAGATTTTTTCCTTTTCGGCCAATCCATTCCACACTTCAAACACATTGGGTTTAGATATTTTTTTCTTTTTATACATATTTTCACCAGTTTCCATTTAGTCCATCCCAGCAAAATCTTATTTTATGGAATATTCCTGAACCCAAAGCCAAATTCCTGCCTTAACCGTTTTCAACCCGCCACAATTTTTCCGGCTTCAAAAAAAGTAAGCGAACAACCAAAGGCTCTTCGCTTACTTTCTTTATTTCCTGACGGAATGTATATTTTAAGAATATACTTAAATCTTATTTATTGTCCAAAGCAGTCATTTTGCTGATCAAATCATCCAGACCCAAAGCTTCAGCCCAACTGACATCCACATATTGACCATCTTTTTTAAGCTGGGGAACCTGCGGCTGTTCACAATATTTCAGTTCCAGACCCAAACGGCCTTTCAGGCACAGGGGGCGACCTGCTCCAGGAGCTTTAGCTTCCACGCCTACTACCTTGCCATCCTTTTTCACCAGGTCGAAACGGCAACCATTATCGCAGAAGGTACAGGTAATTTCTTCCCGTTCCATTTCCCAATAACGGCCAATACCGGCCAGGCGTTTGTAAGTCAAAGCTCCAACCGGACACACAGCTACACACCGGCCGCAGGAGACGCAGGCTGATTCAGCCAAAGGCGGATCCATGGGAGCAGCAATTTTGGTATTAAAGCCCCGATAGGCATAATCAATAACCGCCCGTTCCTGCACTTGACCGCAGGAACGCACACAACGACCGCATAAAATACATTTATTCAAATCCCGGGTAATATAGGGATTACTTTCATCCAGAGGATAGTTGTGCTTGGCACCTTCAAAGCAGCTATGTTTAACTCCATAGCGGAAGCAATAATCCTGCAACAGACAATGACCATTCTTTTCACAGGTCATACAATCCTGCGGATGGTTAGCCAGGATAAGTTCCAAGATAGTACGGCGGGCTTCCATAACCGCTTCGGTTTCGGTATGCACTACCATGCCTTCAGTGGCTTTGGTTACGCAGGAAGCCGGCATATTCCGCATTTTTTCAATTTCCACAACACACATCCGGCAGGCTCCAAAGCCTACCAGTTCCGGAGTATGACAAAAAGTGGGGATAAAGAAACCGGCCTGAGTTGCAGCATCCAGAACGGTAGTTCCTTCCGGAACTGTAACCTGAACATCGTTAATAGTTAAGGTAACCATCTTTCTTCCTCCCTTTAAGCTTTGATAATCGCACCAAATTTACAGCCGTTCATGCAGCTGCCGCATTTGATACATTTGGCTGGATCAATGCTATGCGGCTTTTTGACTTCTCCAGTAATGGCTCCAGCCGGACAATTCCGTTTGCACATACCGCAGCCTTTACATTTATCTTCCAGAATTTTATAGGTAAGCAAAGCGGAACAGTTACCAGCCGGGCAACGATGATCCTTAATATGAGCTTCATATTCATCCCGGAAATACCGCAGGGTAGAAAGAATCGGATTGGGGCAGGTTTGTCCCAGACCGCACAAAGCGGTATTTTTAACCACTCTGGCCAGTCTTTCCAGGGTATCCAAATCTTCCATTTTGCCTTCGCCGTCACAAATGCGGGTCAAAATTTCCAGCATTCGAGTTGTACCTTCCCGGCAGGGAGTACATTTACCGCAGGATTCACTTTGAGTAAAGCTGAGGAAGAAACGGGCTACATCGACCATGCAGGTGGTTTCATCCATAACTACCAAGCCACCGGAACCCATCATGGCTCCAGCCGAAATCAGGCTGTCATAGTCTACCGGCAGATCCAGCATATTTTCCGGCAAACAGCCACCCGAGGGGCCACCGATCTGAACGGCTTTGAATTTTTTGCCATTCTGAATGCCGCCGCCAATATCAAAGATAATTTCCCGCATACTAATGCCCATGGGAACTTCTACCAAACCGGTGTTATTTACCTTACCGGTCAAAGCAAAGATCTTGGTGCCTTTGCTTCTTTCGGTACCCATGCTGGCATACCATTCCCCGCCATTGCGGATAATTTGAGCAACATTAGCAAAGGTTTCTACATTGTTCAGGCAGGTAGGTTTGCCCCATAAGCCTTTGTTGGCCGGGAAAGGAGGCCGAACTCTGGGCATACCCCGATTGCCTTCGATAGAGGTCAGCAAAGCTGTTTCTTCCCCACAAACGAAAGCACCAGCCCCAGCTTTAATATGCAAAGTAAAGTTAAAGCCGGAATTCAAGATGTTGGTTCCCAAAAGACCCAATTCTTCAGCCTGTTTGATGGCTACTTTCAGACGATGAATGGCCAGCGGATATTCAGCCCGAACATAGATATAGCCTTCATCGGCTCCTACGGCATAGCCGCAAATCATCATACCTTCCAGAACCGCATGGGGATCGCCTTCCAAAACGGAACGATCCATAAAAGCACCCGGATCGCCTTCGTCAGCATTGCAGACGACATATTTTTTGGGACCAGGAGCCGAGCTGACAAAGCCCCATTTGGTGCCAGTCGGGAAGCCGCCGCCCCCACGGCCTCTCAGACCGGAAATTTTTACTTCTTCCAAAGCCTGTTCCGGGGTCATTTCAGTCAGCATTTTGCTGAAACCGGCATAACCGTCCTTGGCAATATAATCAGAAATATTTTCCGGATTAATATGGCCGCAATTATGCAGAACCAGCCGTTTTTGCAGAGCATAGAAAGGAACCTTTTCATAGGTCGGAGCTACTTCGCCGGTATTGGGATCCTTGTAAAGCAATCTTTCAACAGTTTTGCCTTCCATTAAATCGCTTTTGACAATTTCTTCGGCATCAGCATCGGTAACTCTGGTATAGAAGGTTTTTTGAGGCTCAATAATTACCAACGGACCCTGTTCGCAAAAGCCGTGGCAACCGGTTCTAACTACTTTAACTTTATCAGTTAAATTATTGGCTTCCAAAGCCTCCTGTAATTTTTCTACTACTTTGGCCGAACCGGAAGAAACACAACCAGTACCGGCACAAACATAAACAGTCCGCATGGAGCTGTCAGCCGGTAATTGGAAATTATTCATCCAGTCTTTTCTTTGAGCAGCACATTTGTCATCAGTATGACAAATCGGGCCTTCTTTCCGGCACTTGACAAAATCCTTGCAAGGGGTTTCCGGAGAATGGGTACATTTATCGCAACATTTATCGGTCAGGTTGATCATAGGAACTCCTTTCTGCTATTTATAATCTTCCAGAATAGCGGCTGCTTTGTCTGGAGTCAAACGGCCATGGGTATCATCATTAACCATCATAACCGGAGCCAGACCACAGGCTCCCAGACAGGCTACTGTTTCCAGGGTATAACGCAAATCTTCGGTGGTTTCGTTTTTGCCTACGCCCAATTTGGTGGAAACACCGTCCAAAATTTTGGCACCGCCCCGAACATGGCAGGCAGTTCCCTGGCAAACCCGGATAATATTGCGTCCTCTGGGTTTCAGGTGGAACTGAGAATAGAAGGTGGCTACCCCAAAGGTTTTGCTGAAAGGAATGCCCAATCCTTCCGATACTTTTTCCATAACTTCTTTGGGCAAATAACCATAAATATCCTGAGCTTCCTGTAAAATCGGAATTAAAGCTCCGTTAATTCCCCGATATTTGACTAATACTTTTTCCAGTTCTGCTTGTTTTGCCGCTTCGTCCAATTGATGTCCACAAGTGCAACCCAAAACAAACCCTCCTCTCAAAACATTTCCTTAAAATTTAATCAACTACTTTTTGAAAGACAAAATTCGGTTTTCCGTGATAATATAGTGCATGGGGCAGTCATACCCCCCCGGAAAAACCTTATCTCTTATTTGCAGTTCAAAGGCCAAGGCCGTATAAGTAGTTTCTGGTCTGGTTCGAGGCAAAAAGCGATCATAAAAACCGCCGCCATAGCCCAGACGATCTCCTTCAGGAGAAAAACCCACTCCCGGCACAATCACCAGATCTACTTCCGAAGGCTCGACCACCCGAATTTTATCCGGGCAAGGCTCCAAAATGCCCCAGGTTCCCGGACAGAGATCTTCCGGAAAATCCAAAATCTCCGACAAAATCAAAGCTTTGTTGGGAATATCGGTAATGGGGACTACCACTCTTTTGCCCTGCTTGAGACATTTGGCAATCAGGCGATCTGTCTTTACTTCATTGCGAAAGTCTACATAGGCCATAATTAAACGAGCTTTTTTAAATTCTTCCATTTCAAAAAGCTGATCCTGAATCCGCATACTTTTGGCAATCAATTCTTCAGTAGTTAACTGGTTTCTTTGGCTCAAGAGCTGTTTGCGTAATTCTTTTTTTTGACTTTCCAAAAGCTCATCGTCTTTAAGTAATTCGCCGTCACTCATGCCTATTCCTCCAATAACAAACTGCAAAGCGGAAAATTCCGCCTCTCTGCTTATTTTAGCGGAAATTTCTCCCCTTTAGCAAATTAAATTCTACCAATCTAAATATAAGCTTTGAAAAGCCGGAAGTCAATAGAATGAAGTGGAAATTCCCTGTTTCTCCGAGTAAAAAAGGGTTTGAAGAGACCAGGAGGAGCTGACTGCACGATTTAGAAAAATATCCGAAGAACAAACCGGTAAAGAAACTTTTGCATTCAAACCCACGGAAATCAATTTTTGTGATTTAGGTAATTTGTAGTGATAAATTTACCCTACTTTTTGATATTTTAGACTTGATTTTTGATGATTTTTATCTCTTGGATAAGTTTTTTGTGGAAAAAACAACTAAAATTTTCGTGCCAAACC
>JAZRVI010000043.1:0-5551 GCA_045599035.1 Desulfocucumaceae bacterium | reverse complement strand
GGGGTTCCAATTGTTAAGCGTTGCTTGTAATCGTACATCATTTTCAGACTTTGGAATACAAGTTTATGCTTAGAGCAAAGAAACTTTATAGACAAGCAATCCGTTGATTACATTAGCGTCTAATTTCTGCCGTACAGCAGGGAAGTAAAGTCAAACTCCCTGATATTTAGCTTTATGCTAATTTAATTCCACTATTTAATACCTTTACATTATTAGCCTTAATCCATTCAATTAAGGCTTTTTCTTTACCATGTAATACCTTAAATTCTTTGTTACATTTATCTTTGTTTATTTCCTGCTTTATATTATCGAAACAGTAGAGCAAATATGATGAATACCAATCCCTTTGTACCTCTGTTCCGTCTGTAAGTTTATATATTCTTTGGCTTAATTTCTTTTTAATATAGTCGTCAGCTGTATGGTCGTATTGGCTTGCCCTATAATCATTTGCTGCTTCATAATACAAACCGCCTGTTGATTCAAATTTCTTTTTAACCTGCATTTGGAAATATCCTGGGCATCTATTTTGGATTGATTTTCCAAATCGTTTCTTACGCCTATATTTACCGTTATCGGCCTTAGTTGTATTTTTAGCCTTTTTCTTTAATCTATCCGCATTCTCAGATTCGGTTACAAAGATATTTCCAAGGCTTCTTATGTGGTTTACATCTTCATTTATTGCAATTTTGCGATTTATTGCATTTATTCTGCATAGTTCAGAATATTTAGCTTTCAGTTTCTTGTATCTATTAGAGTATTTCCAGGTCTTTCTGCCTTTTTTAATAGTACCGTCAGGGTTGTAATTGTCTGGATTAGTCGCTCTGCGTGACCTGTCCATTCTTCTATACAGTAATCTTTCTTGTCGTTCTCTGTCAGATATAGAAGTGCCTCTTTCAGCAAGATTCTTTAATCCTACTTCGGATTTAGATGTATAGGCTATTGTTTGTACTCCTATATCACAACCTACATTCCCCTGGCCGTAATTATGCCTTGGATTACCGTATTGATCATATTTAGGTTTTGCTTTGCCTTCTACGGTTATGTGAGCAAATATTCTTAATTTATTTCTTATTATTTGCGGTACAAAAGTTACATAGCAGGGTCTGTATGTATCAGTACATATACCGTATTCTGTCAATGTAATTACAGCATTTTCATCTACAACTTCCGGCTGTGACATATAGTTTATGATAGCCTTTATCTCATCGTTATGGAATCTATCTTTTTCTATAAGTCCAAACGAAAATTTATTGTATTTTAGTATTACAGAGTTATCCCGTATTTTAAGAATAATTCCTCTGTCTGATTGCTTTGCACGGATGGAAGAGTAGTTACCGTATTTCGTAAAATGTATCTCTTTCCCATTGCCATAGAGACATTTTTCTATACCACTCCATATATCTTCTGCTTTTGTCAGGGCAAAAATAGAATTAAGACCGTACTTCTTACCAATAGGTATCATAGAAGTTCTGCAAAAATCCCATGTAACATTATATTGCTTTTGCATTTCTTCCATCTGCTTTGCAATATCTTTACGCTTTTCTTTTTCTTTCTTTTCGGAATATTTACCGTATAAATTTTTTAGTTTTCCATATTCTTTAGTACGAAGGAGCTGCTTATAGTTGTTTCTCATAATAGCAGTAAGTTCATTGCCTGCCTTACGAAGTAATTCAGAATCATGAAAAATACGATATTTAGCCTGATTAGGCGTATCTGTTTCTATTACCAAAACATGTCTATCAGACAGACTATGGAATCGTCTTAACAATTTCTTATATTCAGTTGTATTTAGATTGTTAGTCTGCATTTTTCTGTTCATATATATTTCTTAATCGTTTTTTCACTTGAATAGATACGAGCAAGATTTTCTAATTGGTACTTTCATTCGGATGGAATAGAAATGTTTATCTGTAGATTATTACTTTTAGGTCTTGCCATTAAATATTTTTCTTTTGTTTGTGTCTTTAAGTTACACATAGATTATATATTCAATCCATGTAATTGTCAACAAGCTGGAGTTAAAAATTAAAGCGGCTTATATCCCACGTGCAAGCACATGGGTTTTACGCCGCAAATTATAACTATTTTCAGCTTTAAATACTCTTTCAGATTTTATTTACACAGGACTATTTAATGGTCATTTCTTTAAAAGCCCCCACCAGCAAATTGCTGTCCAGACTGGTTATACCTCGACAATAGGTGCAAATGGCGGCTGGCATGGCATAACGCAAGGCAGTTTCAGGAGTATAGTCCCTGGCCTTTTGCTGCATAACCTCCCCCAAAGCTTCGCAGCCCTGACCGGTAATGCCGTTGACCGACAAAATTAAGCCCTGAGGATTAGCCCGACGGATTTGCAGGGCATAAATTTCCCGTTCAGCCTGGGAAACTACATCCCCTTTGGTAATGGCTACTGCATCAGCCATTTTCAGCATGGGGCCAATTTTGCGGGGAGCCTCTGTCCCCATTAAATTATCAATTACGCAAATAGCATATTGCCCAGTTAAATGAGGAGAACAGCGGTTGCA
The DNA here is from genome assembly GCA_045599035.1 of Desulfocucumaceae bacterium. Lineage (GTDB taxonomy): Bacteria > Bacillota > Desulfotomaculia > Desulfotomaculales > Desulfocucumaceae > CATZDY01. The sequence goes on along the minus strand of JAZRVI010000043.1, from coordinate 3,026 downwards.
CAAACCGGCACTTTCGATAATCAAATAATCAAACTGTTCCTTTAAACCCCAATCAAAACAAATTTCCGCATTCCCGCCAAAATAGTGATCCGGACAAAGGTTGCCGGCCAAACCAATCTGTACTGGAATTTGATGCCGGGTATAGATTTCCCCATCCCCGGTAGCCAGGCAATCAAATTTGACCACCCCGGCTTTAAGCTGCTTTTGGCGTAAATAGTGAATTAAATGCACAATAACGGCGGTCTTGCCGGAAGCCGGAGGGCCGCTTACAGTTACCAATTTCATACGCATCCTTCTTTTTACTTGCATTGTTTGGCTATTTTGATACAATAATTTAGGGAGGCGATTATCTTGAAAAAATTTTGGAAGCTGCTGATAAAAGAAAATATTCTGGTTATCGCTTTACTCCTGGCTCTTGGTTCCATGTTTTTCAATCCGCCTTCCATCAAATATGTAAACTATATTAATTGGCAGGTAATTATTTTACTTTTTTGCTTAATGGCAGTTATTTCCGGCTGGAAGCATTCCGGCTTATTTCCTTTTCTATCTCAGCTTTTACTGAAATACGCCCCCCAAACCCGACCGGTTTTTGCCATTTTAATTGGCCTGTGCTTTTTTTCGGCCACTTTAATTACTAATGATGTTACCCTGTTAATTTTTGTTCCCCTGACCTGTCAGCTTTGGCAGGATCAGTCTGAAAGGGTTTTGATCAAGCTAATTGTTCTGGAAACCATTGCTGCCAATCTGGGCAGTCTGCTTACTCCAGTCGGCAATCCCAAAAATTTATTTATCTATGATTTTTATCAAATGTCCCTCAGCGAATTTTTCCAAATTACTTTGCCAATTTGGATTTTATCGCTGATCTTGCTGGGCTTTAGTTTGTTTTTTATCCAAAACACTCCCTTGACTCACCAGGTCAGCCCCAAACCAGTTCAGCTCAACCGCCGGATTTTACTAAAATATCTTTTGCTGTTTTTTATTTGTTTACTAACAGTTGTAAAGCTTATTCCAGCTTTACTTTGTCTGGGTATAATTGCAGCCGTTCTTTTGGCCACGGATCGGCTTTTATTTAAGGAAATTGATTACAGCCTGCTGCTGACCTTTATTTGCTTTTTCATTTTTGTGGAAAACATGGCCGCTTTAGATACAGTACAAAATTGGGTTCTGGATGTCTTGCAGGGGCGGGTTTTCTGGGTCGGTCTGCTTCTCAGCCAGGTAATCAATGATATTCCCACCACCATTATGCTGGCTTCCTTTACCCAGGAGTCCAGGAGTCTGCTTTTGGGAACCAATCTGGGCGGATTGGGTACTTTAATTGCTTCCATGGCCAGCCTGATTTCCTATAAAATTTATATTCAGCGAAAAAATGCTCAAAAGGGCTGGTTTCTTTTGATCTTTACCAGCTTTAACTTTATCTTCCTGTTTGTTCTGGCCTTTCTTACCTATTATTTTTATTTATGAAGCCGTTCCTTTTGATACTGTTCCGCCAAATGCACAAATGCGGAAGCCCATTGGGGTACAGCCGAAGCGTGAATATGCAAATAGGAAGCCAAAACCCGCTTTTGAGTTATGCCATCTCGCTTTATTCCTTCCACTTGTCCCATGCCGCTGCCCTTTTGCAGGCCGAAAACCAGATCCTGGAGCTGAAAATCCGGCTGAAAAAGCACTCTGGTATTATGAAATTCATGCCCAATTAACTCACTGCCCACCGCAAAATAAGGGTTGGGTTTTTCCACTCTGACCTTTTCATAGCCATGCCCCTGAGGTTTGGTGGTCATTTCAATTTCCAAAGGAAATAAACCAACCATATGATGGCTTTGCCCCTGCCAGGTCAAACTTTGGCTTAAATAAATCAGCCCACCACATTCAGCATAAATGGGCATTCCCTGTTCAGCCTTACAGCGAATCTGCCGGCGTAAGCTGTGGTTAGCTTCCAGTTCTGCGGCAAACACCTCCGGAAATCCGCCCCCGATATAAAGACCATCCAAATCCGGCGGCAAAACAGCCTGGTGCAGGGTATTAATTTTCTCCAGTTTGGCTCCGGTTTTTTCCAGAGCCTCCAGGTTTTCCGGATAATAAAAGCTAAAGGCTTCATCCCAGCAATAGCCCAGCTTCAAGCCTTTGCCCTGGGATTGACGAGCAATTAATTCCGTTTCTTTGTCCAAAGCCGGAGCCAAAGCCGCCAGCTCCAGAATTTTCTCCCATTCCAGATGCTGCAAGGCAGCTTCCCCAATTTGCTGAATCTGACCAGCCAATTCGCTTCTTTCTCCCGCCGGAATCAAGCCCAAATGCCGATCCGGAATTAAAAAATCAGTCACCTTGGGAAAGACCCCCAAAACCGGCAAATTGCAATATTCGGCCACCGATTTGCGGAGCAAGGCTTCGTGGCGAGGACGAGCTACCTTATTCAAAATTACCCCGCTGATTTTCAGCTCTGGATCAAAATGCATAAAGCCTTGCAGCAAAGCCGCCACACTCCGGGTCATTCTGGTGCAGTCAATAACCAAAAGCACCGGGGATCGGGTTATTTTGGCAATTTCGGCGGTACTGCCGCTTCCGGCCAAATCTACTCCATCAAAAAGACCCATGGCTCCTTCAATCAAAGTCAGATCATTTTGGCTGCCATAGGTAATAACCGAATTTTTGATAATGGCTGGGGTCATAAAGTAAGGATCCAAATTGCGGCAGCTTTGGCCGCTCAACAGGGACATCCAGCCGGGATCAATAAAATCCGGGCCTTTTTTAAAGGGCTGTACCCGATAGTTTTTCAATCTTAAAGCTGCCAAAAGACCCAGGGTAATTGTAGTTTTGCCGGAACGCCCATGGGGAGCAGCAATAACCAGCCGGGGAATTTTCATCATCTCAGACTCCGTTTAATTTGGAATGTGAACTACTCGGCAATAAATTACCGAGTTTCTTGCTTCAACCACTACTGCCTGGCTAACATAATCGTTAGCTCAAGTCTTACACAATGTCCACAAGCGTCAGGTTCGGCTGGTTCCCAGCCTACCATGTATTTGAAGATT
>JAZRVI010000042.1:0-32703 GCA_045599035.1 Desulfocucumaceae bacterium | reverse complement strand
GGAAATCAATTTTTGTGATTTAGGTAATTTGTAGTGATAAATTTACCCTACTTTTTGATATTTTAGACTTGATTTTTGATGATTTTTATCTCTTGGATAAGTTTTTTGTGGAAAAAACAACTAAAATTTTCGTGCCAAACCACCTCGAATTTTGAAAATTGATTTCCGTGATTCAAACCACTCCAAAGCAACGATCCTTTTTCTTCCCAATGTTCTTCCATTCTCCCAGCAGTTCAAACCCCCGCTTTTGGTGAAAAATCAGGCTGGCCTGATTCTCAGAAGATATTTCAGCCAGCAAATTCTTAATTCCCAGCTTGAGGGCTTCGGCCTCCAGCCTTCGCAGACAAAAACTGCCTAAACCCTGCCCTACTGCTTTCGGATCTATAAAAGCAGGATAGCCCTGAATTTTCTGGTTTAACTGTTCGTAAAACTGTTCCGGCAAAGGTTTTGCGGGAAAAGCCGCTGTTCCCTGCTCAATATAATAGTTAAAAATATCCATAACCGCCTTTTGATACTCAATACCCATTTTCTTCAAAACAAAACTCATAGCCTAACCTTCCTTTGCAAATTTCAGCTAAAATTCCATACAAAAAAATATCAGTTAAATTCATAATAAACTATGGTAAACTTATATTGATGAAATATTTTACTACACTCTGCAAAAGCAAACAAACCGCCAGATTTTTTGGCCGCTCGGCAAGACTTGGCTCTATCAAGTTATTTTATAAAAAATTTTAGCCCAAAAGAGATGAAAACATGAATTGCCTGAAAGAAAAATTCTTGCTATATCGCCGCTTTTTAAGCTGGCTAAACTGGAAAGAAATGCTGATTATTGCCTGTTGTTCTTTTTTGGCCATTGGCTCAATTACTTTTTTAAGCCTGCAATATCAGGTTTCCCTGTTTATGGCTCCCTTTGGAGCCAGTTCGGTTCTGCTCTTTGCCGTCCCCCAATCTGCTTTTTCTCAACCCCAAAGCTTAATTGGCGGTCATGTTCTTTCGGCTTTAATCGGGATCAGCTGCTATCAACTGGGCGGCGAAACCTGGTATATGATGAGTCTGGCCGTAACCCTAGCCATCATCGTTATGACCATCACTCGAACCCTTCATCCACCCGGAGGAGCTACTGCCCTGATCTGCATCAGCCAGCATTGCTCCTATTCCTTCATCCTGACCCCGGTTCTGGCCGGAGCAGTAATTTTAATATTGGTTTCTTTTCTGAACAAAGCTCTAAGAAAAAAATTTCTATCCGAGCCTAACAGTTAAATCCAGAGTTTCACGGTTTTTGTATTGCACCTTAATAAAAAATATCGTATAATAAAGTCAGGTTTTGACACTTATTTCGCTATAAAATACCAAAAGCCCCAAGTGTCAGCAATACTCAGGGAGGTCATTTTCTTGTATAACATCAGAGTAGAAAAAGCTGCTGTTCTCAAAGATAAACCAGACGAAAGCAGCTTGAGTTTCGGCACTACTTTTACCGATCATATGTTTGTTGCCGATTATTCCGTAGAAAAAGGCTGGCATGATCCCAGAATCGTTCCTTATGGACCTATTCCGATGGATCCTTCCACCATGATTTTTCACTATGGACAGGGAGTTTTTGAAGGCATGAAGGCTTACCGCCGCAACGGTAAAATTGCTATGTTCCGTCCCAAAGATCATTTGGCTCGCATGAATACTTCCTGCCAAAGACTGTGCATTCCGGAAATTGATCCGGAATTGTCCTATCAAGGACTTTGCCAGCTTCTTCAAATGGAACAGGACTGGATTCCCCACGCTTTTGAAACTTCACTCTATATTCGGCCATTTGTCATTGCTACTGATCCTCATTTAGGCGTGCGTCCTTCTCATACCTATAAATTCTTTATCATCCTGTCGCCGGTAGGTGCTTACTATCCGGAAGGCTTTGAACCAGTTAAGATCTTGGTTACCGATGAATATACCCGGGCAGTCCGGGGCGGAATTGGCCATGTCAAAACCCCCGGCAATTATGCCGCCAGCATTTTGGCCGGAGAAATTGCCCACGAAGCCGGTTATACCCAGGTTTTGTGGCTGGATGGAGTGCATAGAAAATATATCGAAGAAGTGGGTACCATGAACATTTTCTTCGTAATTGACAATAAAGTTATTACCCCACCTCTGGCTGGCAGCATTTTGGGCGGCATGACCCGTCGTTCCTCCTTACAGGTGCTGAAACAATGGGGTCTGGATGTAGAAGAACGGCCTCTTTCCATTGATGAAGTAGTAGAAGCCGCTCACAATGGAAAATTGCAGGAAATCTTTGGAACCGGAACCGCAGCAGTTATTTCTCCGGTAAATAAATTAGGCTGGAAAGGAGAAGAACTGATTCCTGGTAACGGCGGAGTAGGTGAAATCTCCCAAAGATTGTATGATTATATCACCGGAGTTCAATTCGGCAAAATCGAAGATGAATTTAATTGGGTAACAGAATTAGACTAAAACCTTTGGAGTACCGGTTTTTCCAGCAGGAATCAAGCCGGCTCATCTTTTAAACCGGCCTTCGGGTCGGTTTTTGTTTATCAGCATAAACCTGTTAAAACTCCATATATTGGGATAGAGGAGGGAGTTTATATGCCATTTGCCCCTTTATTAGTAGTAGTAGCCGGAGTTTTGTGGGGATTTCTCGGATACTTTACCCGAACCCTTTACGGCCTGGGCTTTTCTTCCGTCCAGATTACCGCTGTTCGCTGTCTGATGGCCTCCCTATTCCTGCTGCTTTTGCTGGGTCTGACCCACAAAGAGCTGCTGAAAATTAAGCTAAAACACCTTTGGTACTTTATTGGCAGTGGAATCATCAGCATTGTTTTCTTTAACATCTGCTACTTTTTGTGTATTGAAATGCTGACCATGTCAGCCGCAGCCATGCTTTTATACACTTCGCCTTTTTTTGTTATGCTGATGTCCCTGTTTGTTTTTAAAGAACAAATCACCCTGCAAAAAGGGCTTTCTTTGCTGATGGCGTTTATCGGCTGTATGATGGTAATTGGTTTTATTGGAGATACCCCCGTAGTTTTTTCCACCGTGGGAATTTTACTGGGTCTGGCTTCCGGCTTTGGCTATGCCCTTTACAGCATCTTTGCCCGGCTGGCTCTCAATTATTACAGCTCCTATACCGTAACCACCTACACCTTTACTCTGGCGGCTCTGGCCTTGCTGCCCTTTGCCAACTGGCCGGAAATTGGCCGGATCATCAGTCAGCAGCCTTCAGTTATTGGTACTCTTTTGGGCTTGGGCTTTCTTTGCACTCTGCTCCCTTATATGATTTATACCATCGCTTTAAACTTAATGGAAGCCAGCAAAGCTTCCATTACCGCCTTTGCCGAACCCCTGATGGCCACAGTTTGCGGCATGATCTTTTTTGGGGAAACCTTAACCTGGCAAAACTGTTTGGGAATTATTTTGATTTTTCTGGCTTTGATCTTCCTGAACGCCAATATCCAAATTGCTGCTTTCAGGCATAAGTCCTAAAGTTCATATTGCTGGGCATATTCCCGCACCATCCGGATTGCCGAAAATTGAGGAGCAATGGTTTTAATGGAGTTTTTCATCATTTTTACCCAGGCTTCCGGAATTTCATCTGAATTGCGGGCGTAAAAAAGCGGCAAAATTTGCTGCTCCAAAAGCTCCAGCAAGGCCAGCCAATCCTGAAAGTCCTGTTCCTTTTCCTCCAGCTCCGCCCCGCTGTGGCCAAAAGCAAAACCATTTTGGCCATTATAAGCCTCCGGCCACCAGCCGTCCAAAACGCTGCAATGCAAAACCCCATTAAGAGCCGCTTTCATGCCGCTGGTGCCGCTGGCTTCCAAAGGACGGCGGGGCGTGTTCAACCACAAATCCACTCCCTGCACCAAATATCGAGCCACCTCCAGATCATAATTTTCCAGAAAAACTATTTTACCCTTCCATTCCGGCTGCTGGCTTAATTTAAACAAATGCTGCAATAAAGCTTGGCCGGGTCGATCTGCCGGATGAGCCTTGCCAGCCAAAATAATCTGCCAGGGATATTTGAGATTTCGCAGCCGATCCAAATCACGAAAAAGCAGATCAGCCCTTTTGTAGGTGGCAAAACGCCGGGCAAAACCAAGAGTGAAAATTTGGGAATCCAAATAGTTTTCTACCTCGGAAATTTGTTCGGCTCCGGCAAAATTCCGCACCAACTGCAACTGCACCCGCCGCCGTACAAACTGCACCAGCTTTTCCTTGAGCTGCTGATGCACCTGCCACAAGGCTTTATCCGCAATCTGGTCAACATCTTCCCACCAATCAGCCTCTTGTCCCAACAGCTCCTTTAGCTCCCCGGCCAAAAAAGAAGGCAGATGAATTCCGTTGGTAATAGCAAAAACAGGCTTTTGTTCCTTTCTCTGCCAAGCTGAAGTCAATTTTTGCGAAACCCGGCCATGTAATTGACTGACCCCGTTAACTCTTCCAGCCAAATAAAAGGCCAGAGCAGTTAAATTAAACTGCCCCTGATTCCAGCCCCATTGCAGAAATTCCTCCGGTTCCAGCTTTAATTCCCGGCAAAAGGCATAAAAATAAAATTTGATCATTTCGCTTCCATATTGATCATGTCCTGCCGGAACCGGAGTATGAGTGGTAAATAAGGTAGTTCGGCGAATTTCCAGCAAAGCAGCTTCCAGGCTTTGCCCCGCCTGAATTTTTTCCCGCAGGCGTTCCAAGGCCAAAAAGACGGCATGACCTTCGTTAATATGCCAAAAATCAGGTTTTAAGCCCAAAGCCCGCAAAGCCTTGACCCCACCCAAACCCAGAATCAGTTCCTGACTCAAACGGGTGTCCGAGCTGCCTCCATACAATTGAGCGGTAATATCCCGATCCGACCGACAATTTCGCCCGGTATCAGTATCCAGCAAATAAAGCCGGATTCGCCCCACCTGAACCAACCAGATTTTGACCCAGACTGTTCGCCCCGGCATTTCCACCCCAATCACCAAGTCCTGTCCGTTATCCCCTTTAACCGGAATAATAGGCAATTCGTGAAAATGATGGTAATAATATTCGGCTTCCTGTCGGCCTTCACTGTCCATTCTCTGAACAAAATAGCCATAACGATATAAAAGACCTACGCCAACCAAAGCCAAATTTAAGTCACTGGCCGCCTTCAAATGATCCCCGGCCAAAATCCCCAATCCTCCGGAATAAATGGGCAGGGATTCATGCAGACCAAATTCCGCCGAAAAATAAGCAATCAAACGGTTGTTTTTCGGAACAGCCTGCAAATAAGCCTTCATTTTTGCCTGAGCTTGTTGACAAAGCTGCCCGAAAGCCGAATTTTGAGCTGCTTTTTGCAATTCTTCCTCTCTGATTCGCTTTAAAAAATAAACCGGATTATGTCCGCTTTCTTCCCACAGCAAAGGATTAAGCTGCTGAAACAAATTCAATAATTGGGGTTCCCAGGAAAAATATAAATTATAAGCTACCTGCCCCAAAATCTCCAAGGAAGCCGGGATTTTGGCCAAAATAGCTTGTCGGCTGGATCTAAGCTCCATCAAACCTTCACTTCCGCTCTTTTTAGATCCAATATGCCCGCTCCAGCCAAACTTATGCACCACCTTATTTGACCCTTCCAATTAACTGCGGGTGAACTACTCGGCAATAAATTGCCGAGCTTCTTGCTTCAACCACTATTGCTTGGCTGACATAATCGTTAGCTCAAGTCTTACACAATGTCCACAAGCGTTAGGTTCGGCTGGTTCCCAGCCTACTATCATATTTTAATGCCTTGTGCAAGCAAAAAAATAGGTGCGTTCATCTCGGCTTTAAAAAACCGAGTTTCCTCACACCAACATTAAAAAATAATTCAAGAAAATCCGTTGAAAAGATGTTCACAGCCCTCAAGTTGTGATAAAATAAAATATATTAATTTGAGGAGGAGCCTGTCAACTACCCACCCACTAAAGTGAGTGGGCTTGTAACTGCCCAGTCGTAGTAACGGCTCACGCCTCCGACCTTTAAACCCCAATAGACACTGCTGCCTAAAGTGGCGTTACATCATGGGACGGTTGACATCGCCCCTGACATCTCAGATATACTGAGGTGCCGCTGTATCCGGTACTTGGCTATCGGAGAGATAGTTGATTCCCATGCGATACAGATTCATTACCCCGATACGGTCACCTAAAACAAAGAGTGTATGTTTTCAGCGAGTGCCTTTGATACATCCTGTATCCAACGGTTTTCTCGCTGACCCGAAGATTATTATATAATCATTATTAGGGAAAGTCAATATTTGAGGCGGATTACGGATAACAGCTTTAAAAAAGCTCCTCCCACCCCTCAAGAGGAGTGGGTTTCCGCCTACGACAAACGAAAGGATTTTGTTTATGAACAATTCAGAAGCTGCCAAACGCATTTTTGCCACTCTGGTCGAAGAAGGTCTGATAGAAGACTCTCAAGAAGTTTACTATACAATTTTATTTGCTATTGACTTCAGCGGCATGGGACAGGATAACGATGATAACATCAACGAAGAAGAATATCAGCAAATCCTGCAAACCTTCCGGGAAAGCAAACAAAAGCCTCAAGGCCCTTTGCAATAGGTGATCTTTATGAACTATGATTATGTAGGAAAGCCCTTTTATGTTGGAGAGCTGGTAGTTTATATGGACACTCCGGAAAAAGGCCGGGTGGCTGATTTTGACTGCCGCTTTGAACTAAACACTACTGCTAATAGCTGTGATTGCTGCACCTTCCGGTTTCGCTCCCGGATGCAGCCCCAATTTATCTGCCGCCATATCGCAGCGGTTCGCAAGGTAATCAATGGCGAAGCAGACTTTGCCGAAAGCCAGGAATAATAGGCTTAAGCTTTATGCCAGCGAATAAAAATCAAAACCCTTTACCAATCTGGAAAGGGTTTTGATTTTTAGAAAAGGATCCTTTGAGCCTGTTCCACATCTTTTTTAATTTGAGCTATTAGCTCCTCCACCGAGCTAAAGCGTTTTTCCGGACGCAAATACTCCCAAAATTCCACTTTTACTTTATGGCCATACAAATCACCAGCAAAATCCAGCAAATGCACTTCCAAATTGGCCGCTTGTTCCTCTCCATGGAAGGTAGGTTTTTTGCCCAGATTGGCTACGGCTCGATAGGAGTTTCCGGCATATTGAACCCGGGCAGCATAAACTCCCTGCTGGGGAACCAGCAGCTCCTGATCCAAATTTAAATTGGCTGTAGGAAAACCCAGGGTTGCTCCCCCCCGGCGATCTCCCGTAACCACTGCCCCGGTCAGATAGGGAGCAAAGCCCAAAAGTTCTCTGGCTTCAGCCACCTGACCTTTTTGCACCAGCTTGCGAATCAAGCTGCTGCTGACCGGCTGGCCGCCAATTTTAACCGGAGGAATTACCTCCAGTTCAAAATGATATTTTTGAGCCGCCTGTTGCAAGGTTTGGGCATTGCCCTGCCCCTTATGCCCATAAGTGTAATTATAACCGACAAAAACCGCTTCCACGCCCATTCCTTCCACCAAAATTCGGCGTTCAAATTCTTCCGGACTACAGGCCGCCAATTCCAAAGTAAAAGGGATTTGAAACAGTAAATCTACTCCCATTTCAGCCAGCTTTTGCTGCTTATCCTCCTGAGATAAAATCAGGGCTGGAGCTTTAGCCTGAGGCAAAACCTGCAAAGGATGTGGATAGAAGGTAAAAACGGCTGCCCTGGTATGCCGACTGTGTGCTTTTTCTACCAATTGACGAATTAAAAATTGATGCCCCAAATGCAAACCGTCAAAATTGCCTAAAGCCAAATGTAAATGAGGATGTTTGCCCCATTCAGTCCAAATTTCCACCGCTAAAACCTCCAAATTAAGACTAGCAATTTAATGCCCTTTACATCTCCAAGCTAAGAGCATCAACCAAACCTTTAACCGGCTGAAAACATAATTCATTTTCAATCTCTCTGAATTTACCCACGGCAATTACTTTGTCCTCACAAACCAGTCTGACCAAAGAATCCAACGCCAGATCCATCGGATAGGCCAAAACCCCCGGTAAATAAAGTCTGGCTCCGCTGGCTACTGATCGGGCGGCAGAAGGGTGCAGATGTACCGCTGGAAAGCGGCTCAACGCCTGTTCCAGAGAACAAAGCCTGTCCGCCAAAGTCCCGGCCTGAACCGCCGCCTTGATTTCCGGCAATGTCAAAGCCTCCCGCAAGGAAAACATTCCGGCCTGAGTTCGCAGCAAAAAGCTCAGACAGGCTCCACAACCCAGAACCTCTCCCAAATCCAAGGCCAAGGTGCGAATATAGGTTCCGGCCGAACAGCTAACTTCAATTAATACCTTTGGGGGCTGCCAGGCAATTAACTCCAGATTAGTAATTTCCACCAAACGAGCTTCCCGTTCCACTTCCAAGCCTTGTCTGGCCAGTTCATACAACTTTTTACCCTGATAATGCACCGCCGAAGTCATGGGGGGAATTTGTTTAATCCAGCCCCGAAACTGCTCCAAGGCCTGTTCAAATTCCAATCGGCTTACTTTGCACCAATGGGAAAGCGTTATAAAACGCCCGGCCAAATCCCCGCTATCTGTTTTTTGTCCCAAAGTTATTTCTGCTCTATAGGTTTTGTTGGAAGGCAGATATTCAATAATTTTGGTTGCCCGTCCCAAACAGACAGGCAAAACCCCAGAAGCCAGCGGATCCAAAGTTCCAGTATGCCCCGCCTTTTTAACCCTGGTCAGCTTGCGAATAAAATCCACTACATCATGTGAGGTCATCCCCGGCGGCTTTAAAACATTTAAAATTCCATTCATGTCTGTTTAGCCATTTCTTCCAGCATGGCCTTAACCACCTGTTCCTGAACTTGAAGCCAGGGTAAAGCCAAAGTGCAGCCAGCCGCTCGAAGATGTCCGCCGCCGCCAAAATGAGCGGCCACCTCCCGCACATTATATCTTCCCCGGGAACGAAGATTAACCCGATATTCACCGGAAAACACTTCCCGAAACAGCAAGGCTACTTCCACCCCCTGAATGGATCGCAAATAGTCAATTAAGCCTTCTGCGTGTTCCTCCAAAGCCCCAAGCTCCTGCAAATCCTTCTGCTGCAAATAAGACCAGACCAATTGCCCATCCGGGCTTAATTGTATTCGGTTCAAAACTATTTGCAGCAAACGCAAAGAAATCAGAGGCTTTTCATTAAACAAATGCTCGCCAATTCTGGCGGCCGGAATCCCGCATTCCAACAGTCTGGCTCCTTTGCGGAAGGTTTCCGGCGTAGTATTTTCATAGCGGAAAGAACCGCTGTCGCTGGAAATAGAAGTATATAAACATTCGGCAATTTCCTGAGTCAAAGTTATCGGCAGACAATCCAGCAGATCCAGCACAATTTCCCCAGTAGAAGCTGTTTCCGGCTTAATATAATTATAAGTCCCAATCCCGCCCTGAGGCGAAAAATGATGATCCAGATTGACAATTACCGGAGCTTTGGCCAAAAGCCAATCCAGGCTTTCGAGGCGCTGAGGTTCGGAACAATCCAAAACCACCAGTAAATCCCAGACTTCCGGAATTTCAGAGGTAAAGCGATTATAGCCAGGCAAAAAAGCAAATTTACTCGGCACTTTGTCCGCTACTGTCCAAATGGTTTCCATCCCCAGTTGTTCCAAGGCCAAACCCAGGGCGGCTATTGAACCCAGACTATCTCCGTCCGGGCGGATATGTCCCACCAAAACCACCTTATGAGCTTCCAGGAGGACTTTGGCAATTTCCGGTAGACTATTATTCATCTTCTCCACTCCATGCTTCCCTGACTTTAACTTCCCGCAACAGTTCCATAATTCTGGTGCCGCTTTGAATGGAATGATCAATCTTAAATAAAAGCTCCGGCATATAACGCACCCGGATTTTTTTGCTTAATTCGCTGCGAAAAAAGCCTTTGGCTTTGTCCAAAGCAGTCAAAGCACGCTTTTCTTCGGCTTCATCGCCCAAAACACTGATATAAACCTTAACATACCGCAAGTCCCCGGAAACCTCGGCTGAGGTTACAGTAATCATTTTCAGCCGAGGATCCCTGACATTTTGGTTCAGCAAAGACGACATTTCTTTTTTGACACTTTCCGCCAATTTTTCTGAACGGTGAGACATCCAATCGCCTCCCCTTGATAGTTAATTTCTGCATTGACATTTCCACGCTGCCAAAGCAGCGGGGATCAAGCTTGTTTGTTTAGGGGTTTTCACCCGTAAGCTATTTATAATTCACGCTTAACTGCCTCGGTGGTATAAGCTTCAATAATATCGCCTTCCCGAATATCACCATATTTTTCCAGAGTTATCCCGCACTCAAAGCCTTCCAGAACCTCTTTGGCATCATCCTTAAACCGTTTCAGAGAATCCAGATTGCCTTCAAAAATAACGATATTATCCCGAATCAAACGAACTCCGGCATCCCGGGTAATTTTGCCTTCCACAACCCGGCAGCCGGCAATATTGCCCACCTTGGAGGCTTTGAAAATCTGCCGGACTTCCACCCGACCCAAAGCCACTTCCCGGATTTCCGGTTCCAAAAGACCGCTCATAGCCGCCTTTACATCTTCGATGGCATCATAAATAACCCGATATAAACGCACATCAACCTTTTCTATTTCAGCCATGCGGCGGGCATTGGCATCCGGACGAATGTTAAAGCCAATGACAATGGCATTAGAGGCCGAAGCCAGCATAATATCGGTTTCAGTAATGGCTCCCACGCCGCCGTGGATAATGTTCAGCTTTACTTCGGTTGTGGACAGGCGTTCCAAAGACTGCTTAACCGCTTCCACCGATCCCTGAACATCCGCTTTAACGATCAGCAGCAGCTCTTTAACCTGTCCTTCCTGAATATGCTGGAATAAATCTTCCAGGGTGACCCGGTTATTTTGTTTCATATCTTCCTGGCGTTTGCGGGTTTCCCGTTTTTCGGCAATCTGCCGAGCCGCTTTTTCATCCGACAAACCATAGAACAAATCACCGGCCAAAGGCACATCATGAAAGCCCAAAACCTCTACTGGAGTGGAAGGGTCAGCTTTTTTAATCCGCCGGCCTTTATCATCCATCATGGCTCGCACCTTACCAAAAGCAGCTCCAGCCACCAGAGAATCACCCAGCTTTAAAGTCCCATTTTGCACCAAAACAGTGGCGACCGGACCTCGGCCTTTATCCAATTCTGCTTCAATAACCGTTCCCCGGGCATCCCGATTGGGATTGGCTTTCAACTCGGATACTTCTGCCACCAGCAAAATCATTTCCAAAAGATTGTCCAAGCCTTCCCGCGTTTTGGCACTAACCGGCACAACAATGGTATCTCCGCCCCATTCTTCCGGAACCAGATCATGTTCGGTCATTTGCTGTCTGATTTTATCCGGATCGGCTCCTGGTTTGTCAATTTTATTTAAAGCGATAATAATCGGTACTTCTGCCGCTTTAGCATGGTTAATAGCCTCAATGGTCTGGGGCATAATTCCATCATCTGCGGCAATAACCAAAATAGCAATATCTGTAATTTCTGCTCCCCTGGCTCGCATGGCTGTAAAAGCCTCGTGGCCGGGCGTATCTACAAAGGTAATCTTTTTGCCACTATGTTCCACTTGATAAGCCCCGATATGCTGGGTAATCCCCCCGGCCTCGGTGGCAATTACATTGGTTTGACGAATGGCATCCAACAAAGAGGTCTTTCCGTGATCAACATGACCCATAACGGTAACCACACAGGGACGGGCTTTCAGATCCTTGGGATCATCCTCCAATTCCTGTTCGATCAAAGCTTCGGCATCCAGTACAATTTTAACCTCAACTTCAAAGCCATATTCATTGCATAAAATGGTTGCCGTATCAACATCTACTTCCTGGTTAATGGTCGCAAAAACCCCCAGGGACATTAACTTTTTAATCAGTTCAGCCGGACTTTTTTTCATTTTTTCCGCCAACTGCTGAACAGTTGTTAATTCTCCAATAACCACCGGCTTTTTCTCAACCTGCGGAGCCGGAACGGTTTCCCGATTGCTTTGCACTTTGGTATTGGGCTTTCTTTTTTTGCTGCCAAAGCGTTCATCTTCATTAAGGTAGTTTTTATTGAGATTCCAGTTGCGATTTTTTTCTTTGGGTTTATTTTGATTATTGCGATTCTGATTTTGGGCAATCTTATTCCGCTGCTTTTCGGAAGCTTTGACTCGATCTGCATCAGCAGCCTGTTCTGGTGCTTTGGGAACCTTGAGCTGGCCTCCCGGAGCGGGACGAGCCGATTGGGGACGAGAGGATTGAGGCCGCCCGTATTTATTGCCTGACTGATTGGCAGGACGGGATCCGGAACTGCGATCCGAACCGCTGGACGGACGATCCCGTCTGTTTTCCGAATTTCCGGAAGGACGAGGGTTATTGGAGTGGGGACGATCCGAGTTATTGAAGCGGCGATCTCCTTCTCTTCTTTCCCCTTCTTTGCGTTCACCCGCCGGACGATTGTTATTGGATCGATTGCGTTGTTCACCTGCCGGACGCTGAGCCGAACGGCTTTCTTTGCCCGCTGCTGCCGCTCCAGCTTCTGCACCGCCGACTTTTCTGCGTTCGTCAAAGCGTTTATCAGGCGGACGAGAAGGAACCCGATCCACAATATAATCCTTATTATCATTTCTTTTGGAAGAACGCTCCCGATTTCCGCTTGCCGAAGGTCGGTTATTGGTTTTTTTCATATCGGTTTTCGATTTTTGCTTTTTTTCTTCCGGTTTATCCGGTTTTGCGGCTACAGAAACTTCGCTTTTGACTTCTTTTGCCGCCGGTTCATTTATCTTCAAACTTTTTACCACCTTAACAATAAGATCTTCATCCAAAGAGCAGGAAGCATTTTTTTTATTTTCCACACCCATTTTTTCTAATTCCCGCATAATAGCTTTGCTTTCTACTTTCAATTCTTTTGCCAATTCATGTATGCGTTTTTTGGCCATAAATCCACCCCCACTTTCCCTGTTTATGGTTTATGATTGCAAAAATTTTTGCAGACCGCTTGCCAAATTGGGATCTGTAAGCCCTAAAACCGATCTGGGCGGTTTGCCAATGGCGGCTCCCAATTCGGCCTTCAAGCCAAATTGCACCCAGGGTATCTTTAAATCAACGGCCAATTTCTGAAAAGTATTGACAGTTCTGGCGGCTCCATCAGAGGCAAGAATCAAAAGGCAGACCTTTTTTCTCTGCAAAGCCTCCCTGACTGCTGCATCTCCTGATTCTATTTTACCAGCTTTGCGAGACAGTCCCAGCCAAAAATAAGCACTATCCATCACTCAACTCCTTAATTAATTGCTCCACCACTTCAGAAGCAATTTGGTGCTGCAAGGCTTTTTCCAAACGATGCCCTTTAACTGCCAAATCCAGGCATTGGCAATTGGGGCAAATATAAGCTCCTCGCCCCGAACGCTTGCCGGTCAGATCGATTTCCACCTTTCCTTCCGGGGTACGCACCAGGCGAATTAACTCTTTTTTGGATTTCATTTCCCGACAGCCGACACACATTCTTTGGGGAATTTTTTTAACTTTCGGCATTATTTTTCCCCCTGACTGTTATTTTGCTCCCCATCTTCTTCAGCATAAATTTTTTCCATTTGCGATTCATTTTTTATATCAATTTTCCAGCCAGTCAACTTGGCAGCCAAACGAGCATTTTGACCTTCTTTGCCAATGGCCAGGGACAATTGATAGTCAGGAACAATTACCCGAGCCACTTTTTCATTTTCCCAAACCTCCACTGCTACCACCTTGGCCGGACTTAAAGCCGAAGCAATAAACTTGGAAGGATCGGTATCCCACTGGATAATATCAATTTTTTCTCCATGCAGCTCATTGACAATATTTTGCACCCGACTCCCTTTGGGGCCAACGCAGGAGCCAACCGGATCCACATTTTCTTCCCGGGAATAAACGGCAATCTTGGAACGCTGTCCGGCTTCCCGGGCTACCGATTTCAATTCCACAACGCCTTCATATAATTCCGGTACTTCCATTTCAAACAATCTTTTCAAAAGGCCGGGGTGGGTGCGGGAAATTTCAATTTGAGGACCTTTGGGGGTTTTTTTGACCTCGGTAATATAAGCCCGGATTCGATTCCCAGGCAAATATTCTTCTCCCGGCAATTGTTCAGAGGGCGGCAACAAAGCTTCTACTTTGCCCAATTCCACAAAAACATTTTTTTGTTCAACCCTTTGAATTACGCCATAAACCAAATCATGTTCCCGTTCTGAAAATTCTACGAAAACCAAATCCCGTTCAGCATCCCGAATCCGCTGAACCACGACCTGTTTGGCTGTTTGAGCTGCAATCCGGCCAAAATCCCGAGGAGTTACTTCCACTTCTACAATATCGCCCAAATTATAGCCTTCATATTTTTCCCGTGCTTCGGTCAAAGAAATTTCCAAACGGGGATCCAAAACCTCCTCGACTACGGTCAGTTGGGAGAAAACCTTGGAGTCTCCGGTTACCCGATCCACCAAAACCCGGACATTTTGCAGGGAATCAAAATTTTTTTTGTAGGCTGAAAACAAAGCGGTTTCCAATGCCTCCATCAAAACCTCTTCCGGGATTCCTTTTTCCTTTTCCAGCTCTCGCAAAGCTTCCCAAAACTCTGAATTACTTTCTGCTGTCAAAATTGTCACCTCTTTCTTCCTGAAAATCCACTTCCAAATTAGCCTTGGCCAATTGCTCCCAACCAATCAAAAGCTCGCCTGCGGCGGTGTTCAAAATAACCCCGGCCTGATCCGCTCCTGCCAAAACGCCCTGATGCTTTTTACTTCCATTCAAGGGGGCAAAGGTACTGATTACTGCTTTAGAACCTTGAAAACGCACAAAATCAGCCAGTTTTTTCAAAGGGCGTTCCAATCCCGGCGACGAAACTTCCAGCCGATAAGCATAAGGAATTAAATCAGCCTGATCCAAAATCGGATCCAGCTTGCGGGACAAGGATTCACAATCATCCAGGGTGATGCCTTCCGGTTTATCAATAAACACCCGTAAAAAATATTGACTTCCTTCTTTTACAAATTCCACCTCTACAATTTCCAGACCCTGCTGTTCCGCCAAAGGCTCAACCAGCTTTTCCACCTGGGCAGCGACATTTTTGCCGGCCATATTGTCCGGGCTGCTGAAAACACCTGAAAAACCTTGATTGGGTCTTGCAGGATATTGCAAGTTTTGCAGCAACCGCCAACCCTCCTTTTAACTTAATCCTGGGTTGCAATTGACGCTTGTTCTATTTTCTAAATATATAGTTCTGAATCAGCTCAAAAGAACCCACAGCAAAAATTAAACCTAATGCCCGCTTATGCAGGCGGGCATTTTAGTCAATCAAGCCAAAACGAAAGAGTGGGCAAAACCCACTCCACCGTTAATTTACTCCGGTTAGATACTAAAGAATTACACTTTATTGTACCACAGAAAGTCTTACTTGACAAGTTTTTTCTTATTTGCCAAATGGAAATTTAGTTGCTGTCCTGGTCAGACTTGCTCTGGCCGGCTTCAAATTCCAGTGAACAGTTGTGAGCCATGGCAGTAAGAGAGCTTAAAGCTCCCAGAAAAGCCAATTGACCAGAAGCCAACATTCCGGCCACGCCCAAAATTCCCAAAGGAGCCGGAACGGTCAGCAAGGTTTGCTGCCCCCGTTTAATTTTAATTTTGCTGCCTCGGCCTTTTTTAAACTGTTCCTTTAAATTTTGCGTCCATTCCTGACCTTTGATATTTTCCCAGCAGTTTCCCGCCTTTTCTTCCAGCTCAGACAAATCCCAACCGTCCTTATCCCCGGCGATTAAAGCTTTCAGGACATCGCCTTCGTTGGCATCCAGAATTTCCTTGGCCTGGCCATAGGTAACACCTAAGCGATCCCGAATCTGATCCAGTTTTTCCAGTTCATCCATGCCAAAAACCTCCCTTTTGTCTTTCCTTTAGTAATTCCCTTCCGGAAGGTTTTTATCCGTTTCCAACCAAGTCAAAAAAGACCGGCTTTTGAGCGGCAAATCCCAATGGTATTGCATAAACCGCCACAAAAGCTGCTCCACCAGCTTTTTTTGCCGGGCATCCACTTTTAAACGAACTAATTGTTCCAACGACCAATCCCGCAGCAGCTTTAAAATCTGCCGGGTATCCAGGCCAATTAAAAAGCTGTCCGGCTGTTTCTGACTGCAAGCCGGACACAGCAGGCCGCCCTGCTCATAGCTAAAATAATATTGGGAGCTAAACAGGCCGCAGTTAAGACAGTTTTCTAAATGCGGAAAGATTCCACTTAAGACCAATAACTGGCTTTCAAAAGACCGCAGCAGCTGCCAGCTTTCTCCTTGTCCCCAAAAGGCCAGACTTCTTAACAGCAGGCTTAAAACAGCCGGAGCTGCTTCCCTTTCCGTTCGGGAAGCCAACTCTGCCAGATAACTCAGGCAGGCCAAACCTTCCAGGCTTTCCTTTAGCTCCGCAAAGCAGCTTATGGCCTCGCCTTGTTCCACACTATCCCATTTGCTGCCCCGCCGCAGCAGTAATTTGCTGTAATTAAAGGGCTGCAAGGCTCCCCTTCTTTTGCTGTTCAGCTTGGCAATACCATAGGCCATTACCTGATATTGACCATATTGAGCCGACAGCAGGGTCAATATCTGATCCGTTTCTTTCAGGGGAGTAGCTTTTAAGATAAAGGCTTCATCCTGATAGCAAGACATACAATTCCTTTCTGATTCCGAACGCTCACAACCATTTGTTCCAACGAAAAATCATATACATATACAAAGATACCGCCAGCAGGCTTATCGTGATCAGCAGGGTAGACATAATATTTTCACTTCCCGGCAAAGGAACATTCATTCCAAAAAAGCCGGTTACAAAGGTCAAGGGCATAAAAATAGTGGAAATAACCGTCAGAACCCGCATGGTTTCGTTAGTTCTCGCACTGATAACCGAATAATAGGTGGCCAAAGCCCCTTCCACCAAACTGGAAAAACCTTCAGTAGATTCAATAATTTGTTCAATATGATCCAATAAATCCAAATAATAAGGAATATTATCTTCGTGAATATTAAAAGCATATTTGCCATTGACGCTGGCAAAAATTTTTTTCTGGGATAAAATCGAACGCCGCATGGTCAAAATGGTTTTTTTCAAGTCCAAAAATTCTTCCGTAATTTCCTTGGCAGGATGATCATACATATCATCTTCCAATTCTTCAATTCGATCCTCCAGCCGGTCGGTAATCGGGAAATATTTGTCAATTAAGGAGTCTATCAATGTATAAAGGAAAAAGTCGGTTCCTTTGGCCATAAAGTCAAAATGATTATCCAAACACTGCCGGGCAATTCGTCCCAAATTGGGCAGGGTTCGGCGATGCAAGGTCACAACATAATTTTTGCCCAAATAAACATTAAGCTGCTCCAGGGAAATTTCAACATCTTTGTCTTCTTCATAGCGTAAAGCGTGCAAAACAAAGAAATCATAATCATCATAATTATCAATTTTGGCTCGGGGACTATAGCTGAGGCAGTCCTCAACGGTCAAATCGTGAAAACCAAAAATATCAGCAATTTCCAAGACTTCTTTTTCGCTAAAATCAAATAAATCTACCCAAAGCAAATCATTCTCACTCTGGTTCCATTTTTCCTGATTTAAATCCAGATCATGTTCAATCTGTTCGTGTTTGGCATCGAACCAATAAGTCTTAATCATACTATCGCCTGCTTTTCAGCTTTTTTTACTATTCCAAGCCATAACCAAAACGGTGGATTAAATCCTCCCGGTTTCGCCAATCCGACTTGACTTTGACTCTAAGCTGCAAAAATATTTTGGAACCCAGTAAATTTTCCAATTCCTCCCTGGCCTGCTGACCAATCTTTTTCAACATGGAACCCCCTTTGCCAATCAAAATTCCCTTTTGGCTTTCTCTTTCGATATAAATGGTAGCCACAATATCCACCAGACCGTTGGGTCTTTCGGAAACTTCCTCTACCACCACCGCCACCGAATGGGGTACTTCCTGGGAGGTCAAACGCAAGGCTTTTTCCCGAATCAGCTCACCCATAATAAACCGTTCCGGCCGATCCGTAACCATACCATCCGGATAATATTGAGGTCCGGAAGGCAGATATTTTTTAATAACTTCCAATAGACGCTGAACATTTTCCCCTTCCGCCGCCGAAACCGGCACAATTTCCGCAAAGCTATGCCAATTACTGTATTCCTGCATCAGAGGCAAAAGCTCTTCCTTGCTGATCCGATCTATTTTGTTAATCAACAAAATCACCGGGGTGGAAATACGCTGGAGCTGTTCCAGGATAAAATTATCTCCGGCCCCCGGCGACAAGGCTTCCACCATAAATAAAACCAAATCCACCTCTTCCAGAGCGTTTAAAGCCACCTGAACCAACTGTTCGCCCAAAAGATGTTTAGGCTTGTGAATACCTGGGGTATCCACCAAAACCGCCTGATAATCTTCGCCGGTAATTACGCAATTAATTTTGTGCCGGGTAGTTTGAGCCTTTTCGGAAACAATTGCTACCTTTTGCCCCACCAGACAATTTAACAGGGTTGATTTTCCGACATTGGGCCGACCTACAATTGAAGCAAAACCTGATTTAAAGTCCATTATTTTCTCTCTTTCTGAAGCTTAAAGCTGTCCGGCAAAAGCTCGGCCAGACTTTTTTCCTGATATTCTCCCTGAGCATTGCCCATAAAAACCCGCATTTGAAGATTAAATTCAGCCAAAACCTGGCGACAGGCTCCGCAGGGCACCAAATATTCCTCCTGCTCCCCCACCAAAGCAATGGCCACCAAATCCTTTTCCCCTTCGCTTATGGCCTTAAACACAGCTATTCTTTCCGCACAGCAGCTTAAACCATAGCTGGCATTCTCCACATTGCAGCCGGTATAAATCCGGCCTTCTTTGCTCAAAACAGCCGCTCCCACTCTAAATCCAGAATAGGGAGCATAGGCTTTTGTCAAGGCTTGCTGGGCTTTTTTAATTAGTTCCATCCTGGATGCTCCTAAATTTAATCATTTCTCCAGCTCTCCCCTGGGAGAGCCATAAAACCAAAATTTCAACAGATATTTTTAAACGGGCGGCCTGACTGGAAGCACTTGAGCCTTTGGCCGCCAACTCCTCCAAAAGAAAGAGCATAAAACAAACGACCGGATGGGTTTGTTTACAAATGGGGAAGAAAAATCAGCAAACCAATCAAAGCTGCCAAAATTGCCGCAACCAACACCGCTCCGGCCGCAGCATCTTTGGCCTGGCCAATCAGAGGATGAAAGTCTGGGTTTAGGGCATCTGCCAAGTATTCCAAAGCCGTATTAAAAGTTTCTGCGGTCAGCACCAAAGCAACGGCCAACCCAATAATTGCCCATTCCAGCCGACTTAATCCCACAATCCAACCGGCAATAAGCACCAAAAAAGTAACACCCAAATGAATTTTCATATTAGGCTGAGTTTTAATGGTGTTCCACAGACCTTTAAAGGCCCACTTAAAGCTTTTAAGCAAACGACCTGACATTTTTACTCCCGGCTTAAATTCAGCAAAGCCAAAATTTCTTCTTCTTTTGACCGCATAACAGCTTTGTCTTCTTCCAGCATATGATCATAACCCAATAAATGCAAAACCCCATGCACTGTCAAATAAGCGATTTCTCTTTCCAGGCTGTGACCAAACTCCTCGGCCTGCTCCTGAGCTTTTTCCAGAGATAAAACAATATCTCCCAGCATTCTGACCGCCAAAGGGTTCGGCATTTCCTCGCCTTCCTCCAGAGCAAAAGAAAGCACATCGGTCGGCCGGTCAAGATCCCGATAATCCCGATTCAGCTCCTGAATATAAGCATTGTCCGCCAAAACCAAACTGATTTCCCAGTCCCCGGTTACTCCTTCTGCTTGAACCGCTGTCTGACAAACAGTATCAAGCAGTTTTTCCAAAGCTTCGGTCAGGGGATATTTTTTTTGTTCATTGCTAATCCAAACGGCCATTTTTGCCTCCTTTAACCGGAGTTAATTCCGGATATTCAATGCGGGAATGGAACATTCCGCTTAAAATTTTCAGGAAACAATCAGTTATTGCTTCCAAATCCTTCAGGGTTAAATCGCATTCATCCAATTGCCCATCCAACAGCTTATCCCGAATAATTTTGCGAACCAGACTTTCCATGCGATTAACTTTGGGATTAGCCATGGAACGAACCGCTGCTTCCACCGTATCGGCCAGCATGACAATGGCAGATTCCCGGCTTTGAGGTTTGGGTCCTGGATAGCGAAAATCTTCTTCTTCAACATTCTCCACACCCTTTTCTTCAATGGCTCGACGATAAAAAAATTCCATTCGAGTGGTTCCATGATGCTGGGCAATTATATCCTGAATCACCTGAGGCAAAGCATATTCTCTGGCCAAGGCCAGTCCATCCTGCACATGCGAAACCAAAATTAAAGCACTCAGGTTGGGAACAATTTTATCATGGGGATTTTCACCAATTTGATTTTCAATAAAAAAGTAAGGTCTTTTGATTTTGCCAATATCATGATAATAGGCTCCAACCCGAGCCAGCAGACCATTGCCGCCTACTTCCTCAGCAGCCGCTTCCGCCAGATTGGCCACCAAAACGCTGTGATGATGGCTGCCGGGAGCTTCGGTCATCAGCCTTTTCAGCAAAGGCTGGCTGGGCTGGGATAATTCCATTAAACTCCGAGAGGAACTAATTCCAAACAAATTTTCCAAAAAGCTCAAAGAACCAATGGCCAAAACCGCCGAAATAAAGCCATTGGCCACCCCAAAGAAAATAGCCACCCCAAATAAAAAGGACAGGGAGACCTTTTCAATCAGCCCAATAATAATAATGGTGCAGACAACGGACAAAGCCACATTTACCCCAGCCCGCATAAAGTCCCGTCCCTGCTTAAGCTGGTTGACGCTGATAATGCCGGAAAAGCCACTGACAAAACCTACCAGAGCATATTCCAGATGGCCATGAGATACATAACCAAAAATAAAGCTCAAAGCAGCCAAAACCAAAATTGCCAAACGGCTGTCCAGCAAAATGGCAATCAGCATTCCGGCAGCCGCAAAAGGAGCCAAATAACCGCTCATTTTGCTCATTTCCGGCCAGGTCGTGTAGTTAATGGCCAAAACTCCTTCACTGACAAAGAGCAGCATTAAAACTATTATACCCAATAAATAAAAATAGCCTCTTTGTTCATAAATCTGGGGATTAAAATAATAAATATAAATTAAAACCAAAACCATCAGGAGCAAAACAAAAAAGCAAATACCTAATCCGGTAATCCAATTGGAAAAGGATTTGGTCATCCCCAAAGCTTCCAGCTTTAGAATATCTTCCCGGGTAGCAATGTCTCCATTGCCTATAATTTTTTCGCCTTCCCGGACTTTAAGCAAAATGGGATTTACCAAATCTTTTGCGGATTGCTGCATTTCCAAATACTTATTTTCATTGAAAACCTCATTAACCAGCAAATACTCTTTCAACAAATTTTGAGCCAAATTCAGGCAAGTTTGATTGCAGCCGCTTTCCTGAAAGGAAAGCAAAATCTGATCATTGGCAGCCTGCCAGTCCTCCTTGCGTAAGCCTTCTTTCATGGCTGCTTTAACATCACTAATCAGATCCTGTTCAAAATGCAGCAGGCTGTTTTCGTCCATGCTGACCAAAGCGGCCAGATCCTCTTCGGAAAGCTGAAAGTGTAAAGCCGTATTAATTTGGGTTTCCTTTTCTGCCAAAGTTAAATTGGGATCAGCCAAAGCCTCCAGCATATTGTCCAGAGCAATAGTCAGATCCTGAGTGGTATCCAGGGTTTTCTGCTCGTCCAGCTCATAGGCTCCATCTTTGCTGACCGCCTGAGCTGCTTCTTCCTTTCGCTGCTCGGTGCTTTCAATGTCTTCAAATTCCAGTTCCTTGGAGGAATAAAGATCCTCCCCGGCCACATCACCTTCGGCAATATCCACCTGATGCGGATTAAAATTAAATAAAGCAAGGCTGACAAATGCCAGATAAAAAAAGATAAAAGCCACCCTTCGCCGGATTTTTCGCTGAGAAAAAAACCGGCTGTAAAGGGCAGACGGCAAATCTTTAAATTTTATCATTATTGCTCATCCTTCGTTTTAGCGGCATAAGCCTGGATAATTTCCTGAACCAGAGGATGACGCACCACATCAATAGTGTTCAGATAACAAAAATCCAGACCTTCAATTTTATGCAAAATTTTTTGAGCGTGAATTAAGCCAGATACCTTTCCGGGCGGCAAGTCGATCTGGGTTACATCTCCGGTAATCACCGCTTTGGAGCCAAAACCCAGACGGGTTAAAAACATTTTCATTTGTTCAATAGTCGTATTTTGAGCCTCATCCAAAATTACATAAGCATTATCCAGGGTTCGGCCTCGCATATAGGCCAAAGGAGCAATTTCGATAATATGGCGTTCTATTAATTTCTGGGTATTTTCCCAACCCAAAACATCATATAAGCCATCGTACAAAGGCCGCAGGTAAGGATCGACCTTATCCTGCAAATCTCCCGGCAAAAATCCCAGATTTTCTCCAGCTTCCACCGCCGGGCGGGTCAAAATTAACCGCTGCACCTTTTTGGCTTTCAGAGCTTTGGTAGCCATAACAACGGCCAGATAGGTTTTTCCGGTTCCAGCCGGGCCGACAGCAAAAACCACATCCTTTTTTTCCAGAGATTTCAGATACTTTTTCTGATTGATCGTTTTGGGCTTAATTTTTTTACCTTTAGAAGTAGTATAAACAATTATATTAGCCAAGTCCTCCAAGGACTCGTCCGGCTCCTCCTCCAATAATTTCAGAGCATAATTAATTTCCCGCCGAGTCAAAGCATTGCCGGCCTGAGAATATTTGAGCAGTTGCTCCAAAACCCGGCTGGCTTGTGCCAAAGCCTCATCCGAGCCATAAACCAATAAATTATTATCCCTTACAAGAACCTGAACTCCCAGATTTTTTTCGATTAAGGCCAAATTCTCATCCTGACTGCCAAACAGCTCGGCCAGTCGAGCCTGACTTCCCAGATAAATTTTTTGCTCCGCCAATAACAACACCTTTTCCTAATTTTGATTGATTTCCGCTCTAGTTCCGATGTCTTCAACAACTTCGCTGGTAATTTGAATGCGAACCAGATTTTCTTCCCCCGGCAGCCGGACTTCAGTTTGCCGAATAATTTTGGCTTCCGGAGCCAGCTCCAATTCGGCCAAGGCTCTTTTCCGAGCCAGATCCTCCGCTTCTTTTTGGGATCTTTGCTCGGTAAAATATTCTAATTTAAGGTATTTTTCTATTAAGATTTCGACGGTGGAACCAAAATTCCTCCATTGAAAAGGCCTTTTACGCAACTCCAAACGATAATCTTCCGGAATTTGGGCTTCTCCTTCCAAAATAAACTCTTTTTCGCCCCATTTTAAAATAACCCGCTCCAGTCTGCTGTTCGTATCCCGGACAGCTTCTTCCTGTAAAACCGCCTCACCATAGTTTTCATACCAAACCCTGGCTTGAACCGTTCCTTCCGCCTGTACCAGCTTAGTTTGCTCCAAATTTCCGGAGCTTAAAACCCCAGAGCTGGTAATTCCGGAGATTAAAATTTGACCTCTTTGCACCACCTCTCCTTCTGTCACCTGAGGAGTACCGGTCTGCACCAAAACCGCTTCCACCAAGCCGCTTTTGCTCGCCACAATATTGGCCGGATGAGCTTCTTGAATCTGGAGGGCTTTTTTTTCGGCAATTTCAATGATCAGTTGTCCGCCCTGCAAGTCCACCCCTACCCAAAAAGCCTGCTTTAATCTGCTTTCCAACTCCTGTTTGAGCAATTGGCTGTCCAAAGCAAACTTCCAAATTCCTGGATGAACTCCAACTGCTTTGGCCAATTCTAAAACCTGTTGCTCAGAAAAGGAGCTGTTCTCCGGCAGCTTTACTTCAACTGACCACACCAAAGAGCCTAACAAAAAAAGCCCTGCTATCGCCAGAACCGCCCCCAGAGCAAAAAATTTTCTCCGGACAATTTTTTGCCATAAAAAAACCAAACCCCGCCGTTCACCCAACCGAAAGCGACAGGCACTTTCCCTGGCCAAAGCTCGCAAAGCCCAAACCGCCTTATAATCAATCCGAGCTTCAAGCTGTTCTGCATCCAGCCAGCCAATTTCCCGCAGTTCAATTCCGGCGGCCCAGGCTCGGTTCAGCAAGGCTTCCGGTTTGGCTCCCCTGATGATAATTTTTACGCTGCCCTTATCTAATTTCATCTTTTTTCCTTTTGTCGCTTTTGTCCTCAAGCCAATTAAGCTGTCTGAATTGACCCTCTATAGTTAATAATTCACTGCCCAAGCTTAAGATTTTCAGTTGATCGCCCCGGATTTCCAAAAGTCCAGCTTCAGTTTTGATTTTAATCAGACCTTCGGCATATTCTTCCAGCCCCTGATGGTTGGCCAATTGCAAACGCCGGTTTTCCCAAAGCTCCATTTGCCCGCCGCTTTCTACCCAGGGACTTTCCACCAGCCAGCGATTAATTTTCAAAATAACCCCTCCCGACCCAATTATATGAACCAGGCCAAAAAATCATACCTTCAATTCCCCATTAAATTATGTTATAATAAAACCATTCTAAGATATTGGAGGTGTTTCATTTTGGACATTAAACTTACTCAACTGGCCAAAACCGCTGGCTGAGCCGCCAAAGTAGCTCCGGCTGCTTTGGCTTCGGTTCTAAGCCAATTACCCCTTAATTCCCATCCTCAGCTTTTGGTGGGAAATAATACCTCTGATGATGCGGCGGTCTACCAACTGGACGAGGAAAAAGCCCTGATTCAAACCGTAGATTTTTTTACTCCAGTAGTAGATGATCCTTATACTTTTGGCCAAATTGCTGCGGCCAATGCTTTGAGCGATATTTATGCCATGGGAGGAAAGCCCTTTCTGGCTCTGAATATTGTGGGATTTCCCAATTGCCTGCCCCCGGAAGTCCTCACCGAAATTTTGCGGGGAGGAGCCGACATGGTGCAAAAAAGCGGAGCCATTATCGCTGGCGGACACACCATCCAGGATGATGAGCCTAAATATGGTCTGGCGGTCTCCGGCCTGATTCATCCCCAAAAAATCATTCGCAATAACCAGGCTCAGGCGGGAGATTTATTATTTTTGACCAAAGCTTTGGGCGTGGGTATTATTAATACTGCGGTGAAGGCTCAAATGGCTTCCCCGGAAATGGAAAAAACAGCTTTGGCTCAAATGCTTGTTCTTAACCGACAGGCTTCAGAAGCCATGCAAGCGGTTCAGGCCAAAGCCTGCACCGATGTTACCGGCTTTGGCCTGGTGGGACACGCTTTGGAAATGGCTTTGGCTTCTCAGGTTACCTTTACTATAAACAGCTCTCAGCTACCCATTTTACCCGGAACTCTGGAACTGGCTCAAATGGGACTGGTTCCGGCTGGAGCCTATCACAACCGGGATTATTGCCAGGAAAAGGTTGATTGGAGCGAATTATCTCCAGAAATGATTTCCATTATCAGTGATCCCC
The DNA here is from genome assembly GCA_045599035.1 of Desulfocucumaceae bacterium. Classification (GTDB taxonomy): domain Bacteria; phylum Bacillota; class Desulfotomaculia; order Desulfotomaculales; family Desulfocucumaceae; genus CATZDY01. The sequence continues at coordinate 7,207 of JAZRVI010000042.1, read as the reverse complement.
AAACCTCTGGCGGCCTGTTAATTGCCCTGCCGGAAGACCGGATTCCCCAATTCCAGCAGGAACTGGCTCAAAGACAAACTAACGCCACCTTAATTGGCCGGGTGATAAGCAAAACTGAAAAAGCGATTATTTTCAGCTAAATAATCTCAAGCAGTATAAAGGAAAGGAATTAAACATGAAAACAGTTGATTGCCGAGGGCTGGCCTGCCCTCAACCGGTAGTTAATACCAAAAAGAATTTGGATGCTTTGTCAGAAGGCAGTTTGCTTACTATTGTAGACAATAAAATCGCCAAGGAAAATGTTTCCGCTTTGGTTCGCAATGCCGGTTATCCCTTTAGCATTGCTCAAAAAGGTAATGATTATTATATCACCATTACCAAAACCCCTTCCGAACAGGAAGAACTAAAAACCTATTCTGCCCCTCCCGCCCAGCTTCAGGAAGTCAATGAAGAGGTGGTTTATTGTCTGGGCAGCAACACCCTGGGCGAAGGTTCTCCGGAATTGGGAATTACCCTGATCAAAAGCTTTTTTACCACTTTAGTCAGTATTGCTCCTCCCAAAGCATTGATTTTTTTAAACAGCGGAATATATTTAAGCTGTGAAGGCTCTGTAGTTTTGGAACAGCTCCTGGAATTACAGGAAAAAGGAGTGAAAATCTTTTCCTGCGGAACCTGCCTGAACTACTATAAGCAAACCGAAAAATTGGCCGTCGGCCAAATCAGCAATATGCTGGAAATTATTAATTGGCTTAACGGACCTCACAAAACCATTTTTATTTCCTAAAATGGTTTTAGCAAATTAATCAGTTATAATTTGCGGCGTAAAACCCATGTGCTTGCACATGGGATATAAGCCACTTTAATTTTTAACTCCAACTCGTTGACAATTACATGGATGGATTTGAATATATAATCCTATACTGGGGAGATTGACTTTACTTCCTTGCTGTATGGCAGAAATTAGATGCTAATGTGATCAACGGATTGCTTGCCTATAAAGTTTCTTTGCTCTAAGCATAAACTTGTATTCCAAAGTCTGAAAATGATGTACGATTACAAGCAACGCTTAACAATTGGAACCCCACAGGCTTGTCTGTGGGTAAGTCAGAAAACGGAAGGTGATAATTAATGCGAGGTTTGAAAACTCATGTTGCCAAAATCAGGCATCAGGTTTTTACAGAGGTAGCCCGAATCGCTTATGAATCAGATAATCTGTTTGAAGATATTGAATCCATTCCCTTTAAGGTCTGTCCAGGGGAAGTTCCCACCGTTTTAAACAGTATTTACCATGAAAGAGCCATTGTTTCGGAAAGAGTGCGTTTGGCTTTGGGCTTGTCCTTGCGACCAGAAGACCGCCATGTCCGCTTTACTACCGGAATTGAAGAAAGTCTGGCTGCTGAAAAATATTATGAACCGCCTTTGATGCAGGTTATTCCTTCAGCTTGTCAAAAATGTGAAGACCATAAATTTGTGGTAACTGATCAATGTATGGGCTGCACCGCTCATCCCTGCACGACGGTTTGTCCCCGCAAGGCGATCAGTCGGGTTCAAGGCAAAGCTTTTATCAATCAGGATTTATGTGCCAAATGCGGCAAATGTAAAAAAGCCTGTCCTTATGATGCCATTGCCTACAAAAAACGCCCTTGTCTCAGCTCCTGCGGAGTAAGAGCAATTGGCATAGACCAGCATGGGCGAGCTAAAATTAATAATGATATTTGCGTTTCCTGTGGTATGTGTATGGTCAGTTGTCCCTTTGGAGCCATTGCCGATAAATCCCAGATTTTTCAGCTTATTCGCTGTCTGAAACAGGGGGAAGAAGTTATTGCCGAAATAGCTCCGGCTTTTCCAGGACAATTTGGCACCAATGCCACTCAACGCAATGTCAAAGCTTCTCTTTTAAAGCTGGGCTTTGCTCAAGTTTATGAAGTAGCTTTGGGAGCAGATATTGGAGCCATTGTGGAAACTCACCATTTTGTGGAAAAAGTAGTTAAAGGAGATCAACCCTTTATGCTGACTTCTTGCTGTCCGGCCTGGGCAGTTTTGGCCAAACGAGAGTTAAAAGAAATGGCTGGTCAGGTTTCCCAGGAACTAACCCCAATGGTAGCTACTGCCCGCAGCATCAAGCAAAAGCATCCCCAGGCCAAGGTGGTTTTTATTGGCCCCTGTACGGCCAAAAAACTGGAGGCCATGCGGCGAACAGTACGCAGTGATGTGGATTTTGTAATCACTTTTGAAGAGCTGTGGGCTATGTTCCGAGCCAAAAACCTGGAACCGACAAAATGTCAGGGAGACAGCTCCTTTCACGATGCAACTGGAGCTGGACGAGGCTATGCTGCCTCTGGGGGTGTAATTAAAGCCATCAACAAATGTCTTGCTCAATACTATCCTGAAATAGAAATTAAAACTGATCATGTGGAAGGCTTGTTTGACTGCAAAAAGATGCTTTTGCTGGCCAAAGCAGGCAAAAGAAATGGTTATCTGATTGAAGGGATGGGTTGTCCCGGCGGTTGTATCGGCGGAGCGGGAACCATTATGCCCATTGAAAAAGCCCGGGAAGAAATTGAAAAAACAGTTTCAGCTTCCAGCCAGGATATTCCGCCGGTGGATCTTCTGGACATTAAATTAAACTAAATCAGTCATTCTGAGCGGAGTGAAGAAGATTTTCTCACTTCGTTCAGAATGAACAGGTTAATTCGTTTTTTCTATTGCCAAAGCAAATCTTTTTTCCACCCCCTGCAATTCGGGGGTCAAATAAGAACGGGCTTTGTTGGCTATGTCTTCCGGAATGCCCCAAAAGGCTTCGGCTATACTGCCGGTTATGGCTCCAATGGTATCACTATCTCCACCCAGGGAAATGGCATTACGAATGGCATCTTCAAAATCCCGGCCTTCCAGAAAAGCTTTGATGGCCTGAGGAACACTGCCTTGACAGCTTACATCAAATTGATACTGAGGACGAATCTGCTCCAAAGTAAAATCCAGGCTGTAATAATTAAGCTGGATATACTCACAAATAGCTTCTTTGCTGCTGCCTGTTCTGGCCAAATAAATGGCTCCAGCCGTAGCTTTGGCACCTTTAATGCCTTCTGAATGGTTATGGGTTACGGAAGCTGAAGCTTCTGCCAGATATTCTGTTTCTTCCAGGCTTTGAGCTATCCAGGCTACCGGAGAAACTCGCATGGCGGAACCATTGCCATAGCTTTGATAAGGCAGAGATACTTTGGAAAACAACCACTTGCGAAATTCTCCTCCATAACCCACCCGGGGATATTGCTTGCCCAAACGCTTCATTTCCTGAATTAATTTGGATGTAAAAACTTCAACTGATCGATTTTGCTGAATATACTCTATTCCAGCCAAAGCATTGGCCATGGTCATTACTGAATCGTCGGTAAAACGACACTTGGGTCCGAACAAAGGAAATTTTTTGCTTTTAATATTGTTGAATTCATAAACCGATCCGACAACATCACCTACTACAGCTCCTAACAATTGGTTCACCTCCCAATAAAAAGATCAATTATTTATTCAAGAAATCCTGATAAACCGGGCTGTCTTTTAAAGCCATAATATAGGAATTTCCTTCCATTTGTAAATAAAGCAAATTATCTTTATAGCTAAACTCATAAACATCCCCAAAGCTATCGGTTACTTCCACCACATTGTCTTTAATCTCCCAACGAATCAAATCTTGTTCTTCATTTCCGCTTTGAGTAGTTCCGACACCCCCGTTCTGAAAGGTCAGAATCCAGCTAATACCTTTATCGCTTAATTGCTGAAAGGTATATTCCTGGTCCGCTGTGGTCACTTGCACACAAAACCATTCTCCCAGAAGCTCCGACTCTTTAACCTGTTGATTACTACAAGCAGCTAGAATCAGGGTTAGGACAAGGATTAAACTTAGTCTTTTTAACATCCTCACATAATCCTCCTATACTTCAGGTTATAATAAAAAGGATCGGCCAGAACCGATCCCAAATATAGTTTTTAACGCTTGGAAAATTGAGGAGCCCGACGAGCTTTCTTCAAGCCATACTTTCTTCTTTCTTTCATTCTGGGATCCCGAATCAGGAAGCCAGCTTTTTTCAAAATTGGACGCAAATTGGGGTCAGCTTGAATTAAAGCCCTGGCAATACCCATTCTGACTGCTCCAGCCTGGCCGCTGACACCTCCGCCCAAAGCAGTGACTTTGACATCAAAACTGCCTATGGTTCCAGTAAGCTCCAGAGGCTGGCGAACCACCATTTCCAATGCTTTTCTGCCAAAATAGTCCAATACTTCTTTATTGTTAACCATGATTCTGCCTTCACCCGGGAAGACATAAACCTTGGCCACGGCATTTTTCCGGCGACCAGTGCCATAAAATTTAACTTGAGCCACTTATTTCACCCTCCATTATTTAGATTGTCCAGATTTCCGGTTTTTGAGCTTCATGCGGATGTTCGCTTCCCCGATAAACCTTCAGCTTTTTAGCCATGGCAGCTCCCAGGCGGTTATGAGGCAACATTCCTACAATGGCCTTCCGCACAGCTAATTCCGGATTTTTTTCCATTACAATGGCATATTTGGTTCTTTTCAAACCGCCCGGATAACCAGTATGCCGGATATATTCTTTTTGGTTTAATTTATCACCGGTCAAAACTGCTTTATCGGCATTAATAACGATTACAAAATCTCCTGTATCTACATGAGGAGTAAAGGTAGGACGGTGTTTCCCTCTTAAAATAGCGGCGGCCTCGGTAGCTAAACGACCCAGAACCTTGCCTTCAGCATCAAGTATAAACCATTTGCGTTCCAGTTCGCCGGCCTTAGCCATATATGTCGTTTTCATAAAATAATATTCCTCCCGAACTGACTGTTTGTGTTAGTCATCCCTAAACCGGGGCTCTTGGTTAGTTTTGACATACCCTAGTATTATAACCTTTTCTACAATTCCTGTCAATTATATTTACAGGAATATTTGAGACAAAAGAGATTGACTTCTTTTGAAGTCAATCTCTTGAAAACTTACACGCTTAAAAAAGCTGCCAGCAGAAATTATTATTCATTTGCACTGGCATTAAGAGCTTCTTCCGGGATTTCAATAGAATCAACGCCATCAAAATTATACATGGTCATGCCAAGAGTTACAGAATCAATAGTGACAGCACCGGCATCTTCATCATCAGAAGCCATATTAGCCATCAGGCTTTGCATAATTTCGGTCATATTCATATGATATTGAACCGGCATTCCACTTTCATTGTCAATCCAAATTTTAATCGGCAGATCGCCCAAATTGGAATACATAGCTTCCATTTCAGCTTTATCATAGCCCATCTGAGCAAATTGATCCAACATTCCAGAGCTGGCCATTACTTCATTAAGAGAATCATTGGCAATAATTCCGTCATAACGGGTAGCTTCCGAACCGTTTACTTTTTCAACTCCAGCTTCTTTAAAACTATCAATGGCATCCAGATACATATTCATATTGTCTTTGGCCTGATACTGTTTCAAAGTATCCATATCTGCAACTGACTGCTTGCTCCAATTCATCGTGCCGGTACCATCATCCATACCGGTATAAATAGTATATGCTCCATTTTCTTCAGCAGCATAGACCTGCATATCCATGTCCATTTCGCCTATGTTCATGGTCATATCCATTTTCATGGTCATTGGATCATTGATCATATCACTAACTCCATAAATGCTGGTTTGAATATTCTGACCATCAGCAGACATTTCCATATCCATTCTCATATCACAAGTCATGCTGGAAACAGAATCCAGTTTTTCCTGAGCTGCCTGCATAACATCCGCTACATTGGCGTTAGTTTCGGTCTCCGCAGCATTATCGCTGCTGCCGCAAGCACCCAGAAAGACTACCAGAGCCAAGGTTAACACAGATAATGCCAATACCTTTAATGTACTTTTGTGCATTTTGTTTTTACACTCCTTTTTTGTAAATTTTATAACGATTCATTATTAATGAATATACCAAAAAAATCGAATAATGTCAACAAATATATTTACAGGAATATTTGAGACAAAAAAGATTGATTTCTTTTGAAGTCAATCTTTTGAAAATTTACAAGCTTAAAAAAGCCAACAAGAATTATTCATTTGCACCGGCATTAAGAGCTTCTTCCGGGATTTCAATAGAATCAACACCATCAAAATTATACAGGGTTATGTCAAGAGTTGCAGAATTAACGGTAAAATCAGCATCTTCATCAGTTGAAGTCATGTCAGACACCATTTGTATAACTTTGGTCGTATCCATATGACATTGAACCGGCATTCCACTTTCATTGTCAATCCAAATGCTAATCGGCAGATCACCTAATTGGGAACACATATCCTTCATTTCAGCTTCATCATAGCTCAACCCAGACCACATTCCAGAGTCGGCCATTACTTCATAAAGGGAATCATTGGTAATAATTCCGTCATAACGAGTAGCTTCCGAATCATGTACTTTTTCAATCCCAGCTTCTTCAAAACTATCAATGGCATTCAGATATATATTCATATTGTCTTTGGCCTGATACTCCTTCAAAGTATCCATACCCATATAATCATCCATATAATCCATATCCATATCCATATCCATATCATCCATATCATCCATATTCACAGTCTTGCCCCAACTCATCTTCATACCCATACCCATATCCATATCCACACTCTTGCTCCAACTCATCTTTCCGGTATCATCATCATCTAGAACAGTATAAATAGTATATTTTCCATTCTCTTCAACAGCATAAAACTGCATAGCCACATCATCTTTGTCTTCCGTACCTGTGATCACATCCACTTTCATGGTCATTGGATTAACAATTATATCACCATCTGCACGCATAGTGACTTTACTATCATCATTAAAATCAATAGATCTCTTTATATTATAGCTCATGCTGGAAACAGAGTCCAACTTTTCCTGAGCTGCCTGCATAACATCCGCTACATTGGCGTTAGTTTCGGTCTCCGCAGCATTATCGCTGCTGCCGCAAGCACCCAGGAATACTGCCAGAGCCAAGGTTAACACAGATAATGCCAATACCTTTAATGTACTTTTGTGCATTTTGTTTTTACACTCCTTTTTTGTAAATTTTATAACGATTCATTATTAATGAATAAACCAAAAAAATCGAATAATGTCAACAAATATTGTCAAAAGATATCAAGGTTAGTTATTTTTAAATGGATAAATAGCTTA
>JAZRVI010000041.1:0-3053 GCA_045599035.1 Desulfocucumaceae bacterium | reverse complement strand
GGCACGAAAATTTTAGTTGTTTTTTCCACAAAAAACTTATCCAAGAGATAAAAATCATCAAAAATCAAGTCTAAAATATCAAAAAGTAGGGTGAATTTATCACTACAAATTACCTAAATCACAAAAATTGATTTCCGTGATTTAATGGTATTTAGTTGCAACCCGTCAAAGCTGATAAAAGCTGATATAAGTACAAATCCAATTTTATTCGTTAAATAACTAAATAGCTGAAAGTTCTTGCTGTGAATGGTTTTTCTAATTGGAAACATGAAAAATTTCTGCTGGAATAACAGGGAATTAAGTTGGGAAAAAAGGAGAAAAGGAGTTTAAAACCGAAATAATAAAGAAACATCTTAAAAATGAGGTGAGGAAATGACGGAAGAACCTAAAACGGAAGAACCTAAAGTTCCTTTTTACCACAGTTTTTTATTTTGGATAGGGCTGGCCGTGATTTTTGTGGCGGCTTTGATGATTTTGAAAAGCTGTGATTTGGGTTTTGATATGGAAGGAGATAAGGAAGTAATTATTGGCCGACAAAGCATTGCTCTTAATGCTACGGAAGCGAATTTATCCGGACAGGACATTCAGGATATTTCTGGTCTTAGTCAATGTACCTATTTGCGTTCACTGGATCTAAGCCGTAATCTGGTAAGCGATTTGACTCCTTTGGTCGGCTTGGAAAATTTAACTCAACTCAATCTGAGTAATTGTCAGTATATGGACGAAGAAAGCTGGGCTGCTTTGGCCAAAATGACCAATTTAACCGAATTAAACCTGGAGAATACTGGCCTGGAGAATTTGGAGTGCCTGACTGCTTTAAAAAAATTAACCAGCTTGAATGTTAAGAATAATTATTTAACCGAAATTACTCCTTTACGGGAACTAACTGCTTTAACTTATTTAGATTTAGGTCAGAATGATTTTGTTGATTGTTCGGTCTTGAGCAATTTGCCCCAATTAACTTATTTAAGCTTGCACAATAACCAGCTTTTGAGTTACGATTTTTTGGCAGATCTACCCAATTTAACTGAACTGTATTTATCTGAAAATAATTTATCCAATCTGGATTATTTGGCTAATTTGACTCAGTTAACCAAGTTATACTTATATAATAACCAAATTAGTGATCTTACTGCTTTGAACAGCCTGACTAATTTGCAGGTTTTGGATTTGGGTAGTAACCAACTGACTGAAGTTGGCAGCCTGACTGGTTTAAGCAAGTTGGTTGAACTATCTTTGGATAATAATGCCGGGATAACTTCGGAACAAATTAATGCCTTGCAGTCTGCCTTGCCGGATTGTCAAATTTTTTACTAAAAGCAAAAAAGGTGTCCCCAATTCAAGGGGATACCTTTTTTATTCTTCGGCATAAAGCAAGCTATAATTTTCTCCGGGGTAATAGCTGCTGACGCTCAAATAATCCTTATTGCGGTTTAAAATTAACGGAAGATCCAAAATTGCACTTGAGTTATCCGGTTCAAAGTAAGAAGTAGTAGTTTCGTTGTTATACAAAAGGCTGGGCAATTTACCGCTGTAATTGTTTTCAGTCAAGGAAGTTAATTGCAAAATGCTTTTGGCTCCTTGCCGGTAATAAATGCCGGTAAAGGAAGGAGAAGCCTGACCCCATTTCACAAAGGTATAAAAATCTCCGTTATCACTGATGTAAAATTGGCCTTCCGGCTGGTAGTTCCCAGGTAAAGTCAGGGTAAGGGTATAAGATTGATCCGCTCCTTTTCTGGTAAAGGCTAAATAAGGACTGCTGGTAGAAGCTATAGCATTATAATAAAGCTGTTCTCCCAATTTGGCTGTTTTACTATAAGGAGGCATTTCCCAGCTAATAGTGGTTCCTGAGCTGGTTTCTGTAATGCTGTATTGTTCAGCTTCAGGCTCAACCGGAGTCAAGCGGTAAGGGCTGTCTTTAGTTAAAAGCACTATAAAGTCTCCGCCAATTAGGGGATCGGGATAAACTCCCTGTTGATTCTGGTTAAGAGTGAATTGGGCATAATAATCATTGGTTTCATAATCATCTTTGGCTTCCGGATGTTGTTCCAGAATATTGTAAAAGGTGCCTTGAGTTTGACTCAAGCCATTATCTGCTGTAATCGTTCGATTTTCTCCCAAAATCAAGCAGGAACTCTGATTTTCACTAACAAATTTCCCAGTCATTGGGCTTTGACATCCAGTCAAAATCCCCAGAGCCAGCAGGCTTATTAAAAATAATTTTAGTCTAAACATAGTTTCTCCTTTCTTTTCCAGCTTATTTTTAAATTATCATAGACTGAGGGCTTCGTCAACTAAAAAAAGAACCGAAGCAAATGCTTCAGTTCTTTTGAGCAATTATTTTAATTATTTGCTAAAACATTCAAAAGCAATGGTTCAGGCAACCGCAATCAGGCTTTGCTGCTCTATATTTGAGCAACAAACAAACATTTTTTCTTAAGATCATTGGCAATCATCTAAAAGGCAATTACTTTTGTGTGAACTACTCCGACTTATAGAAGTCGGAGCTTCCTGCTTCAACCACTACTGCCTGGCTGACATAATCGTTAGCTCAAGTCTTACACAATGTCCACAGGCGTATGAGTTTGGGCTATTCCATCCCTACTGTATATTTAGTTTTAGGGTGCTTCAGCAAGTAACCGCAGTCCTTCGTTCAGTATATGGATAATGCAGCATGAATACTGAATGATGATTATTATCCAATAACCTTTATGATGACTACGACCGATTATATTATGATTATAACACTATAAATAACATAAATAACAAAAATCAAGAAAACGCCGTGTTTATCCCAGGACAAAAGCATTTGCATATTTATGCAAAATAATTGTCAAAGTTACGAATAATATTCACGCTTTGCGAGCCACAATCTTAGATAAAAGTGCTAAATGTCACCTGAATCGCTTTTTGGAGGTGCATTTAGCTTTTCAAAAAAGTTAAATGCTGTTGCCCTGGTGTTTATCGCAATTCATCCCGCCACCTATAGAGGTGGGGGTTTCTTGCTCACGGCGTGTTAAATTCCAGTTACAGCAAAATTGGGCTTGTTAATA
>JAZRVI010000040.1:0-9738 GCA_045599035.1 Desulfocucumaceae bacterium | reverse complement strand
GGATATATCCGGTAACGGCAGCCTCTGTGTTTAACCATACTTTGTACCCCATATGATATGGTAATTGAGCTTATATACGCAAGTTCTACCATGTGTATACTTAGAATCATGTCTATTCATGTAATAAGTGTATCATATTTTGATGCCTTGTGCAAGTAGGTGCGTTCATCTCGGCTTTAAAAAGCCGAGTTTCCTCGCACCAACAACAAAAATATTGGGCTATCCAGCCCGCCTTGCAGAAGGCGGGCTTTCTGCCCATTTATTGTAATAGTTTGTGCCGCTAATTTATTACTAACTACCCGCATTATATATTGAACAGCCTTGAAAAATAAGGCTTTTCAAGGGGTAGTAAGCCCAACTGGATCATGGTAAAATAAAAAAAAGTAATTTTTAAGGGAGACTTGAAAATGAGCTGGTTTTGTTCCGCTGATTTGGGAATTGATTTGGGAAGCTCGGAAATCAGAATTTATCAACGGGGTAAGGGCTTACTTCTGAGCGAAGCCAATACCGTTTTAATAGTCAAAAATAAGGCGGTTGCCTGGGGATGGGAGGCTCAAAATTCGGATTCAGCCGCAGGCGAGCTTTTTTGCCCTGTTCAGCAAGGCCGGATTATAGATTCTGAACTGACTTACAAAATGCTGCAAATCTTTTTCCGACAAGCCGGGTTAAAAAAAATTACTTCCCGGGATCGCCTGCTGATTTTGGTTCCCCAGGAGCTTTCCGGCCTGCAAAGGCTGACTTTGAACAAGATCTTCCACCAACTAGGTTTTAATCAAATTTATTTAGCGGCCAGCGTTATGGCTGTTGCCCTGGCCAACCATTTGAAGAGCAGCCTGGTCATTGATTTGGGGCAGGAACGCACCGATTTGGCCATTGTAGTTCCAGAAGGAATTGTCAGCGGCTGTTCTTTGGCATGGGGAAGCCGACACCTGGATCAGGCTTTGTTGAGCTATTTTCAGGATAATTACAATCTGAACTGGGATGAAAAAACGGTTGAGTGCTTGAAAAGAGAACAAATTACTTTAACTGCTAATCAAACAGTTGAATGGGAAGGCCAACAAATTGTTTTATCCCAATTAATTCCAATTTTGCATCAGGTTTTGCAGCCCCTGCAAGACCAAGTCCAGGAAATGCTGCGGCAGCTTGATCCGGAACTGGCCGGAGAACTGTGGGGCAAAGGCTTGCTTTTGGCCGGCCAAGGAGCCTTGCTGGACGGATTGGAAATGTATTTGGGACAAGCAGTAGGCGTGGCCGTAGTGCTGGCTGAAGAAATTCAGCCAATTTCCGGCACGAATCAAATATGGGACATTATTGATTCTTCTATCAATCCTGACTTGCTATCCAGTTGGTTACAAGAAGGGAATTAATTACCAGCAGGAAAAGCAATTCAGGTGTAGAATTAGAAAAACAGACTTTTTCTGGTAAAGGAAAGCAGGTGATGGCATTTAGAATCAAAAAATGGCAGGTTCTTCTGGCTATATTGCTGGCTTTGGCTTTACTGGTGCTGGGCTGGAATTTACCTTTGGAAAAAGCAGGCTTTTTAAATGACCGAGCTTCTGAAATTACTGGAGGAGCTTTTTTGACAGTACCCGGAGTTTTCAACAGCACCGGTCTGAGCGGACGAGGACAAATTGTGGCTTTGGCTGACAGCGGTTTGGACAAAGGCTCGATTAGCGACATTCATCCCGATTTGCGAACTCAGGAAGACCAAATGCCCAAGGTAATCTCCCTGAATTCCTGGGCAGGCCGAGAAAAAGCTGACGATCCGGATGGACATGGAACCCATATGGCGGCCACCATTGCCGGAACCGGAGCCGGGTCTGAGCAATGGCAGGGACTGGCTCCCGGAGCCAGCCTCTATTTTCAGGGGCTGCTGAATGCTCAGGGGCAAATCAGTCTGCCGACTGATTTAAGCACCCTGTTTGATCCGGCTTATGCGGCTGGAGCCAGGATTCATGTGGATGCCTGGGGTACCTCTGGAAATTATTATAATGATCATGCCCGACAAATTGATACCTATATTCAGCAGCACCGGGATTTGCTGGTAATTTTAGCCGCTGGCAACAATGGTTCTTATAATGGAACCCTGACCTGTGAAGCCAACAGCAAAAACGCGCTGGCCGTGGGAGCTTCGGCCAGCGTGCGGCTGGATTTGGATGACAGTTATAAAAGCAGCTCTGAAACAGCCAGCTTTTCCAGCTGCGGCCCCACTGTGGACGGACGAATTAAACCGGAAATTCTGGCTCCCGGCACTTCTATTATCTCAGCTTGTTCCAGCCAGACCAAAAGCAATTTAAGCGGTTATTCTCAATATACCAGTATGCAGGGAACCAGCATGGCCGCTGCGGTAACCGCTGGTTCGGCCGCCTTGCTGCGGGAGCTTTTGGCCGAAAGCTGGCAAATGCCCGATCCTTCGGCTGCTTTAATGAAAGCCTTATTGCTGGAAGGAGCCAGAACCGACAACGGCTCTTCTCAAAAGGGCTTTGGAATTTTGGATTTGACCAGCACCGCCATTGCAATCAAGGAAAATATGCTGGTAGCTGAAGATGAAGGAATTTTTTTGCAGGAAGGCTTAATCCGAAATTATACTTATTCGGTCAGCGACTCCCAAAATGTGTTTAAAGCCACTTTAGTTTGGAGCGATCCGCCGGGAAATGATGGCGGGGAAAATTATCTGGTCAACGATCTGGATTTAGTGGTTATTGCTCCAGATGGCAGTCAGTTAACCGGCAACCATTTCCTGGGAACCGGCAGCAAGGACAGCCTGAATAATGTGGAGCAGGTTTATATTGCCGCTCCCTTGCCCGGAGAATATACCATCCGGGTTCGGGGAGCTTCAATTGAAGGCAGCAGCAACGGGCAGCAATTTGCTTTGACCTATGGTCAGCTTCCGGCTTCCAGACTGTTGACCGAAACGGAACTCCAATCCAGGCAGGATTTGCTGGTCCTGGATCATCAGCTTCAAAAGGCTGAAACTCCTTTGGCTCCAGGTTATCGCCAATATCAAACTCCCAATCGGCGTTATGCCTGGGGGAAAACCTGGAATCCGGCAGGAGTCGGGGTTCGGAGCAACAGCCAGGGGATTTTTTGGTATCTGGCCGATCAGGAAGACCGGATTGGCGGCTATCAGCAGGCTGCCGGAGCCAAAGTCCAAATCAATGGATCAGCGGCTTCCGTGAACGAAGAAGCTCAAATTCCAGTCGGCAGCGGCTTGCAGGCCGTCATCGACCCTTTGACCCAAACCTTGCAGACTGCCAGGGCAGCCTATCAAATTTATCAGGGCAAAGTAATCAGCACCGGTTCTGCCGAACAAAAAAGCTTAATGCTGGAAGGCTATCAAAACAGCTTTGCGGTGGCAGAACAGGCTGTCTATCAAAATGATTATCATATAATTGAATCCGATCAATTTCTAAGTGCTTTTGGTTCCTTGGAGATTGGGGAATATCAAAATATTTTGGCCGGAATGATGGTCTGTCTGGTTCAAAACGCCTATAATAACCAGATCCAGGCTCTGATTTTTGAACGGGACACCATAATTGGCAATGTCCAAAGTATTCAGCAGGAAGGCCAGCTTATTATGCTGGATTCTGGAAGTACCTATCAAATGGAGGCCGGAGCAACTATTTTGCTGAATAATTGTCCGGCAGCTTTAAGTGACATTAAGCCGGGCTGCATGGTTAGCCTGATGCTTTCCGGCGGCAAGGTAGCCGGGCTGTCCGCCTGGGAAAAAACTGCCTATGGCCAGGTTATTTTTATCAGTGAAGCGGATCGGGAAATTTATTTTTCGGATATGGACAAAGGAATGCAAATTTATAAAATGGCCGACAATGCCAGAGTTATCCGCTGGGGTACCGAGGATATTCTGGCTTCCCTGCAAGGCTCCGCCAATCTTTGGGCCATGCTGATGTTTTCAGCAGACGGGCAGGAAGTAGAAACCATTAAAATTGCCGAAAAAGCCGGAGATTTGAGCGGTTTTATTACCTCCCGGCAAAACGGCTTGATCAATCTGACTGGCGGCCAGCAATTCTATTTCAGCAATTATACCAGGTATTTGAAAAATAATTTTTCGGTTCTGGCTTCAGATTTTGTAGTAGGCGAAGATATTGATGCTACGGTTTTATATACCAATAACGGAGAAAAAGTCGGAGCTGTTTTAAGCACGCAGCAAGCAGATAATTTAAATCCGGAGCTGAAATATCTGGCCTTATATTTGGGAAATCAATATGCCATTATTGGACAAAGTACTGCTGATGCTGTTTATTTGTGGCGGGAAAATAACTTGGCGGTGGCTCTCAGCCCCAACAAGGAAAACCAGCAGTTCCGCTACAGCTTCCAGCCGGAACCGGACGAAATTGCCGCTCAACTGGTGGCCATTAAACGAAGTGACGGTGATGTCAATGGAGCTAACCTGAACCTGGAACAGGTCAAAAACAAAACCTTCACTGATTTAAGCGAAAATTGGGCGGCTCAGGAAATTCAGGAGCTGGTTAAAAGAGAAGTTTTGCATGGCTATGAGGATGGCACCATTCGACCTGAGGCCGGAGTGACCCGGCAGGAAATGGCGGTTATACTGGCCAATTGCTTTGGCTGGGGCAGTGAATATGGAGGCGGCAATTTAATTTCAGATGAAGCTGAAATTGATCCCTGGGCTTACGCTTCGGTTTATCGCTGCTTAAAGCTTGGCTTGATGAATCTATATTCTTCCATGAGTTTCCGGCCGGATCAAGATTTCAGCCGGGCTAATCTGGCCGATTTGATAGGCAATCTGCGGCAAAGCTTTGCTTTTGCCGGCTTGCAAACCGAATGGTCGCGTGCAGATTTGCCCGCCCCGGATAGTTGGCCGGAAAATTCCAAAGAAAGGGAATTATACGGCATTTATCAGGGACAGTCCGCCTGGGTGGAAAATCCGGCACAGCCTGCCAGTCGAGCTTTGGTGGCAGCGGTTCTGGTGGAAATTATTAATGAACTGGAAGCAGCTAATAAGTAAAAAAAGAGAGCTTTGGATATACTGAAAAGACGAAACAACGGCATAACTTACATTTTTGTAAGTTATGCCGTTGTAATTTGAAGCTGGGAAAAAATCTATCGGCTTTCACAAACTCTATGCTGTATTTAGCCGACTTATATTGCATAAAGTACAGGAACCCATAAAACCCCTGCTCCTGAATTGCCCTGGCCAAATGCCGATTTTTTATCATTCCACTAACATTTAAATCCTCCGAAAAAGCTGGCAAGCATTTGAACAAAAGAGCTTTGAAGTCCAGTTACCCCTTTTTAGGAAAAACTTGTAAAGCCATTTTAAACAGCAAACCGGGATTTATAACGGACTTATTGCTAAAAATGGATTAAAAGACTTGACTTATTGAATAAATTAATTTATTATGATTACAAGATAATTATAAGTAAAATGGATTAGATAACGAATTGGAAAGGATTTAAATTATAATGATCAATAAATTGAAAAGTCTGGGTTTAAAAGTAACTCCTCAAAGACTAGCTATCATGAAATTATTAGATGGTAATATCGGCCACCCTTCTGCCGAAGAAATTTATAATGCTTTAAAACCCGATTTTCCATCCTTATCTTTGGCCACCGTCTACAATACCCTGGAAGCCTTGTGTGAAGCCAAAGAAATTCAGGAAGTCAGAATCAAACGGGATAAACGCCATTTCGATCCCAATGTTGTTCCCCACACCCACTTTTTATGCCGAATTTGTGATAAAATTTATGATCTGGAATTGGATGTGCAAAGCGTTCAGCTCCAAATTCCTTTGAAAATGCAAGGTTGTCAGGTGGATGGCTATACTCTCCATTTATATGGAACCTGCCCCGCTTGCATGGCCAAAATTGCGGACAATAATAACCAACAGATAGTCTAAGTATTTTGGATAATTGCTTATCTGCCAAACTGGGAAATATATTAGGAAGGAAAATGTTGACATGAAAACTTGGACTTGTGAAGTTTGCGGTTATCTGCATACTGGAGCGGAACCCCCGGCAGAATGTCCTGTTTGCGGAGCGGGCAAGGAACAATTTGCTTTGACAAGCAATCCCCCAACCCAGGCTAAAACTCAGGAAAATCTGCTGAATGCTTTTGCCGGAGAATCCCAGGCCAATCGCAAATATACTGTATTTGCCCAAAAAGCAGCTTCCGAAGGCTTGGATAACATAGCCAAGCTGTTCCAGGCAGCAGCCGAGGCCGAAGCAATTCATGCCGGTAAGCTGCTGGCAGCCGCTGGCAAGGCAGGCAGCACCGCAGAAAATCTGCAAGCAGCCGCTAAGGGAGAACGCTACGAATTTGAAGAAATGTATCCCGGCTTTATCAAGGATGCAGAAGCCGAAGGCGAAAAGAAAGCAGCCAAATTAATGGATATGACTATGGAAGCAGAAAAAGCCCACGAAGCCTTGTATCAGGAAGCTTTGCAGGCTTTGAGTCAAGGTCAGGATCTCCCGGAAGAGGAATTGTACTTATGCCCGGTTTGCGGGTGGGTAGGCCGCAAAGCCGACCATTGTCCAATCTGCAAGTCCCCCAAATTGAAACAATGTTAAAAGCTGAACCAGCTCAAAAACCGCTGATTATCCCGGCTTAGGCCGGATAGGCAGCAATTCTATTTTAACCGATTAAAAAAAACCGACTTATTGAAAAGTAAAGAATCTATGTGTAACATTACACATAGATTCTTTACTTTATTGGTGCGGTCACCGGGACTTGAACCCGGACGGTTGCCCATACGCCCCTCAAACGTACGCGTCTGCCTATTCCGCCATGACCGCCTGTTCCTTAATAATTATAAGTAGAACAGGCGGCTTTTGTCAAGCTAAAAATAGCTGTTTTAGTAATTTGCTTAGGCATTAAGCATTTCAACAAAAGCTCCGATCCGGGTGCGAAGCTGTTCTACATCCGTATCAGCATAATCAGTTTCCAGACTTAAGACCGGAACCCCGGCTTCCTTGAGAGACCGGGAAACCGCATATTTTTCGGTATCATACAGACAGCAGAATTTCAAATTGCAGTCAATCACTCCGTCCACCTGATATTCTTTGACCATTCGCAGAATATCCTCGATCCGAGCGGTATTAGGCGTGAAGCAGGCACAATTGGTTTTCATATAGCGTTCGGAAAGAGCCATAAATTGTTCATCCAAAGTAGTTTTGCTTTCATCCACCAGATTTTCAAAATAACGGGTACCGGTACACATTTCTTCACAAACCACAACGGCTCCGCTGTTTTCAATAATATTGTGCAGCTTCCAGTTGGGAACGGCCAAAGGAGTTCCGGTAATCAAAATTCGTTTGGTACCTTCTTCTACTACTGATATGCCGTCTTTGATCCGCTGTTCCAGCTCATCAGCCAGCTTGTTGGCCATTTCCGCACAACGAACCGGATCATCAAAGAAGGAAATCTGCATCATTAATAAGGCATCCCGCCCCGAAATCGGCAGGCATTTGGATTTGCGGCATTCAAAAACCCTGGCCAAAGCTTTCCGGCGATTGTTAATAATCCGAATTGCTTCAGCCAGATTTTCGGCGGTTACCTGATTGCCGGTAAATTCTTCTACCTTTTGGGTAAATTCTTTAATTTCTTCTTTCCAACGCAAAATATCCTTTTCCCGTTTCATCTGGGGAACATCCATTATATACATGGGAACATCTTCGCCCAAAATTTCATAGGCTTTCTTTTTGCCGTCACAGGTGGTTTCTCCCACATACATATCAGCAATTCGGAAGAAGGGGCAGGTTCTTCCCAATCTGGCTCCAACAGAAGCCTTGATTAATGGACAGGTGCTTTTGGGCAGCACAGTTTCCCCGCCGGGAACCCAAAATTGAGAACCGCCGCACAAACCGGTTACAATGCCCTGAGCGGCAATAATCACTTCATCCGGCACATACACACAAAAAGTGCCAAAAACCTTTCGTCCCTCTTTTTGAGCCTTAATTAATTCTTCCGGACGAATGCCATGCACTTCGGCAATCACCATATCCCAAAAGCTCATAGCCTGGGGACGGTTTTTCTGGCTTAAAAAGACTTCGACAACGGCATCAGGCAAAACCTGACACAGCAATTCATGGTTTTCCAGATCCATGCCCAGATCTTCCCACATTTTTAAATAATCTGACATTATTTACCTCCTAAAAAATCCCGCTTATTTTTTGGCGGCAACCATTTGATCATAAGCTTGCAAATTGATCATAAACTTGCAAAGCAAAAGCGGAATAAGCCCAGCCCGGTCCCCCGCACAGCAAAATCGTAGCATTGAGAGCCTCAGCCAATTCTTCCCGGCTTATTCCCAAATCAACGATTACTTCCAGATGGGAAAGAATGCAAGGTTCACATTTGAGAGCCACAGCTACGGCTATACTGATTAATTCCTTGGTTTTTAAATCCAAGGCACCACTTTTATTGCAGGCTGCTTCTCGCATTTGACCAAAAGCACCGATTACTTGAGGACTGGCTTCGGCGAAAGCTTGAAAACCCTTTTTGATTTCCTCCAACCTTTTTACAGCATCTTCCATAGGAAGAACCTCCTTTTGATATTAACTTAGTCCTTAGAAGCTTCGACAACAGCCTGCAAAGCTGCCCCAATAGCTCCAGCATAACGGCCTTCCGGATGAGAAATAACCCTGGTTTTCAACTCTTGAGCCAAAGCATTCTTCAAATAATCCGAGCCGCAAAGTCCTCCGGTCAAACAGACAACCTCCGGTCTGGAAGTCAAACGGCCAGCCTGAGCTGCAACCTTTTTGACAATGGAATCAATAACCGCAAAAGCAATATTTTCCCGCTTTTCGCCCCGACCAATCAGGCTGATTACTTCGGATTCAGCAAAGACTGTACACATGGAGCTGATAGTGGTATTGCTGCCCTGAGCCGCCAATTCGCACAGTTCTTCCGGACGCAGAGTCAGAGTATTGGCCATAATTTCCACAAAACGGCCAGTTCCGGCGGAACATTTGTCATTCATAAGAAAATCCTGCACTAATCCCTTGGCCATGCTGATAATTTTGGTATCCTGGCCGCCAATGTCCACCACCGTCAAATCCTCCTGATCCTGTAAATAACAGGCTCCTTTGCCATGACAGGTAATTTCAGTCACACATTTGTGGGCATAAGGCACGGAAATTCGTCCATAACCCGTAGCTACAATTCGCAGTTTTTCCGGTTTTAAGCCTAAGCCCAACAATTTTTTCCAGATGGCTTCGGCGGTATCCACACTGCTCCAGCCGGTTGGCTGAAAAAAACGGTGCAAAATTTTCTTTTTTTCGTCCAGCACAACGGTTTTGGTACAGGTAGAACCAATATCAATTCCCACATAGCTCTGCATTTTTCTATCTCCAAAGTCCTCATAATTTTCCTACTATGCTATATTGTACTATGGACTTATTAATTTGACTAATAGAAATCCACAAAAAAGAACAGACATTATTGGTTTGACTAATAATAGCTTCTATCTCAGCTTGATCCTGCCTTTGCCCCTCACTCGCTAAAACCCTATTGTTTTCAATGGAACAACCTGGTTTTTCTTCTCCCAAAAAGAAGCCCGTCAACTACCCACCCACTAAAGCACGGAAATCAATTTTCAAGAAGCTCTACTAATGTATTTGGATCAAGCAAACAATCCAACATAATTTTCGACATTGCCCGGTTAGATTTTGTATTTGACTTGTACTGCTTTATCAGACTGATACAGAACTTACGAAGGAGGTTGAGATTTTGTTGTATCGTCTTATTCTCAATTCGG
>JAZRVI010000039.1:0-46259 GCA_045599035.1 Desulfocucumaceae bacterium | reverse complement strand
TTCACGCTTTGCGAGCCACAATCTTAGATAAAAGTGCTAAATGTCACCTGAATCGCTTTTGGGAGGTGCATTTAGCTTTTCAAAAAAGTTAAATGCTGTTGCCCTGGTGTTTATCGCAATTCATCCCGCCACCTATAGAGGCGGGGGATTTCTTGCTCACAGCGTGTTAAAGCCAAAACAGCTTTCTGCTGCAAGCGGAAAAGCCGTTTTCAATTTGGCTGGCAGTGGGGCTTTCGAGCCTGGAAACAACTTTTCTGAAACAAAAATTATTGACAATTCCAAATTGTGTGTTAGAATGAATAGTGGCTTGGTTTTTGGGGACAAGTCTTTATCATACTGACTTAAAGGGGGAAGATAATGTCTATGAAACAACTGGGACGTCATGTTCTGGCCGAAATTTTTGGGTGTGATTTTGAAGTTTTAAATGATATTGAAAAAGTAGAAAAAACGATGGTAAATGCAGCTTTAGAGTCCGGAGCGGAAATTCGTGAATGTGTCTTTCACAAGTTTAGCCCCCAAGGAGTGAGCGGGGTGGTAGTTATTTCTGAATCCCATCTGGCCATTCATACCTGGCCGGAATTAGGCTATGCGGCAGTTGACGTTTTTACCTGTGGGGAAAAGGTGGATCCTTGGGATGCCTGTGATTATCTGGTAAAAGGTTTCCAGGCTGATTCAATTGAAGCCAAGGAAGTAAAACGAGGTGTTTTCCCGGATAAACTCGTTCCAAAGGCTGCGGTCAATCAATAGGAGGGATATTTATTAGTACCCGGTCTGATAATTATAAGTGAGCCCTGCTGTTCTCTTAAAACCAGAATAGCAGGGCTTATTATATGAGCAGGAATTCAGCTTTGAAAGACGAATACATAACCAAAATTGAATGAGACGGGAAGGTTTTTATGACCGAATATGCAAACGAGATCAACAAGTATTTGGGGCTGGTCAATCAGGAAATCGAAAAATTATTGCGGCTTAAATCCGGCAATTTAAAGGAATTGGTGGATTTGGAAAAAGCCAATTTTTGTAATAATCTGCATCCTTTTCTGGTTTTGCTGGCAGCTAAGTCTTATGGCTCTTTAAACCAGCAAATAGTTTCTTTGGCTGCGGTTATTCAATATATTTACATAGGCTTTTCGATTCATAAAGAGGTTTTGGAAGAAGAAAAAGCCCATCAGGAACCCAAAAAATCCTTCCAGTATCCGGTTTTAGCTGGGGATTATTTATGCAGCTGCTTTTTCCTCAGTTTGTGCCGCTCCGGTCTGGCCAGATTTTTGGAGCCTTTATCTCAGGTTTTGTGCCAAATTAACGAAGCCAGCCTGTGGCGTTTGCTGAATCAGGAGAGAGATTTTGAACTGGATTTGAAGATTGCCGAGGGCGAAGCCGGAGCTTTGTTGGGGGAAGCCTGTTGTTTAGGCTCGTATCTGACCGGAGCCAATGAAGCCGAACAAAAGCATTGGCGGCTTTTTGGCTTTAGCCTGGGGCGTTTTTTAGGTTTAAAAAAAATGGGGTATACTTTTGAACAGCTTAAAGCCTACTGGTTAGAAATTAAGCAAATCTTGAAAAATCTGCCTTCGGGAGAAAATCAGCGGTTATTGGAAAATTTGCTGGAGAAAATGAGCGGAGAGGAAAGTAAAAATGGTTGATATACCCAAGGAATACAAAAATAAGGAAGAATATGTGCATAATATATTTTCCGGGATTGCCAAAAAATATGATGTTTTAAACACTACCTTGAGCTTTAACCGGGATAAATATTGGCGGCGTTTTGCGGTCGCCAAAAGCGGTCTGAAGCCGGGGCAGGAGGTTTTGGATATTTGCTGCGGTACCGGAATGCTGAGTTTGGAGCTGGCCAGGTATATGCAAAATCAGGGACGAGTGATTGGTCTGGATTTTTGTGAAAATATGCTGGAGGTTGCCCAAAAAAATATTGCCAAAACTCCTTATGCCAACTGTATTGAGCTGGTGCAGGGCAATGCCATTGATCTTCCCTTTGCTGAGGATAGCTTTGATTGCTGTACCATTGCTTTTGCCCTGCGGAATGTGCCGGATGTCCGCAAGACCATTCAGGAAATGAAACGGGTGGTCAAGCCGGGCGGTCGGGTTATTAATTTGGAATTTTCCAAGCCTTCTGCTCCGGTTTTTAAGCAGCTCTATCATTTTTATTTGCATTATATTCTGCCTGTTTTGGGCAAGATAGGCATTGGCCGCAAGGGACCTTATAATTATTTGTCTCAATCCGTTCAAGAATTTACCCACCAGGCGGTTATTCGGGATTTGTTTGTGGAGGAAGGTTTGGAGAATGCGGTTTATTATGAGCTGACCGGCGGGATTGCCACCGTTCATGTCGGAATTGTTCCGCAGACCTAAAAATGGAGAGAAGAAAATGAAACAAGAGCTTTTTCGCTTATTGCCGGCAGTAGATGAGGTTTTGGCTAAAATGGAAGAAATCCCTTGGGGGCGGGAAATAGTTCGGGAAGCGGTTCGGCGGGCTTTGACCGAGCTGCGTCAACAGCTTAAATCGGGCTGGGAACCGCAAAATCCGGATTTTTTAAAGCTTACTTTGGAAAAGAGTCAGGAAATTTTGTTGCTTCAAACCCAGCCTAATCTGCGGCGGGTACTGAATGCCACCGGAGTAATTTTGCATACCAATTTGGGACGGGCGGTTTTGGCGGAATCGGCGATCCAGGCTGTCCAAAGGGCGGCTTCCGGTTATTGCAATCTGGAATTTGATTTGGCCGCCGGTCAAAGGGGGACTCGTTATTCTTTAGTTGAGGAGCTTTTGCAAAAATTGACCGGAGCAGAAGCAGCCCTGGTGGTTAATAATAATGCGGCAGCCGTCTTTTTGGCTTTGAATACCCTGGGTAAAGGCCGGGAAGTCATTGTGTCCCGGGGGCAACTGGTGGAAATTGGCGGTTCCTTCCGAATTCCAGAAATTATGGAGCAAAGCAGTTGCCATTTAGTGGAGGTCGGAACCACTAACAAAACTCATCCTCAGGACTATCAAACAGCTATTAATGACAATACCGCTTTGCTTTTGCATGTGCATATGAGCAATTATCGAATCATTGGCTTTCATCGAGATATTGAAATTGAAGAAATTGTTCAAATTGGCCGGGAGCATGAAATTCCGGTAATGAGTGATTTGGGCAGCGGCTTTTTAATTAATATGGAGCCTTTTGGTCTGCCCGCTGAACCTACAGTTCAACAGGTTTTGCAGGCTGGAGCTGATGTCGTAACTTTTTCCGGGGATAAGCTTTTGGGCGGTTCTCAGGCCGGGATTATTGTCGGCAGGCGGGATCTGGTTGCGGCCATGCAGAAAAATCCGTTGAATCGGGCTTTGCGAATTGATAAATTGACTTTAGCTGCTTTGGAAGCTACTTTACGGGAATATTTGGATAAGGAACAGGCTTTGCAAAATGTGCCGGTTTTAAGAATGTTAAAAACTGATCCGGCAGAGCTGCAAAGGCGGGCAAGCAACTTGCAGCAGGCTTTAAGCCGGAAACTGGCCGGAAAAGCTCACATTACCCTGGAAGCCGGGTTTTCTCTGGTGGGAGGTGGAGCCATGCCTACTGCTCAATTACCTTCAACCTTAATTGGCATACAGCCTTTGGAGCTGGCCGTGGATTCGCTGGCCGAAAAGCTGCGGCTGGGGCGGCCAGCGGTTTTGGGAGTAGTGCGGGATAATCACCTGTGGTTGGATCTGCGGACGATTCTGCCTGAAGAAGAAGCCCTGCTCAGCCAGACTTTGGCTCATATTTTGCTTTAGGCTGGGGGTGCACTCAATGAAACATATTATCGTGGGTACTGCTGGTCATGTGGATCATGGCAAAACCAGCCTGATTAAGGCTCTGACCGGAATTGAAACGGATCGCCTGAAAGCCGAAAAGGAAAGAGGCATTTCCATTGAATTAGGCTTTGCTTCCCTGGACTTGGGGGATTTAAAAATTGGGCTGGTGGATGTACCGGGGCATGAAAAGTTTATTAAAAATATGCTGGCCGGAGCGGGCGGCATGGATTTGGTTTTGCTGGTTATTGCGGCAGACGAAGGCATTATGCCTCAAACTAAAGAACATTTGGACATTTTGCGGTTTCTGCAAATTAAAAAGGGGATTGTAGTTTTAACCAAAGTAGACTTGGTGGAAGAAGATTGGCTGGAGATGGTTCGGGAGGAAGTGCAGGAGTTTTTGAAGGGAACCTTTTTATCTGAGGCTCCTTTGGTGGAAGCTTCTGCTGTTACCGGGCAAGGTCTGGAGGAACTCAAAAAGCTGCTGCGGGAGATGGCTTTGACCACGGAGGATCGTTCTTCCTTTGGAACCATGCGTATGCCCATTGACCGGGTTTTTAGTATTACCGGTTTTGGTACGGTGGTAACCGGAACTCTGGCCAGCGGCACGATTAAACCCGGCGAAATGCTGGAAGTATTGCCGGAAGGCTTGAGCAGCCGGGTGCGGTCGGTTCAGGTACATAATCAAAAGGTGGAAAAGGCGATGGCCGGACAGCGGGTTGCAGTTAATCTGGCTGACCTGGAAGTAAATCAAATTAACCGGGGTAGTGTTTTGGCGGCTCCCCAGGCTTTTCAAGCGGTTTATCGTCTGGATGTTAAATTAAGTCTGCTAAAGGAAGTCGAAGAGATTAAAAACCGTACCCGGGTTAGAGTGCATTTGGGTACGGCTGAGGTTTTGGGGCGAATTGTCTGGCTGGAAGGTCAGTCCGCCAAAGGCGGAGAAGTTGTTTATGCTCAACTGGTTTTGGAAGAACCGTTGGTTGCCGCCAAAGGAGATCGCCTGGTAATTCGTTCCTATTCTCCTGTTAAAACCATAGGCGGAGGACAGGTTTTGGATCCTCAAGCTTTGAAACATAAGGCTTCCGAAGTGGATTTGCTGGAAAAACTACAGGTTTTGGAAAAAGGCACTCCGGAAGAACTGTTGCTTCAATTTTTGCTAAAGCAAACTGATCTGCTGACTAAAGAGGAAATTAAGCTGGAATTGGCCGATTTGGAAAGTCTTTTGGCTGATTTGGCTGAGAAGGAACAGCTCAAAATTATTGAAAGCAAATATTATCTGGCTTCTGAATTATATCAATTTTGGCAGGAGCAAACCTTGCTTATGCTGCAAGATTATTTGCAGCAGTTTCCCCTGCGGGAAGGCTGTCCTCGCGAAGAGGTTCGGCAGAAAATCTGTCCGGGCGTTAATCAGAAGAAATTTGCCCGATTGGTGCAGACCTGGCAACAGGCAGGTTGTTTGCAGGTGACCGAAAAGGCTTTGACCCTGCCAGGCTATCACTTGAATCCCGAATCGGAATTAGGGCTGAAAGCAGCTCGAATCAGGGCGGCTTTTCAGGCTGGACAATTTCAGCCGCCGGCTTTGGCGGAGGTTGGTTTGGAACAGGAACCGGAAATGCTGCATTATTTGATTCGTTTGGGGCATCTGGTTAAGATTGGCGATAATTTTTATTTAACTCCGGAACTGGTAGTCGAAGCCAAAACAAAAGTTCAGACCTATTTGCAGGAAAAAGATACTATAGCCGTTGGTGAAGCCAGGGATTTATTTCAGACCAGCCGCAAATATCTGGTTCCCTTGTTGGAATATTTGGATCGGCAAAAAATTACCCGGAGGCAGGGTGAGGTTCGGGTAGCTTATTAAAGCGGAGAGTGGATATGACAGAATATAGCAGGAAAATTAAAGAAGAAATTGCTCGGCGGGGTTTAATTACCTTTGCCGAATACATGGATTTGGCTTTGTACTATCCCGACTGCGGCTATTATATGCGGAATGAGCTTAAAATTGGCCGGGAAGGGGATTTTTATACCAGTCCGACGGTGTCTGTTTATTTTGGCCGAGCCATTGCCGAACAACTGGCCGAGGTTTGGCTGAAACTGGGCAAGCCGGATTCTTGGCAGGTTATCGAAGCCGGGGGCGGTGACGGCAAATTAAGCCTGGATGTTTTAAGCTGGCTGCAAGCAAAGCACCAGACGGCTTTTCGGGCTTTGCACTATTATTTGTGGGAAAAAAGTCCGGTCATGCAGCAGCTGCAAAAAGAAAAGCTGGCTGCTTTTGAAGTGGGCTGGCTGGATGACTTGCAGGAAATATCGGGCTTTAAGGGTGTAATTTTTTCCAATGAGTTGCTGGATGCTTTTCCGGTGCATCGCTTGGTTTGGCAGGATGGAATTTGGCGGGAAGGTTATGTGCAAATGCTGAATGGAAGCTTGCAGGAAAGCTGGGGCGAGGTCTCTGATCCGGCTTTGCTGGAATATATTTTATTGCAGGAAGAAGAACTGGAGGATGGGCAGGTTGTGGAAGTTAATCAGGCTGCCCGAAAATGGCTGGAAGAAGTGGCCAAAAATCTGAGACAGGGGCTTATTTTATCCATTGATTATGGTGGACGGGATTTATATACTCCAGGTCGCTTAAAGGGCAGTTTACGGGGTTATTATCAGCACCAGTTGGTGGATAATCTGCTGGAAAATCCGGGCAGCTTTGATCTGACGGCTCATGTGGATTTTGCCTATTTAATCTGGGCGGCTCGGCAGCTTGGCTTGACGGTTTCCGGTTATCGTACTCAGGCTAGATTTTTGTTTAATCTGGGCATTTTGACCATGCTTCAGGACTTGCCGGAAGCAGAACGCCTCAAGGCTACCTTATTGGTTAAAAAGTTAATTTTGCCGGAAGGTATGGGCAGCCTGTTTAAGGTTTTGGCCTTAAGTAAAAATCTGTCCTCTGATTTGAAGGGCTTTGAATAATCTTTAAGAAAAAAAGGGTTGGGTTATGGCTGTAAAATTTCAGGAAATTAAACAGGCTGAGGATTGTCGAGCCAGGCTGGGGGAATTAAGTACCCCGCATGGAACGGTACAAACTCCCATTTTTATGCCGGTGGGAACTCAAGCTGCCATAAAAGCAATGACCACGGACGAGGTGAAAGAATTGGGAGGCCGGATGATTTTGGCCAATACCTATCACCTTTATTTAAGACCGGGGCATCAGTTGGTTCAAAAGGCTGGCGGCCTGCATAAATTTATGCATTGGTCGGGGCCGATTTTAACGGACAGCGGCGGCTTTCAGGTATTTTCTTTGGGAGCCTTACGCAAAATTAGTGAAGAAGGAGTGCAGTTCAGTTCCCATATTGACGGTTCCCGGCATTTGCTGACTCCGGAAAAGGCGGTTGAAATTCAGGAGGCTTTGGGGGCAGATGTTATTATGGCCTTTGATGAATGTACACCCTGGCCGGCTGAAAAAAAGTATGTGCGGGACTCGCTGGAACGAACTACCCGTTGGGCCGTGCGTTGCCAACAGGCTCAAAAGAATCCGGAACGGCAGGCTTTGTTTGGCATTATTCAGGGCGGAACCTATCCGGATTTACGCCGCCAAAGTGCGGAAGCTCTGAGTGAGCTGGACTTTCCCGGTTATGCCATAGGCGGCTTGAGTGTGGGAGAACCAGCCGAATTGATGTATGAAATGCTGGATTATACTGTACCCCTGGTTCCGGCAGGAAAACCCCGCTATTTAATGGGGGTGGGATCTCCGGATTATTTGCTGGAAGGGATAGCCTTGGGAATTGATATGTTTGATTGTGTTTTGCCTACTCGTTTGGCTCGGCATGGAGTAGTTTTTACCCAGGATGGCAAACTGACCATTCGCAATGCCACCTATGCCGAAGACTTTTTGCCTTTGGAGCCGGGATGCTCCTGTTATGCCTGCCAAAATTATTCCCGGGCATACATTCGCCATTTGATTAAGGCCAACGAAATTTTGGGACTGCGTTTGACTACCATGCACAATCTGCATTTTATTTTGCAGCTTATGGCCAAAGCCCGACAAACTATTGCCAATGGAAGCTTTTTGGCCTTTAAAAGTGCTTTTTTGCAGCGTTATCAGGGCAGTTAATTTGATTTTTTTGCAGGAAATTTCCATTTGGAACCGAATTATACCTTAAAGATGACAGAAAGGAGGAGCCAGGATTGGATTTTTTGAACAGCGGGGGCGGTACCAGTCTTATCTTCATAATTGTAATGATTGCAATTTTTTACTTTTTGCTGATTCGGCCGCAGCAAAAACGGCAGAAGGAACATGCAGCCATGTTGGGTAATTTAAGACCCGATGACGAAATTACTACTGCCGGAGGAATTTATGGTACTGTCCTGAAGGTTAAGGACGATACCGTAATTATTAAGGTTGACGACAAATGCAAATTGCAAATACTGAAATCTTCTATTTCTCAGGTTAGACAACAGGCTGATTATGAAGAAGATTATGATGATGAAGAAGAATAGGCTTAGCTTGCTAAAACCAAACGGAAAATGAAACCGAATTATTGGAGAGTAGGGCTAATAGTTTCTGCTCTCTTTCTTACTTGAAAGCAGGAGAAAGGAAGAAAAACCAAGCGGAAGGACTTGATAACAATGAAAACGGGTAAAATAGCTGCTTTAGTGGTTATTATCCTGGTAGTTGCGGCTATGGTGATAATTTCAGTTGCTTCGATTTTCCCAGCCGATTCAGCTATTGCCAAATATTTGCCTTTGGTGCAAAAAATTAATTTGGGGCTGGACTTGCAGGGCGGAGTTCGAGTGGTTTTGCAGGGGACGGATAATTCCGGGGAAGCTGTAACCGCCAGCCGAATGGATGATCTGAAATCAGCCATTGAACGCCGGGTCAACTCCTTGGGGGTTTCTGAACCCAGCATTTATGTCCAGGGTGAGGATCGCCTGGTTATTGAGCTGGCTGGAGTAGATGATCCGGAAGAAGCGGTTAATAAAATTATCCAGGTAGCTTATTTGGAATTTAAGGATGAAGAAGGCCATGTTTGGCTGACTGGGGACGATTTGAAGGATGCTCAGGCGGTTTTAACCAGTACTACCTCAGATGTAGCTGAAATTCAATTACGCTTTTCTTCCGAAGGAGCCAAAAAATTTGCGGATGCTACCGAGGCTTTGCTGGGGAAAAAGCTGTGCATTTATCTGGATGGAGAACAAATTTCTGATCCTACTGTACAGGCTGTAATTAGTGACGGAGAAGCCGTTATCACAGGCCACTATACCCTGGAGGAAGCCAATAATCTGGCTATTAACCTGCGTTCCGGGGCTTTGCCGGTGCAGGTTCAGGTTATTGAAAAAAATACAGTAGGACCTACCTTGGGTTCCGACTCTTTGAGCAAGTCTGAAAAAGCCGGAGTAGTCGGGATTATAGCAGTTTTGATCTTTATGTTGATTTATTACCGCATTCCCGGTTTTATTGCGGACATGGCTTTAATTATTTATGCCTTTATTGTTTTGCTGGTCTATATTTTAATTCCGGTAACCTTGACCTTAAATGGAATTGCGGCCTTCCTGCTTTCGTTGGGGATTGCGGCGGATGCCAATATTATTATTTTTGAAAGAATTAAAGAAGAATTGCGAGTTGGTAAAAGTATTAACTTGTCCATTCATTCCGGTTTCAAAAGAGGTTTTACCGCTGTTTTAGATGCCAACCTGACTACTATTATTGCCGCAGTGGTCTTATATGGCCTGGGAACCAGCTCCATTAAGGGTTTTGCCTTGACTTTAATTATTGGGATTTTGGCCAGTATGTTTACCGCCATCACCATGACCAGATGGATGTTAAACCTGTTTGCCGATTCCAATATTACCAACAACAAAAAAATGTTTGGAGCTTAAAGGAGGGGTAAAAGATGTTTGACTTTATTAAAAATAGGAAAATTTGGTATATTATCTCAGGAGTTATTATCTTAGTCGGAATTGTTTCCTTGTGTGTGCAGGGCTTGAATTGGGGTATTGATTTTACCGGAGGTTCCGAAACTATTGTCAAATTTGCTGAACCGGTGGATATTTCGATGGTGCGGGAAGCTGTGGACAGCACCGGAATTTCCAATTCTGTTAATGGGGTGGCTGATACCACAGCCACTGCAAATGCAGGTCAGGAAAACAATTTTACTACTTTTGTAATTAATACCCGAGACTTACAGCAGTCGGAGGAACTGGATGAAGCTGTTATTTTGTCCGATGCTTTAAGTACCGTTGGTGAAAACGAACAGCTTAGTCAACAAACAGTGGGAAGTGTTATTGGAAAGGAATTAACCCGTAATGCTATTTTAGCTTTGCTGCTGGCCATGGTTTTAATGGTTGTTTATATCAGCTTTCGTTTTGAATTCAAGCAGGGGCTGGCAACTATTTTTGCTTTGATTTATGATGTCCTGGTGGTTATTTCGGCTTTTTCTTTGTTCCAATTGGAAGTGGATTCAGCTTTTGTAGCTGCCATTCTGACGGTCGTTGGTTATTCCATCAATAACAGCATTATTGTGTTTGACCGGGTGCGGGAAAATCTGAACAATGCCAAAAGGGAAAGCAGTCTGGCCAGTTTGGTAAACCGCAGCATTTGGCAGACTTTGGTTCGTTCCATCAATACCAGCTTGGTAGTAGCTCTGGTTTTGGTTTGCCTCTTGGTCATTGGCGGCAGTACCACTAAGATTTTTGTTTTGGCTATGCTGATTGGGGTAATCAGCGGTTGTTATACTTCGGTTTGTTTGGCCGGTTCTTTCTGGATTGACTTAAAACCCACCCACAAGGCAGGCAAGAAAAGACAAAGTTATCGGGTTAAACGAGCTTAATAGCAAAGAGAGCGTATCTTTTGAAAGATGCGTTCTCTTTTTTTAGCTATTATTTGCAGTATTTTTTTCTTCAGAAATTCCACAAAAATAAAACTCAGAGCTTTTATTTGCGATAAATAAAGTTTTGAATTGGGGGGTATAATATCAAATTATATCAGGGGAGGGATTCTTAGTGGATGTTTTAGCCTGTGAAAATCCTGTTAATCCAAATTGTCCTTTGCAGCAAAGACCAGATGTTCAACAAGAAATCCAGAATTTAAAGGAACTGGGAGAGCTGGAGCTGCCGGAAAGCCGCAGCAGTCTGCATTGTTTGAGTATTGTGGGGCAAATTGAAGGCCATTTGGTTTTGCCGCCGCAAAATAAAACGACCAAGTATGAGCATTTAATTCCCCAGTTGGTAGCTTTGGAGCAATCCGAAGAAGTGGAAGGGGTTTTATTGATTTTGAATACAGTAGGGGGAGATGTGGAAGCTGGTCTGGCTTTGGCCGAGATGATTGCCGGAATGAGCAAGCCCACGGTTTCTCTGGTTTTGGGCGGCGGACACAGCATTGGAGTGCCGGTTTCGGTGGCCGCAGAGTACAGCTTTATTGCGGAAACGGCCAGTATGACGATTCATCCCATTCGCTTAAACGGATTGGTTATTGGGGTACCTCAAACCTATGAATATCTGGATAAAATGCAGGATCGGGTGGTTCGCTTTGTCGTAAGCCATTCTCAAATTACAGAAGAAGCTTTCCGGGAATTAATGTTTCGGAATGGGGAATTGGCCAGAGATATTGGAACTGTTTTAATTGGTCGGGAAGCCGTGGAAAAGGGCTTGATTAATGAAGTGGGCAGCCTGGGGGCAGCTTTGCAAAAGCTGAAAAGCCTGGCTGAACAAAGAAAAGAGGCCGGAAAATGATTTTATATACTGCCATGCCTTTGGAACTGGTTTTGGAGGGGTTGGAAGATTTGAGAGTGGAAAGTGGACAAAGAATCCGCCTAAATAAAATAGAAGTGCAAGTGAACCGAAACAATAAAATAGAGCGGGTTTTTTCGACCAATCCCCAGGATTACTTAAAACTGGGCAAATATTTAAGAGAAGGGGTTTATAAACCATAAATTGGAATTTAAAATTATAAATATGGAAGATTTGGAGGAAAAAGCTTGCCAAAAATAGGACAAAGGATATATAATTAGAAGGAACATTAACCGTCTTTGATAATTTAATATTTTATCCGGTAGACAATTCTGTTTTAAAAGGAAAGTCGGTGCAAAGTCGGATCACTAACCTTTACTGAAATTGGGAAAGACTTTTTGAGGATAGGCCATAAATCAGGAGTCTGCCGGATAATGGGAAAATATTCCTGAGTTATTGGAGAGTATTGACGAACTTAATTTTTAAGCTCTTTAGATCCTGGGAAGAGCTTATTTTTATTATAGAGAACGAAGGGAGGCTAAATTTTTAAGCATTTTTAGCAATAATCATCTCTAAATCACCTCTATAGGTGGCAGGATGAATTGCGTCCATTGTAATTTGACAATAAAATCCATCGAAACCGTGGGAAACCCGGGGCTAACTCGTTGTTACTGTACCCAATGGGGTACTTGAACGAGAAGCTGCCGTCTTTTTAGACGGTGAGTATTTAACTTCTTTGAAAAAAAAAGGAGGGTCTTGAGTTTGTTAAAAGGGAAAAAAGCTATTGCGGTTTTAACAATGTGCTGCTTATTGTTTAGTTTGGCTCCGGCTTGGGGGGCTGGCAGTTCAGTTACTCCGGAAGAAGCCATTAATTCAACTTGTCAATTAATTCTTAAACAAATTCCCAGTCCGGGAATAAATGAAAACTGGTATGTTATGGATTTGGCCAGAGCTGGCTATACAGTTCCGGCTGGTTACTATCAAAGCTATTATGATCAGTGTGCAGCCGAATTGCAGAAGGCTAATGGAAAATTAAATAATAACAATTCGGGTGACTATTCCAGAATGATTTTGGCTTTAACTGCCTGCGGCTTTGATGTTACCAATGTGGGCGGCTATAATTTGCTGGAAGCTTTGGCCGATTTTGATTATGTTAAAAAAATTGGCACCATGGGTCCTACCTGGGCTTTACTTGCTTTTGACAGCTATAAATATGCTGTTCCGGAAGTAAGCGGAGTGAGAGTCCAGACCACCCGGGAAAAATTAATTACCGATCTGTTGGCCAGAGAATTGCCCAGCGGCGGTTTTTGCTTGTGCAGTCAGATTTCGGAGGGAGTTTATGATCTTTCTGGAAAGGCAGATATTGATGTAACGGCCATGGTTATTCAGGCTTTGGCTCCCTACCAGCATATTGCCGAAGTTAAAGCGGTTACTGATCGGTCTTTGCAGGTTTTGTCAGAAAAGCAACTGGCTTCGGGGAATTTTAAATATTATGGAGTGGAAAATCTGGAATCAGCTGTTCAGGTTTTTGTAATGCTTTGCCAGTTGGGAATTGATCCGACTACTGATAGCCGTTTTGTCAAAACTGATGCCAATGGTACTCATAATCTGATGGAAATTATCAATAATTATTATGTAGAGGGCGGCGGTTATGAGCATACGGCTGGGACTGGAGTTAATTGGAGTCATGCCTGCAATCAGGGCTTATATGCCATGATTAGTTATACCCGTTTAAATGGCCAAAATTCTTTATATGATATGACTGATGTTAGCGGCATCAAAGCGGCTCAGGTGGATTTGCACAACATTAATCTGTCCGGTCAAGCGGCAGTTACTGCTCCCGCTCCAGTAGAAACTCCCACGGTTAAAGCCGATTTATTCACAGACATTAGCTCACATTGGGCCAAGGATCTGATTAATAATTACAAAGGCTTGGGGATCAGTCATGGATCCAAGGAATTTAAGCCGAATCAGGCCATTACCCGGGCAGAATTTTGTGTAGCTGCTGTTAATGCTTTCGGTTTAAAGGTGGAAGGGGATAATCCGGTTAAATTTGCTGATGTTTCCCAGGATGCCTGGTATTACAACCATATTTTGAAAGCTGCTTCTCAAGGCATAATCAACGGTAAGGGCGATGGCACCTTTGATCCGGAAGCCACCATTACCCGGCAGGAAGCTATGATTATTGCTCAGAAGCTGGCTCAGAAATATAATTTAACTCCGGCAGCAGTTGACGAAAGCGTTTTCGACAATTACTCGGATACTGATTTGATTTCAGCCTGGGCCAGAGATGCGGTTTTGTATAATTTAAATAATCAGATTATCGTGGGCAGTCAGGGGAAAATTGCTCCCTTGAACAATATTACCAGAGCAGAAACCATTGCGGTATTTAATAACCTGTTAAGCAAGCTGGGCTTGACCAGTCAGTACTAAAAGGAGTTGTTCAAGCGTGAAAACTAATAAATTATTACCCCTTGCAGCTTTGACCGCCTTGCTGATGGCGGTGGTTCTGGTCTTTTCGGCCTGCGGCGGTTCCAATCCTGATACGGTAGATGTGTCTAAGAAGGCCGGGGATAAAATCAAAGCGACAGCGGCTGATTCCTCCAAAGATTTGGATATTAAATCGGAGGGTGCTTTGGAGGCAGATTCCGATAGTCAGATTAAATCCGATGGAACCGCAGAGGAGCTTAAGTCGGACGAAGCGGCAGCCGAAACCAAAGAAACGGAAAAAACAGAAGCCAAAGGCGACAACACCTATACAGCCGAGCAACTGGCCGAAGCCAATTCCTTTACGGAGCATGATTCTGCGGCCAAGGATCAATATCAAACTGATCCTGTTCCGGAAGGAATGCCGGAACCAGTAGATAATACAGAGGTAGATCAAACCAAGACTTATACCTGTACTCTGTCCATCACTTGCCACACTATTTTTGATAATATGGACAAGTTTGATAGTGCAAAAAGTTCGGCTTTACCGGCGGACGGGGTGATTTATCCGTCCAAAACTGTGCAGTTTTGCGAAGGGGAAACCGCCTTTGATGTTTTAAGCCGGGAATGTATGAACAATGGGATTCAAATGGACTACAGTGACAATCCTTTATATAATTCGGCTTATATCGAAGGAATTCATAATTTGTATGAATTTGACTGCGGCGAGCTTTCCGGCTGGATGTATTCAATTAATGGCTGGTTTCCAAACTATGGTTGCAGTCGATATGTTTTAAACGATGGAGATGTGATTAGGTTTGAATATACCTGTGACCTGGGGAATGATCTGGGCGTTACCTGGATGGAATGATTGTCGTTGAAAGGAGGGTCGAAGAATCGACTGCCGGTTCTTCGACCTTACTTGTTTTAAATTTGGGGAGGGAGGTAAAAAATGGGCAAAAAAAAGAAGGCCAATCAAGAGCTGGAAAATGACCAGGAAATGGACTTTGCTGACTGGGAGGCTCAGGAAAAGCCCAAAAAGAGTTCCCGCAAGGGAGCTTTTGCTACCTATCATCCGATAGTAATTTTTTTCTATTTTGCTATAGTTATTTTGATCGGTATGTTCGTTATGCACCCGATCTTTTTGTTAATTTCTTTGTTCAGTGCTTTTGTTTATTCTATTTACCTTAATGGAAAGCGTTCAGCCAAATTTAATTTTTTGCTGTTACTGCCGGTATTGATTTTGGTCACCATTTTTAATGGTTTGTTTACTCATGCGGGTGTAACTACCTTGTTCTATCCAATTAAGTACATAGATGTACCCTATCTCTGGCCAATTAAGTGGTTAATCAATTGGATTGGTTACAATCCCATAACTTTGGAAGCTTTGGTTTATGGCTTTGCGGCCGGAATGATGTTAATTACTGTTATTTGCTGGTTTTCCTGTTATAATGCGGTTATGACCTCGGATAAATTTATTTATCTTTTTGGCCGGATTATTCCGGGACTTTCGCTGATTCTCTCCATGGTGCTTCGTTTTGTTCCCATGTACAAAAATCAAATTAAGGTGATTTCCAATGCTCAAAAATGTATTGGCCGGGATTTTTCCAGTGGGAGCTGGTTTGAGAAATTGCGAAATGGCATAAAAATTGTTTCCATCATGGTAACCTGGGCTTTGGAAAACGCTTTGGAAACCTCTGATTCCATGCGTTCCCGGGGCTATGGCCTCAAGGGGCGAACCAGCTTTTCCATGTTTCGTTTTGACAATCGGGATAAGCTGGTCTTTGGTCTAATGATTGGTCTGCTGCTTCTGATTATGGTGGGAGCAGCTTGGGGAGTAATTAATGTTACCTTTTATCCCTCAATTATTATGTCCGTAATCAGCCCATTGGGGCTTGTGGTGGATTTTGCTTATTTAGCTTTTTGTCTTATGCCGCTGTTTATTGATATTATGGAGGTTCGCAAATGGAGATATTTAGAGTCGAAGATTTAAATTTTACCTATCCGCTGCACGAAAAACCAGCTTTGCAGCACATTAATCTGACAGTGGAAGAGGGAGAATTTATTACTTTGTGCGGCAAGTCCGGTTGCGGCAAAAGCACTTTGCTGCGGCAGCTCAAACCCATTCTGGCTCCGCATGGAGAAAAAACAGGAGCAATTTATTTTAAAGGAGCTTCTTTGGAGCAGGTTGATCAGCGAACCCAGGCTTCCGAAATTGGCTATGTGCTGCAAAATCCGGACAACCAAATTGTTACCGACAAGGTTTGGCATGAGCTGGCCTTTGGCCTGGAAAGCCTGGGCTATGATACCCCCACCATTCGTTTGCGGGTGGCAGAAATGGCCAGCTTTTTTGGGATTCAAAGATGGTTTAGAAAAAGCGTAACCGAGCTTTCCGGGGGACAAAAACAGCTTTTGAATTTAGCTTCAATTATGGCCATGCAGCCAACGGTTTTAATTTTGGATGAGCCGACCAGCCAGTTAGATCCCATTGCAGCCAGCGATTTCCTGGAAACCGTCAAAAAGATTAATTTGGAATTGGGAACGACCATTATTATTACCGAACACCGGCTGGAAGAAGTTTTGCCCATGTCGGATCGAGTAATTGTCATGGATAAATCAGAAATTATTGCTGATGATACGCCTAAAGCGGCTGCCGAAAAGCTGAAAAAGCTTCAGCATGATATGTTTTTGGCCATGCCCTCACCCATGCAAATTTATGCTGGAGTACCCAATGAATTAACTTGTCCCATTACTGTGCGGGAAGGTCGGCAATGGCTGGATGAGCTGTTTGCCAACCGGGAGATAAGCAAGAATAAGCTGGAACAGATGGATGGTTCTTCAAGGGAATATGGGGATGTAGTTATTAAGCTCAAGGATATTTGGTATCGTTATGCTAAGGATGCCCCGGATGTCGTGCGGGATTTGTCCTTGGAAATTCGGGAAGGCCAAATGTTTTGTCTGGTCGGCGGCAATGGAACCGGAAAAACTACTTCTATGTCCATTATTGCCGGGATTTTGCGTCCCTATCGAGGCAAGGTTTTTTTAAATGGAGTTAATGTAGCCAAGCTTTCCAACAAGGAAAAGTTTAATCACAATTTGGCCATGCTGCCTCAAAACCCTCAATCTTTGTTTGTGAAAAAAACAGTTCGTTTGGATTTAATGGAGGTTTTGACGGATAAAAAGTTGAATAAAGAAGATATTGCCCAGCGAGTTCAAGATATGGCCGAATTGATTGGTCTGGAGGATTTGCTGGAAATGCACCCTTATGATTTAAGCGGGGGAGAACAGCAGCGGGTAGCCTTGGGCAAGGTTCTGCTTTTGGAACCCAAAATTTTGTTGCTGGATGAGCCGACCAAGGGGCTGGACGGCTATTTTAAACTTAAGCTGGCCGACATTTTTCAAAAGCTTTTGGAGAAAAAGGTTACCATTGTGATGGTTTCTCACGATGTTGAATTTTGTGCCAGATATGGAGATGTGTGTGCCATGTTCTTTGATGGGAATATTGTGACCAGCGGCAAGCCCCGTCAGTTCTTTTCCGGCAACAATTTTTATACAACGGCGGCCAATCGAATGTCCCGCCATTTATTCCCAGGAGCGGTTATTTCTGAAGATGTAATTCAATTATGTTTGGATAATTTATCCTAAAGAGGAGGTTTTGCTTTTGGAAACCAGCCAGGATGCTTATGGAATTATGCCGGATACTGACTCTGCCTCAAGCTGGTGGCAAGCACTTTATACTAAGATCAGCAGCTTCTATGGTACGCCCGGCTTTTATATTTTTTGCATAGCCTTAATTGGTTTGGCCTTTTTTTTATTAATTAAGGTGAAACCGAGTTTTAATAAAAAGGTTTTAATTATTCTTTTTCTGATTGCAATGCCGGTAATTTTATTGCTGGATATGAGCGGAATTTTGGGGAATTTGGCCTCCATTATTGGCAACTGGTATTCCAATAATGGTAATTCGGCTGCTATGGGAGTTTTAATTGTTTTTCTGGCTTTGGTCGTTGTAACCTTGCTGGCTGCTGTATTTTCTTCCATGCGTAGCAAGTCATCCGCTCAGGACAAAAAGTCAGGGATTAACAAGCCCTTGTTATTATCGGCCTTATTGGTGTTGGTTTTGACCCCTTTGACCATTTATTTGGGCAATGCTTTTGAATTTGTGGCCGAGCGTAAATATTATTTTATCAGCTTCTTTTTGCTGATTTATGCCTTAGTGCCGTTTTTTATGGGCTTTGAAGGCCGCAAGCCTCAAGCTCGGGAAGTGGTGCTGATTGCCGTTTTATCGGCCATTACCATTGGGGGACGGGCGGTTTTCTTTATGTTGCCCTATGTTGACCCCTTGATTGCCATGGTTATTATTTGCGGAGTTTGTTTTGGCGTAGAAACCGGTTTTTTGGTGGGAGCCATGTCCCTGTTGGTTTCCGGCTTTTTCTTTGGCATGGGGCCGTGGGTACCCTGGCAAATGTTTACCTATGGTCTGATTGGCTTTATGGCCGGGTTATATCACAAAATTGGCTGGCTGCCCAAAAATAAATATATCCTTTCGGTTTTTGGTTTTTTGTCAGCTCTCTTTATTTTTGGCGGTATTATGGACATTTATGCTACGGTTTCTTTTACCAATGATCTTAACTTGGAAAAGGTTTTGACTTTATATATTACCGGTATTCCGGTTAACCTGGTACGGGGAATTGCTGCTATTATCTTTTTAATGCTGTTAACTGATCCGATGGTGGAAAAATTGGAAAGAATTAAACTCAAATATGGTATAATTGAGCGTTAGTAAAGCTAGGGTCGAACCCCCAATTAATTTAATGGGAAGTGAAAAAATGCAGATTATTAATTTGACTCCCAGCTCTCCCTATTGTCTGGCTTTTGAAGAAGAAGAATTTATTCAATTTCCCTGGGTTATCAATTTGAGCGATTGTTTCTTTTTGGGAATTTTGGAGGATGGAATTTTGGTTTCCCGCATGGCCTGGCAATATGATCCTCCCTGGGGCAAAGGACAAAAGGATGTAATTGGAATTGCTTCCATTGAAACGCTGTTAGCCTATCGAGGCAATGGCTATGCCAGCCAGTTGGTAGCTTATATCAGAAATTTGAATCCTGATAAGCCTTTGTTGGTGGAAATCAATAATCCATTTGCCTTTGGTTTTTGGAACCGTTATCCCATTGAGGTTTTGGGTCCCAGTCGGGCTAATGCCTTTTTATACCGCCTGCCAGCTTTGTCAGCTCAAATTACTGAAAAAGCTGAAGCAGAATCGCAGTCAGAGCCGCTGACATAACCGGGCCGCAAGGAACTCCCCGAGCAAAAATAGTTCCAATAATGGTGCCAATGGTCATGCTGAAAATCAGCTCCGGCTGTTCGGAAAGCAGGATCAGCCCCTGATTATTCAGCAAGGTGGCTATGGCTCCTCCGCTCAAAGCCGCCAGACCGGTAAAGGTGGAAAAGTTGTAGCGGACTTGAGCCAGGCTTAGTTGATTTAAAGATAGGGGCAGGAGCAAATAAAGCATTAGGATCAAAAGTCCAATGGCCAGCCCTTGACCGGCCAAAAAAGGCAGAAGCAGATATTCCAGGCCAGAATATTGAATAAGCAGCAGCAGACAGCAGGCTACAGCTACCAAGTGCGAGCGGCCTAAAATGCCAATAATTAAAAGAGCCAACAATAAAAAAGAAGAACCGGACATAATTTGCAGCACCTTATTTCAATTTAATTGGAAGATTTTGTAGTTCCTAAAGATAACTTATGTTGAATCGGCTTTGAATATGGTACAATAAAGTTAAGTATCAAGGAGATGGGGGGAGATTTTTTTGTCTGACTTAAAAGTAGAACCTTGCCTGGAAGGAACAAACTGTATAGTAAAGCGGATTACGGTTTCAAATGTTCCGGATTTGGGGGACAAAACCGGCTTGACTTTGTTGGATAATTTAGCGGAGGCCATCGACAGTTGTCGGCTTTATTTGGAAGAAGGCTATCGCTTGACAGATTTTTGGACGGATGCCGATGAAGGTACTCAATTTATTTTAAAGAAAATTAAAAAAAGCTAAATAATTTCCGACCTGATTTAAATTAGGTCGGTTTTTTTGTTTGAATCGGGAACCAAAAGCTTGAATGATGCATAGACTGGAAGCAGAGCTTCAGGGGGGATTTTGATGAATGGAACTAATCCTTTTGCTTTGTTTCTAATTTTATTATTGTTAATTTTAGTTT
Organism: Desulfocucumaceae bacterium; assembly: GCA_045599035.1. Lineage (GTDB taxonomy): Bacteria > Bacillota > Desulfotomaculia > Desulfotomaculales > Desulfocucumaceae > CATZDY01. The sequence continues at coordinate 26,132 of JAZRVI010000039.1, read as the reverse complement.
TTGATCAGGATAATGAAGAAAAGCTGGTTTGGATGCAGCAAAGATTGCAAAAAATTAGTGGAGCCTGCCAGCATCTTAAGAATTATTCCGGAGAATTGCAGCAAGAGGTAAACAGGTTTTTAGGATTTAATTTCTTTTTATAGCAGGAAAAATTCTTTTATTCCCGAAAAACAATTAGGATATTTAGATGAATCTGAAAACAGGGGTGAATTAATGGATCCGGATCTTTATATTTTGAGCTGGCAGATTATTTTGGGCGGATCTTCCGCCAAGTTCTGGCAGCTAATCAAAAGATTTGGTTCGGCCAAAGAAGCCTGGCAGGTATCAGAAAAAGCTTTGTTGGCGGAAAAATTATTTGAACCGGATCAACTGGCGGAAATCAACAAGCGTCGCCTGGCCTTTTCTTTTGAATATTGGCAAAGGTTGATGGAGCAAAAAGAAATTATTTATTTGGATTATCAAAGCAAGGAATATCCAGATTCTTTAAAGAATATCTATAATTCTCCTCCGGGTTTGTTTATGCGGGGAAACCCGGAATTATTGCATCGTCCCATGTTGGCCATGGTCGGAGCCAGGCGGCCAACCAGCTATGGTCTGAGTGTGGCCAGAAAATTTGGTCGGGAAATAGCGGAAGCTGGAGTTATTGTGGTTTCCGGTTTAGCCAAAGGAATTGATGCAGCAGCTCACGAAGGAGCTTTGTCCGGAGGAGGATCGACCCTGGCAATTTTGGGCTGTGGGGTGGATGTAGCTTATCCTCGAGAAAATAAGAATCTCATGGATAAAATTGTGCAAAAGGGAGCGGTGATCAGTGAGTTTCCGCCTGGTTCAGCTCCTCAAAGCTGGCATTTTCCGGTTCGTAACCGCTTGATTAGCGGTCTTAGCCGAGCGGTGCTGGTGGTGGAAGCTTCTGCCAAAAGTGGTTCCCTTATTACCGCTGATTTGGCCTTGGAGCAAGGGCGGGATGTTATGGCCATTCCCGGCAATATAAATTCAGCTTTAAGTATGGGAACCAATCATTTGATCCGGCAGGGAGCCAGCATTATTACCAGTGTCGAAGAAGTTTTGGAGGAATTGGGCATTTCGGTTTTGTATGACTGGAAAAAGAAAGAAAATGTTTCTTTGGCCGCTTTGACTCCGGAGGAAGAAGAAATTCTGGCTCGGCTGGGTTCTGAGCCGGTTCCTTTGGATTGTTTGATTGAAGGCCATAGTCCGCAGGCCGTGATAGCCAATTTAGTGCTTATGGAAGTTAAAGGTTTAATTCGGCAGTTGCCGGGTGATAAATATGTTAGGAATTAACTAAAATACAGGTTGGTGATTTGCTTGAACGAAACCCTGGTAATTGTGGAATCTCCTGCCAAGGCCAAAAGCATTGGAAAGTTTTTGGGTAAAAAATATAAGGTAATTGCTTCTATGGGGCATATTCGGGATTTGCCCAAAAGTCAGTTGGGCGTGGATGTCGAGCATAATTTTGAGCCTAAATATATTTCCATTCGGGGCAAGGGAGAAATTATCAAAAAATTGAAGGCAGCGGTTAAAAAGGCAGATAGGGTGCTTTTAGCTTCTGACCCGGATCGGGAAGGAGAGGCCATTGCCTGGCATTTGCAATATTTGCTGGGACTGCAACCGGAAAGCTCCTGCCGGATTGAATTCAATGAAATTACTAAGCAATCTATTCAGGAGGCCGTCAAGACTCCCCGTCCCATTGATGAAAAAAGAGTAGATGCCCAACAAGCCCGCCGCATTTTAGATCGGCTGGTGGGCTATAAGTTAAGCCCGCTTTTGTGGAGAAAAATTAAAAAAGGCTTGAGTGCCGGCAGAGTGCAGTCAGTAGCTGTCCGGATGATTTGTGATCGGGAAGAAGAAATCAATGACTTTGTGCCGGAGGAATATTGGTCTTTAACTGCTTTTCTAAACAAATCTGGCAAAAAACCTGGCTTTGAAGCCAAATTAAGCAAAATTAAAGGCAAAAAAGCAGTTTTGCCTCACAAAGAAATTGTCGAAAAGATTTTGGCAGATTTAAAAGAGGCAAGCTATCAGGTTATAAGTATTACCCGGAAAGAAAAGAAACGGCAGCCGGCTCAGCCCTTTACCACCAGCAGCTTGCAGCAGGAAGCCTATCGCAAGCTTAATTATACCTCCCGTAAAACCATGCTGATTGCCCAACAATTATATGAAGGTATTGATTTGGGTAAGGAAGGCCCGGTAGGACTGGTCAGCTATATTCGGACGGATTCGGTGCGAGTTTCGGAAACGGCTATAACTGAAGTTCGAGATTATATTAAAGAGGAAATAGGTCTGGAATATTTGCCAGACCAGGCCAGGCGATTGACCGCCAAAGGTCGGGTGCAGGATGCTCATGAAGCCATTCGACCTACTTCGGTTAATCGAACTCCGGACAAGATCAAAGGCTTTCTTTCCAATGATCAGTTTAAACTCTATAAATTGATTTGGTCCCGTTTTGTGGCCAGTCAAATGAAGGAAGCCCTTTTTTATACTACTGGCGTGGATATTGCAGCGGGGGATTATACCTTCCGGGCGACCGGTTCGATTTTACATTTTCCGGGCTTTATGAAAGTTTATACTAATATTAGTGACGAACAGGAAAAATCCGAACAAACTAAATTGCCGGAGCTGGCCGAAGGGGATTTGTTGGAATTGGAAAAATTGGAGCCAAAGCAGCATTTTACCCAGCCTCCCCCTCGTTATACCGACGCTACCCTAATCAAAAGCCTGGAGGAAAAGGGAATTGGCCGTCCCAGCACCTATGCTCCCATTGTGGAAACTATTCTCAAACGAGGCTATATAGTACGGGAAAGCAAACAGCTTTATCCCACAGAATTGGGTAATATCGTAATTAAATTGCTGAAAAACCATTTTGACAAGATTATTGATGTGGAATTTACTGCGGATATGGAAGAAAAGCTGGATCAAATAGCTGAAGGCAATCAATATTGGCGAAATGTCATTGGAGATTTCTACTATCCTTTTGCGGTTACTTTGGCTCAAGCTGAAGAAGAATTGAGCAAAGTGGATTTGGCAGAAGAAGTAAGCGAAGAAGTTTGCGAATTGTGCGGCCGCCATTTGGTGGTTAAATTGAGCAAATTCGGCAAGTTTTTGGCTTGTCCGGGTTTTCCGGAATGTCGCAATACCAAACCCTTGCTGGAGCCGACCGGAATAAAATGTCCTCGTTGTGCTGGGGAAATAGTTTTACGCCGCAGCAAAAAAGGCCGGATTTTCTATGGGTGCAGCAGTTATCCGGATTGTGACTTTATGGTCTGGGATGAGCCGGTGGCAGATAAATGTCCGGAATGCGGGGGCTTAATGGTTAAAAAAAGCCGCCGCAGGCAGGAGCAGCTATATTGCATTAATGAAGCTTGTTCTCAGGGGCAAAAGTACAAAAATTGGCAGACGGAAAGCAAAGCTAAGGCCAGCAAAGCTGATAAGTAAGCGGAAAGGATAATCATTTTGGATAACTTGGAAATTACCGTAGTCGGGGCTGGTTTAGCTGGTTCCGAAGCGGCCTGGCAAATTGCCCGCCGGGGCATCAGGGTTCGTCTATATGAAATGCGTCCTCACAAAAATACTCCGGCTCATAAAACCGGCTATTTTGGCGAATTAATTTGCAGCAATTCTTTGCGGGCTCAGGCTTTGGAAAATGCGGTTGGCTTGTTGAAGGAAGAAATGCGGCAATTGGATTCCCTGCTGATGGCTTGTGCCGAAGCAACATCAGTTCCGGCAGGAGGAGCTTTGGCTGTGGATCGGGAAAGCTTTGCTCAAATGATTACTCAAAAGCTGGAGGAAGAATCTTTAATTGAAATTATTCGCCAGGAAGTGGAAGAAATTCCAGCCGAGCCTGTGGTCATTATAGCTTCAGGCCCTTTGACCTCGGATAAATTGGCCGCCAAAATTCAAGATTTTGGCGGTCAGGAGTACTTTTACTTTTATGACGCAGTGGCTCCCATTGTCAATAAAGATTCTTTGGATTTTGATAAAATCTTTCTTTCTTCCCGTTATGAAAAGGGGGAAGGCTGTTATTTGAACTGCCCCTTTAATAAAGAAGAATATTTGCAATTTTATGAAGCTTTATGTTCAGCGGAAAAAGCTCCCCGACATCATTTTGATCAGCTCAAGCATTTTGAAGGCTGTATGCCCATTGAAGCTTTGGCCGCTCGGGGCGTAGATACCATGCGTTATGGCCCCTTAAAACCGGTTGGGCTGACAGATCCCAGAACCGGGCGTTGGCCTTATGCTGTGGTTCAATTACGCCAGGATAATGCGACCGGAAGCCTGTATAATTTGGTTGGCTTTCAAACTGGTTTAACCTGGAAAGCTCAAAAAGAGGTCTTTTCTTTGATTCCCGGTTTGGAGCAGGCTGAATTTGTGCGTTATGGAGTTATGCATCGCAACACCTATCTTAATTCGCCCGTTTTGCTCAACCCGACCTATGAAAGCAAAAGCCGGGCAGGGCTGTTTTTTGCCGGACAAATGACCGGGGTGGAAGGCTATGTGGAGTCGGCGGCTTCTGGTTTGGTGGCCGGAATTAATGCGGTTCGTCGGCTTAGAGGGGAAAGCTTATTAGTTTTTCCGCCGGAAACCGCTTTGGGAGCTTTGGCAGCTTATATTACCCAGGCCGATCCTCAAAAATTTCAGCCCATGAATGTAGCCTTTGGAATTTTTCCTCCTTTGGACAAACCAGAACGGGATAAGAAAAAAAGAAAATTACTGATGGCTGAAAGAGCTTTGGCCAGTTTAGCGGCTTTTTGGTCGGAGCAAGTGGGGGATTAGATGATTTATGCCTGGGTAGACGCTTATTTACTTTATCTGGAAAGTGAAAAGAAATATTCGGAATGTACTTTAAATAGTTATCATTCGGATTTAATGCAGGGAATAGACTTCTTTTCAGCTAAATTAAAGGTAAGTGACTTACAATTGAGTCCAGAGCAAATTTCTTTGAGTTTGGTTCGCAGTTTTTTGGCTGATTTACGCTTACGAGGTTTAGCCAAAAGCAGCATAGCCCGCAAAATTGCGGCCTGGCGTTCTTTTGGCAATTATCTGGTCAGCAAAAAAGCTTGTTCAGTTAATGTGTTCAGGGAATTAGCTCCTTTAAAAAAAGGTCGAAAAATTCCCCAATACTTGTATCGAAAACAATGTTCCAGATTATTGGAATTGCCGGATACGCAAAAGCTGGTGGGAATTCGAGATAAAGCAATTTTGGAGTTATTGTATGGTTCCGGCCTGCGAATTGGCGAATTGGTTGGTCTGGATTTAAAAGATTTGAATTTTATTCAGCAAGAGGTTCGGGTTTGGGGCAAAGGCTCCAAAGAAAGAATTGTTCCGGTGGGAGATTATGCTTTGGAGGCATTGCAGCTTTACTGCCAAAAAGCTCGTCCTCAATTATTGACCCCAGAATCCGGAGAAGCTCTTTTTTTAGGGGTTCGAGGCAAGCGGCTGGCGGTTCGGGTGGCTCGGCAAATAGTTTATAAATATGCCCAACAGCTTAATTTGACCAAAGGAATTAGCCCTCATACTTTGCGGCATTCCTTTGCTACCCACCTTTTGGATGGGGGAGCAGATATTCGGATGGTGCAGGAATTATTGGGGCATACTAATTTATCAACGACCCAGATTTATACCCATTTAACCGAAGAAAAATTAAAGCTCATTTACAGCAAATCACATCCTCGAGCCTGAACCGGAAAGTGAACAGAATAACAAAGGAGGCAGCTTGGTGTTTAGAGCAACTACAATTATTGCGGTACAAAAAGAAGGTAAGGTAGCTTTGGCCGGGGACGGTCAGGTAACCTTTGGCGAAAATACCATTATGAAGCATGGAGCCAATAAGCTGCGGCGTTTATATGGAGGTAAAATTTTGGCAGGTTTTGCTGGTTCAGTGGCGGATGCTTTTACTTTGTTTGAAAAGTTTGAAGCCAAGCTGGAAAGTTATCGAGGAAATCTGGAACGATCAGCGGTGGAATTGGCCAAGGAATGGCGGCTGGATAAGGTTTTAAGAAGACTGGAAGCCTTGTTGCTGGTGGCAGATTCCAAACGAATTTTGATTATTTCCGGAGGCGGGGAGGTAATTGAACCAGATGATGGAGTGGCCGCTATCGGTTCGGGCGGCAATTATGCTTTGGCGGCGGCCAGAGCTTTGGTGCGTCGAACCGACTTGGAAGCTGCCGATATTGCACGGGAAGCTTTGACCATTGCTTCAGAAATCTGTGTTTATACCAATGGAAACATTAAGGTTGAAGAATTATAATATAAAATGAGGTGATTGATTTGGAAGAACTTACTCCGAAAGAAATTGTTGAAGTATTAGATAAATATATAGTAGGACAAAAACAAGCCAAAAAATCTGTAGCCATTGCTTTGCGAAATCGTTTTCGGCGAAGTCGTCTGCCCCAGGATTTAATTGATGAGGTTTTGCCCAAAAATATTTTGATGATTGGGCCTACTGGAGTGGGCAAAACAGAGATTGCCCGGCGAATGGCTCGTTTGGTCAACGCTCCTTTTGTAAAGGTGGAAGCCACCAAATTTACAGAGGTTGGTTATGTGGGGCGAGATGTGGAAAGTATGGTTCGGGATTTGGCTGAAATCTCTATTAGAACTCTGAAAAATATTAAAATGGCTGAAGTTGAGGAACAGGCTCGGCATATTGCGGAAGAAAAAATTGTGGAATTATTAGCCCCCTTGCCGGAGAAAAAAAGCAAGGTTCAAAATCCTTTGGAAATGCTTTTTGGCGGCGGCGGAGATGAAAAAGAAGATGATAATACCGAACAAAAGAAAACAATTTTTAACCGACGGGATCTTTTGCGGCAGCAGTTGGCTCAGGGTGAATTGGAAAAAGAGCTGCTGGAAATTGAAGTGGAGGACAATACTCCGCCCATGATGGAAGTATTTACCGGTTCCGGGGTGGAAGAAATGGGCATTCAAATGGGGGATGTTTTGGGAAATATTTTTCCCCGCAAGAAAAAACACCGCAAAGTTAAAGTTAGTGAGGCCCGGCGGATTTTGACTCAGCAGGAAGCTCAAAAGTTGATTGATATGGACGAAATTATCAGTCAGGGTTTGGAGAAAGCGGAAAGTCAAGGGATTATCTTTTTGGATGAAATTGATAAAATTGCCGTTGATGAAGGAAGCAGCGGTCAGGATGTTTCCAGGGGTGGTGTTCAAAGGGATATTTTACCAATCGTGGAGGGTTCTACCGTCGTAACTAAGTATGGAGCCATTAAAACCGACCATATTTTATTTATTGCGGCCGGAGCTTTTCACATGAGCAAGCCTTCAGACTTAATTCCGGAGTTACAAGGTCGTTTTCCGATTCGAGTTGAGCTGGATAATTTAACCAAAGAAGACTTCTTGCAAATTCTTACGGTTCCTTGCAATTCTTTAATTAAACAATATGTATCACTTTTGGCTACCGAAGGTATGATAATTCAATTTTCAGAAGATTCTCTTGAAGAAATTGCCCAAATAGCTTATACTGTAAATGAAAAGACGGAAAATATTGGAGCCAGACGACTGCATACTATTCTGGAGAAGCTTTTGGAAGATCTGTCTTTTGAAGGACCCGATTTGAAGGGGCAAACCATTGTTATTGATCGGGAATTTGTGTTAAACAAGCTGAATGAAGTGATTGAGGACGAGGATCTAAGTCGTTATATTTTGTAAAAATTTAAAGTTTCCTAAAGGAGATTAAAAGATGCCAGATACCTTATTGGAAAAAACTCGCATGATTAATAAACTACTGCAAAATAATGCCGGAATGCCAGTAGATTTTGGTGAAATAGCCAATGTATTGTGTGAGAGCATTGAAGGCAGTATTTACATTATTGATCCTAACGGTCGGGTTTTGGGTTATTGCTTCCGGAAGAATTTTTCCTGTGAAACCATGACCGACATTTTGGAATCCGAGGAAGGCTTCCCGGCTGATTATAACGAAAGTCTGCTGCGATTTGTGGATACCCACGCCAATTTTAGTCAGACTGAACACTCATGTGTTTTTACCCAGGATATTACCTGCAAATATGGCAACAAGGTTACGACTATTGTTCCGATCAAAGGTTCTGGTTATCGGTTGGGTACTTTAATTTTGGCTAAGTTTGAGACTTTATTTACAGACGAGGATCTGATTTTGGCCGAATATGCAGCTACTTTGGTCGGCATGGAAATTTTGCGAACCAGAGCTGGTCGTCTGGAAGAAGAAGCTCGGAAAAAAGCTGCGGTTCAGGTAGCTTTGGGTACTTTGTCTTTCTCAGAAATGGATGCAATCTGTCATATTTTTAACCATCTGGATGGTGATGAAGGTCTGCTGGTAGCAAGTAAGATTGCAGATAAAGTAGGCATTACCCGTTCAGTAATTGTGAACGCTTTAAGAAAATTTGAAAGTGCTGGAGTTATTGAATCAAAATCTTTGGGAATGAAAGGAACCTATATCCGGGTTTTGAATGATTATTTACTCAAGGAATTAGAAAAATATAATCAACATGTTCAGTTTTAAACTTATTTGATCTGAAAAAAACAAAATTTTTGCACTTTTGAATCAAAGATCATTTTACGCTAAATATTAATTTTTGACAGCTCTGCTTGAATATGTTATACTAGGAATAGGAAAAAAATCAAGGGAGTTGCAGCCTTGTATAATATTGGAGCTAAACTGGTTTATCCCCTGCATGGAGCTGGGGTGGTTGAAGCTATCGAAGAAAAAGAGGTGTTGGGAACAAAACGGCAATATTATGTTTTGTATTTTCCAACGGATGACATGAAAGCTATGATTCCAATTGAAAATAGTCAGGAAATTGGTTTGAGAGAAATAAGCGATTCAATTACAATTAAGAAAGCTTTGGCTGTTCTGGCCGAAAAAAGCAGCCTTATGTCCAGCAATTGGAATCAGCGTTATCGCAATAATCTGGAAAAAATCAAAAGAGGCGATGTTTTGGAGCTGGCGGAGGTAATCCGGGATTTGACGGATCGAGATCAAAGCAAAGGTCTTTCTTCCGGCGAAAAAAAAATGCTGGATAATGCCCGACAAATTTTAATCAGTGAATTGATTTTGGCTCAGGAAATTACCGAAAAAACCGCCAGGGAAATGCTGGAACAGATTTTTGCTTAAAAAAAGCAGGGTTAGCCCTGCTTTTTTGTTTTAGTCGGGCTGGACTTTTGAGCGGGTTTTGCTTATGATTAAGGTAGTCGATTTTTAGAAAGCAGGTAAAGGACATGAGCAGGACTTATGCTTTGATCGTGGCTGCCGGGCAAAGCCGAAGAATGCAGGGAAAAGATAAATTATTGGTTGAATTGGCAGGTAAGCCAGTTTTGTGGTATAGTTTGAATGTTTTTTCCAATTTGGCTGAAATTGCGGGGATAATTGTGGTGACCTCCAAAGTCAGAGAGCTTAAAAAATTGATTTGGGAGGACTGGGGCTTTGCCAAGGTTCAATCTGTTTGCCTGGGTGGAAGCTGCCGCCAGGAATCGGTGGCCAGGGGTTTGGCTCAAATTACGGCAAAGGCTGATTTTATTTTAATTCACGATGCGGCACGGCCTTTAGTTTCCTCGAAAAATATTCTGGATTTATTGGCAAATTTGCCAAAATACCAGGCGGTATCTTTGGCCATGCCGGTTAAAGATACCATTAAAATTGTAGATCAGGAGAACTTTGCTAAGGAGACTCCGGCTCGTCAAAATTTGTGGCTGACGCAAACTCCCCAGGGGTTTGAAGCCGGACTGCTGCGAAAAGCCTATCAGCAGGTGGAGGACTTGGCAGCTTTTACGGATGATGCGTCCATAGTAGAAACGGCAGGCTTTCGGGTCAAGCTGGTGCAGGGTTCCTATAAAAACCTTAAAATTACCACTCCAGAAGATTTGTTGATTGCGGAAGTTTTGAAAGGTGAGATCGATTGTGCAGGGATATAGAATTGGTTTTGGTTATGATGTCCACCGTTTGATTGCTGGTCGGAAGTTAATTTTGGGGGGAGTAGAAGTTGTTCATAGTCAGGGCTTGGCTGGTCATAGTGATGCAGATGTTTTGACCCATGCCGTTATGGATGCTTTGCTGGGAGCAGCCAAAGCTGGAGATTTGGGACAACATTTTCCAGATTCTGATCCGCAATATAAAGGAATTTCCAGCTTGCTTCTATTGGAAAAGGTCAGGGAGCTTTTGCAAAGTCGAGGTTACAGCCTGGTTAATTTGGATGCGACCATTGTAGCTCAGGCTCCCAAATTGGCTGATTATCGGTCGCAAATGGAAGATAATCTGGCTCAGGCTTTGCAAGCCAAACCTGAACAAATTAATATTAAAGCTACCACCACCGAAGGTCTGGGTTTTACCGGACAAAAAGAAGGCATGGCCGCTTATGCGGTGGTTTTACTGGAAGTGAATTCTGCGAGGTGAGACAATGAAAATAAGAGCTTGCGGAATTTCCGAGTTGGGAAGAGTTCGCAAAAATAATGAAGATAATTTTTTAATGAACAGCTTTTATAAAAATGATTTGGATCAGAAAAGAGTCCAAAAAGATGATAATGATCCACGAAAACAATACCTTTATGCTGTTTGTGATGGAATGGGCGGGGAGCAGTATGGCGAACAGGCTTCCTGGCTGGCCGTTAAAACTTTGGCTGAATTTGTATCCAGGCCTTTTAATGAACTGATTGACCAATATATTAAACAGGCCAATCAGGCAATTTGTAATTTTTCTGCGGCTCAGGGCGGGGTTCATTCCGGAACTACGGCAGCAATTTTATATTTAAAAGATAATTTAGCTCATATTTATAATATTGGGGACAGCCGGATTTATTTGTGGCGGGATAATTCACTTAAATTATTAACAGTCGATCACAGTAAAGCCTGGCAAATGGCTGAAATTGGCATTCTGGATTTTGAAACGGCTGAAAAGCATCCCAGCCGACATATTTTGACCCAGCATTTGGGACTTGATCCGGCTGAAATAACGATTAATGTGCATAAGGTGCCGCCTTTTCCGGTGCAAAAGGAAGATCTGTTTTTACTTTGCAGCGACGGCCTGAATGATATGTTGGATAAAAAGGAAATAGCTGCAATTCTGCAAAAATCCGATTCGGTTCAGGCCAAAGCCAAAGCTTTGATTCAGGCTGCTTTGGACAGGGGCGGTAAGGATAATGTTACCGTGGTTTTAACTGAAGTGGAAGATACAGCAGAAATCCGGTCGACTTCAGTTAAAGCTGTTCCAAAACAGACTGGGAGAAATGGTAAAAAGCTGCCGCTTATTTTGGGTGTGTTGGCCTTGGTTTTGCTGGTGGGAGCGGTTTCCTGGAAGTTGGGCTGGCGGGAACAGAATATTGTGGAGGAACCAAATCTGTCTCCGGAGCCTCCGGCCTATGCCTTGGAACTAAGCTGTCCGGAAGAAATCTGGCTGAATCCAGGCGGCAGTTTGTGGGTTGAAGCTTTGTCCGCATCAGATTTGCTCAGTGATTTTGAGAATGAGGAGGTCTTTTGGCTGACGGATGATTCCGGTGTTGTAACCTTGGGAGAAAAAGGAGAAAAGATTGCTAAGGGAGCAGCGGTGCATTTATACGCTCAAAAGGAAGGCCGGGGAGTTGTTAAAGCCAAATGGAATAATCAGGCGGAGGCTCAATTCAGCGTTGAAGTCAGCTCTGGAATTGTTGAGGTTGCCCAGGTTGAGCTTTGGCAAACCGGAGAAGCTTTTACCAATAAGGTGGTGGATTTTGATGCCGTTCGAGGCATAAAATTGACTGCCCGCATTTATCCGGAAGAAGCGATTTATTCCAGTCTGAAATGGCATTTGGAAAATCCGGAAACCGGACAAGCTTTGAGTCCGGATCAAGCTGCGATTTCCCAGGATGGGGTGATTATCTGTCAAAAGCCGGGCATCTTTCGAGTGGTAGCGGATGCCGGTTCAGGACAGGGAGCTGGCATTATTACCTTTTTACAAATAGATTTAAATCAGGAAAAACTGGATTTGACTGTGGGGGAACAAAGTCAGTTAAAAGTCAATATGGTTCCGGATTTGCCAGCTGAGTATAAGGCATCCTGGTTCAGCAGTAATTTGGATGTTGCTACAGTTAGCTCAGATGGATTGGTTCAGGGTATTGATGGGGGAACGGCTTTAATTACGGCAGCCTGTGGAGATTCCAGCCAAAGCTGTCTGGTTACAGTAAGCGGCAGCAGGGAAGCCCAGGAAAAGGTTCAGGAAATTCCGGATTTAGTTCCTTCGATTAATGAACAATTAAGCAATAATGAACAATCAATTAACCCTTGATCAAAAAGGACTCGGAATTTTTCCGAATCCTTTTTGAATGTTAAATTACATCTGCCCAAATTCCTTCCGTGGCCTTTTGAAGCTGTTCCATGGTTAAGGGTAAAGCTGATTGAGCAGTCCCGGCGGAAGCGTAAACCACATCAAAACGCTGCATGGTGTTTTCCAAAATAATGGGCAGGGGAGTTTTGAGAGCTACCGGACAAACCCCGCCTACCGGATAGCCGGTTAATTCCAAAACAGTTTGGGGATCGGCCAGCCGAACCTTGGAGCTGCCTACCTGACGCTTTAGTTTGCCGCTGTTAATTTTTACATCACCGCTGGCTACGACAATAAAAGCCCTTTTTTGATTATCCAGAAAAACAATGGTTTTGGCAATTTGGCCGACATCCACGCCCAGGACGGCCGCTGCTTTTTCACAGGTGGAGGTGTCCTCTGCAAAACCAATTGGATCACTCTCAACTCCTTTGGCCTGCAAAAAGGCTTTGACCCTGGCAAAAATTTCGTTCATAAATTTCTCCTTATTGCTGATAAAAGGCGGCGTGATTAACCGGCCCAATAAACTGGTTGAGCGGGAAACCGGCTTTAATGGCTGCCGTAACAAATTGCTTGGCTTGCTGGACAGCTTCTTTCAGCTCTTTGCCCTGAGCCAGGCCGGCCGTAATAGCGGCGGAATAGGTGCAGCCGGCTCCGTGGGTGTGGGAAGTAACGATTTTTTCACCTTCCAAATAGGTAAATTGCTGTCCGTCATATAATAAATCCACCGCATATTTTTCTTCTTCCAGTCGGCTTCCTCCTTTGATTAGAACAAAGCCGCAGCCTTTTTCTTTAATTAAAACGGCTGCTTTTTTCATGTCTTCGAGGGTTTTAACCTCGTTCAGGCCGGAAAGCTGGGCGGCTTCAAATAAATTAGGAGTAACGATCAAGGCCAAAGGCACCAGCTTATCTCTTAAAAGCTGGTTAACTTCGGGATAAAGAGCTTCTTCGGCTCCTTTACAAACCATGACCGGATCAATGACCACATTTTTTAAATGATTTTCCTGAACGGTCTGGGCTACCAGATTAATAATTTCTTTGGAACCCAACATTCCTGTTTTTAAGGCATCAACGCCAATTCCCTGAATAATGGTTTTCAATTGACTTTGGAGAGCTTCAAGGCTTAAAGGGTAAACCGTATGGGACCAGTTGTCCTCCGGGTTCATGGTGGCAATGGCCGTTAAAGCGGTCATTCCATAGACTTTATATTCCTGGAAGGTTTTTAAATCGGCTTGAATACCAGCTCCGCCGCTGGAATCAGAACCGGCAATGCTTAATACTTTGTACATAATGCACAATCCTCCTGGATTTTAATTAGCTTCTTGTTTATGATAACATAATTAATGGAGCTGACATTCCCGCCTCCAAGGGAGTGGGGTTCCAGGGTACTAAACAACTTTCTTTACTTCCCGAAGAGAGCAGGGACTAATTGTTTTCCCCTGGACTTTCGTTATCAATCATTATCTTTGAATGAATTAGCGATAACTTAAAGGCTCGTGCCTAAACCTTAGTTTATTATAAAGCGTTTAATATTTGCAGTCAATATTAACACAGACAAAGGAAGTGAAAAAATATTGGGCTGCCCAGACCATTTATTGTAAAAAGTTAACCAATTCTTAATACATAAAGGCTTTGAATTGACTAATAAACAGTCTTATCTCCAAGATAAAGGTGAAAGAATTTTTAATGGTTTTATCTGGATTATGGCTTGACTTGCAGCTTATTCTGTGCTATACTGAAAAAGCCGCTGGGGAAAAGCCTGGAGGGGTGTCCGAGCGGTTGAAGGAGGCGGTCTTGAAAACCGTTGAACCTGGTGGTTTCGTGGGTTCGAATCCCACCCCCTCCGCCAAAAATTGTCCGAGGAGAGTTGGCCGAGCTGGCTGAAGGCGCTCGCCTGCTAAGCGAGTATATGGGCTTAAACCTGTATCGAGGGTTCGAATCCCTCACTCTCCGCCATAGAGAAAAGAGCCTGTAAACCTCGGGTTTGGAGGCTCTTTAATTATACGGTTAATTATACAAACTAATCATAAACATCAAAAAATATGGTTTTTTAAAGGAAAGGGGTGTTCTAGTGGTTATAAATTCTGAAAACTTTGAACTAACGACTATCATTAATGATTTAGCTCAAACTTGTATCGAGCGTAGCTCCATTGAACCCTCATTATATGAAAAATATGCAGTAAACCGGGGACTTCGGGATCAAAAAGGAAATGGAGTCTTAACCGGACTGACCGAAATCTCGGAAATTAACGCCTATAAAATGGTCGATGGAGAAAAAGTGCAATGCGACGGTGAATTGTACTATCGAGGAATCAATATCAGAGATATTGTCGATGGATTTATCAAAGAAAAGCGTTTTGGCTTTGAAGAGGTTATTTATTTGCTGCTGTTTGGGGATCTGCCCAATCAGGAACAATTGAAAATGTTTAAACGGATTTTATCCCACTATCGAACTTTACCTACTAATTTTGTTCGGGATATTATTATGAAGGCTCCCAGCCGGGATATGATGAATACCCTGGCCAGAAGTGTTCTGACTTTGTATTCCTATGATCCTACTGCCAGCAATATCAGTATTCCCAATGTCTTGCGGCAATGTCTGCAATTAATCGCTCTGTTTCCGCTTTTATCGGTTTATGGCTATCAAACCTACAGCCACTACCATGACGGCAACAGCCTGTTTATTCACAGCCCCATTCCGGAGCTGTCTATAGCCGAAAACCTGCTGCATATTTTAAGAATGGATAGCCAATATACCGAACTGGAAGCTCGGATTTTGGATTTGGCTTTGGTTCTGCACGCTGAACACGGCGGTGGTAATAATTCCACCTTTACCTGTCATGTTGTTTCTTCTTCCGGAACCGATACTTATTCGACCATTGCGGCGGCTTTAGGTTCTCTGAAAGGTCCCAAACACGGAGGTGCCAACATTAAGGTAGTTCAAATGTTTGAGGATATGAAGAAAAATATCCGGGACTGGCACGATGAAGATGAAATTACCAGCTATTTGCGGGACTTATTGCATAAAAAAGCTTTTGATAAAGCCGGTTTGATTTATGGTATGGGACACGCTGTTTATTCCCTGTCCGATCCCAGAGCCGAAATCTTTAAGCTTTTTGTTAAAAGCCTGTCGGAAGAAAAAGGCCGAATGGAAGAATTTCAGCTTTACAGCATGGTCGAAAAACTGGCTCCCAAGGTTATTGGCGAAGAAAAAAATATCTTTAAAGGGGTCAGTGCCAATATTGACTTTTATAGCGGCTTTGTTTATAGTATGCTGAATCTTCCTCTGGGGCTTTATACTCCCATTTTTGCTATTTCTCGAATTGCCGGTTGGTCAGCTCACCGGATTGAAGAATTAATTAACTCCAGCAAAATTATTCGTCCGGCTTATAAAAGCGTCTCCAGCCATAAACCCTATGTTCCCTTGGAAGATCGTTAATTTGCACAGGGTTTCAGCAAAAACTGAAACCCTGCCTTGACTTTAGATTGAGAATTTTGTATAATAAGAAATGTTTGCGGATGTAGCTCAATGGTAGAGCATCAGCTTCCCAAGCTGAGGGTTGCGAGTTCGATCCTCGTCATCCGCTCCAATACTCCAATAATAAACCAAGTGACGGGGTAAAATAAACAAAAAATTTTTGGCAGAGAGTCGGTGGCTGGTGTAAACCGATAAAAATTTTGTTTAGCAGGCTCCCCTGATGGGTTCGATTGAAAACAGCAGTAAATCGAAACGATTTCAGCTTCGTTATCGCTGATTAAGCGGGTAGGAATATTTTTCCTCATCAATAAGGGTGGAACCGCGGGATATAATCTCGTCCCTGACTAATTTAAGTCAGAGATGAGTTTTTTTTATGTTATTTCATAATAGAGTGAATATAAATTAGAGTCTTGCAAAGAATCAAATGTTTCGGAGCAAGCCAATATTCAGCTTGAAAATGAATTGCCAGGCGAACCTGAAAATACTATTGAATGTTCGGTAGTTAATGAAACGGACTTTACTTCGGAACAAAGTTTTGCGGTAGGTCTAAATTTATGAAGGAATAGTCGGAAGCGGAGCGTTTACTGACTATGGTCTTTATAATGTTTATACTGATGTTCAGGGCGATTAGCCTTGAACAATAAATATAAGATTAAAATTAGGAGGAATAAAGACAAAATGAAAGTATTGGTAATGGATGGGGTTAAAGAAGCTGGTTTAAAACCCTTGCGGGACAGAGAAGATATTGAATTGGTTATCGGTTCCAAAATGACCGAAGATGAATTGTGTGCCTGCATTGGTGAATATGATGCTATGATCGTGCGTTCGGCTACCAAGGTTACAGCCAAGGTTTTTGACGCTGGAAGCAAATTAAAGGTTGTAGGGCGAGCTGGGGTTGGAGTAGATAATATTGATTTGAACGCCGCTACTCGGAATGGGGTTTTGGTGGTTAATGCGCCGGATGGCAATACCATTGCTGCCTGTGAACATACCCTGGCCATGATGTTTGCTTTGGCCAGACAGATTCCGGAAGCAGTTACTAAAACCGTTAAAGAGAAAAAATGGGATAAAAAAGCCTTTATGGGCTTTGAATTAAGGGGCAAAACCCTGGCCATTATTGGTATGGGTCGGATTGGTTCTTCTGTGGCCAAAAGAGCTCATGCTCTGGAAATGGAAATTGTTGCTTATGATCCTTTCATTTCGGAAGCTGTGGCTGCTGAACTGGGTGTGGAATTGGGAACTCTGGAAGAAATTCTGCCCAAGGCTGATTTGATCACCGTTCATATGCCAAAAACCAAAACTACCTACCATATGATTAACAAAGACACTATTGCTTTGATGAAAGATGGCGTTTATATTCTGAACTGTGCCCGGGGCGGCATTATTGAAGAAAACGATTTATATCAGGCTATGGTGGACGGCAAAGTAGCCGGAGCTGCCCTGGATGTTTTTGAAGAAGAACCCAACGAAACCAGTCCGCTGTTGGATCTGCCCGGTTTTATCGCTACTCCGCATTTGGGAGCTTCCACCAAAGAAGCTCAGCTCAATGTGGCTGTGGATGTTTCGGCAGAAATCGTTAATGCTTTAACTGGTAAAATGGTTAAAAATACCGTTAATATTCCGTCCATTAATCCTCAGACCATGTCCTTTGTGAAGCCTTTCCTAGGCTTGGCTGAAAAATTAGGTTCGATTCAATCTCAGATTATTGACGGTCGGGCTCAAAAAATTGAAATTACCTATAGCGGCGATTTGGCCAAAAACAATGTTAAACCAATGACTACTTCTTTGATTAAAGGATTTTTGGAACCAGTGCTGAAAGAAAGCGTTAACTTTATTAATGCTCCCCACCTGGCAGCGGAAAGAGGCATTCAGATTGTTGAAATTAAGGACGCTGAATCTACTGGCTATTCCAATTTGATTAGCGTTAAGGTTTCTACTGAAAATAGCACCAAGAGTCTGGCCGGAACATTGTTTGGCAAAAATGAAGAACGCCTGGTTATGATTGACGGCTATCGGATTGATGCTGTTCCCAGCCCGCATATGGTTTATATTCCGCATATGGATAAACCCAGAATCATTGGCCCGGTAGGTAATTTGATTGGGGCTCATAATATTAATATTGCCGGTATGCTGGTAGGCCGCAAAGAATTGGGCGGTCAGGCTGTTATGATTTTATCTGTAGATGATCTGGTTCCGGAAAATACTTTGGAGGAAATTGACAAAATTGATGGAATCCTGGAAGTTAAAATGATTAACCTGTAAGCTTGTTTTTAGAAGGCGTTCTTGGCAACGCCTTCTTTTTTTATTCTAAAACCAGAGTTTCCGGCATATTTTTTAGACATGATTTGGAGAGAAAGGGGTGCCAAATGAAAAAAATAGTAGTAGCCGGACGCAATGACAGCGGAAAATCCACTCTGATTGGTGAAATCTATAAAGGACTAAGAATAAAGGAGTATTTCCCTTTAATTGTGGGGTCTGGAACTCAGGACGAAAAGCCTTATATTCAAAAAGGGATTCACCCGGCTTATTTGACCATTGCAGCTCCAGAACCGGGGCGGGATTTGGCGGCAGATTTGGATAAAATTATTACCGCCCACATTAATCAAATGCGGGAAAAAAATCGTTTGATTCAGCACGCCCGCAAAACTCTGGAAGAATTGAATAAGGTGCGGCAGGTTCTGGATTTGGGCAATATTCAGCAAAAGGATTTACCACCAGCGGTCAATTTACCTAATGTAGTGGTGGCTGAAGCGGTGGGGATTAATGATGGTTATAAATCAGTAGAATGTCAAACGGAAGCGGATATTTTGATAACTGTTATCCCGGCTGGAATTAAAAATGAAATTTTAATGGAAGCAGGCAGTATTTTGTTGGATGAGGCAACTATTTTAGTTGTAACCAAAATGGATAATACCCCCCGGGAAATAGCTAATACCAATCTGAAGATGCTGCGGCGAATCTATCCTCAAAAACCAATTATTCCTTTGATTGCTACTTCTGGAGTGCGGACGGAGCTTTTATTGGAAGAATTGGGGCAAAAACTCAATCCAGCTTAAAAAACAAATGGTGTTCCAATTTTGGAACACCATTTGTTTTAACTGAGTTTGGTTTGAGCCAATTGAAGGCGGTTCAGGCTTTCAGTTTGCCCCAGCAGTTCCATAATTTCAGTGGCTCCGCCTGGAGTAGCCGCTTTGCCGGCTACCGCAATTCTGATTACCCACATTACTGCTCCGGATTTGATTTCCAGCTCCTTGGCCAGATTTTGCAGTTTTTCATAAAGCAAATCATTGTTCCAATCCGTCAGGCTTGCCAAAAGAGGTTGAGCCGCAGCCAAAATCTTGGCTGCCAATTCCGGGTTGGTTTTATTTTTCTTGTGGGTGAACAAAGCTGGATCATAGTCGGGCAGATCGGCAATAAAATCAATCATGGCCGGAATCTCCGAAAGCTTCTGGATTCGTCCCTGTAAAAGCTGGCCAACGGCTGCCAAATTAAAATTGGAAGACAGAACCTGTTTTAAATAGGGTTCGGCCAAAGCATAGAAAGCTTCAAAGTCCAGCTTGCGAATATATTCCCCATTAAACCAAAGCAATTTGTCATAATCAAAAACTGAAGGGCTGTTGCTGATAGCCTCAATGGAAAAAGTCTGGATTAGATCCTCAATGCTGAAAAATTCCTCGTTACTGTCTTTGGGACACCAGCCCAAAAGAGCTATATAATTAATGACAGCTTCCGGCAAATAGCCATCCCGAACCAAATCCTCAAAGCTGACCGCTCCATGTCGTTTGGAAAGCTTGGAAATATTGCCTTCTGCATCTCGTCCCATTAGAAGGGGCAGATGGACATAAACCGGGCGTTCCCAGCCAAAAGCATCGTATAAAAGAGCATATTTGGGAGTGGAGGTCAGATATTCGCTGCCTCGTACCACATGAGTAATTCCCATTAAATGATCGTCCACTACATGGGCAAAATTATAGGTGGGAAAGCCGTCGGTTTTCATTAAAATCTGGTCGGTTAATTCTTTATTGTCGGTGGCAATTTGGCCAAAAACGGCATCAGTATAGGTGGTAGTTCCTTCCAAAGGCATTTTTTGCCGAATAACATAGGGTAAGCCAGCGGCCAGATTTTTTTCTATTTCTTCCGGGCTTAAATCCCGGCAGTGTCGATCATAATTGCCAAAGGCATCCCGCACCTGTTCCAGGCGTTCTTCGGTACAGAAGCAATAATAAGCATGACCGGACTGAACTAGCTGTTGGGCATATTGCTGATAAATTGGTTTGCGTTGGCTTTGAATGTAGGGGCCGTGTTCGCCTCCAACATCCGGGCCTTCGTCATAATGAATCCGGGTGGTTTTCAGGGTATTTAAAATAACCTCTACCGCACCTTCAATTAATCTTTTCTGGTCGGTATCTTCAATTCTTAAAACAAAACGCCCACCCTGGGATTTGGCTATTAAATAGGAATACAAAGCGGTTCTTAAATTGCCAATGTGCATAAATCCGGTGGGACTGGGGGCAAAACGGGTTACTATCTGCAAAATTATCTTCTCCTTTAGTTGATCATAAACTTCTTATTTACAGCTCATTTATCAATTTGCTTCTTTTGTCCTCAAGTTTCTCTATCCAACTGACAATGGCTTTCAAATATATTATTTAAAATTATTATAACATACCTGAACTTACCGGAAAAGGCTTTTTTTCCGGATTGTAAATGTAACCACAAACTTTATATTTTTATTTATTTTATCCACGCTGCAAATTTCCTGAATTTTGGTTGAAGTTAATTCATTATAAAATAGAGAAGTAACTTTCAGTCAATAGCTGAGAAAGAGAAATTATTTTGGACAATAAGCAGGAATTAGGGCTGACTGTCCAGAAGTTAACTATAAATTGCTCACGGGCGAAAACCCCATGTGCTTCAGCACTGGGGATGAAGCCCGCCTTGCTAACAGATGCTGCCGAAGCAGTCTTTTCTTGCTTTGCAATACTTCTAAAAGTAAGCAGAATTTCGACTGCGAAAAACTGTGTATTGGGCTTTTTGCAAGTCCTCGAAGAATAAGAATTGCTTAAACAATTAAACTTCATCCCCGCTGCTTCAGCAGCGTGGCAGCGTCAATTATCAGGGAGGGAAAATTTTTTTATGTTTAAAATCTTGGCAAAAAAAGATTATTTTACCAGGGAGGGAAAATTTTTTTATGTTTAAAATCTTGGCAAAAGAAGATTATTCCCCGGTTACTAAAATGCTGGTCGTGGAAGCTCCGAAAGTAGCTAAAAGTTGTCAGCCAGGACAATTTATCATTCTTCGCATTGACGAACAAGGCGAAAGAATTCCTCTGACCATTGCTGATTTTGATCGGGAAAAAGGAACTATTACTTTGGTAGTTCAGGATGTAGGCAAAACTACCTGTAAATTGGGTAAATTGCAGGCTGGAGACAGTATTACCGATTTTGTCGGCCCCTTGGGAGAACCCACCGAGCTGATTAAAACCGATAAAATTATCCTGGTAGTCGGAGGCGGCGTGGGTGTAGCTCCGGTTCATCCCATCGCCCGGGCTTTAAAAGAAATGGGCAATCAGGTTATTGGTATTATCGGAGCCAGAAATAAAGACTTATTGTTCTGGGAAGATAAAATGACTGCTGCCTGCACCGAATTAAAGGTTACTACCGATGATGGTTCCTATATCCGCAAAGGCTTTGTAACTGATGTTATGAAAGAAATCATCGAAGAAAAGGGCAAAGAAAATGTTGCCCTGTGTATTGCCATTGGCCCTCAGCCCATGATGAAAGCGTGCTGCCGTTTGACTGCGGAATATGATATTAAAACTATCGTCAGCTTAAACGCCTTGATGGTGGATGGTACTGGTATGTGCGGCTGCTGCCGGGTTTCGGTAGGCGGAGAAACCAAGTTCGTTTGTGTGGATGGCCCTGATTTTGATGGTCACCAGGTTGATTGGCAGGAATTGGGTCGCCGGGCTTCCTTCTTTAAGGAAGAAGAAACCGCAGCTATGGAAAAATATCGTTGTCAATGCGGAGGTGATAAATAATGGCCAAAAAAGAAATGAAACCGACCAAAAATCCTATGCCTTCTCAGGAAGCCAAGGTTCGGGCTAAAAACTTTGATGAAGTAGCTACCGGTTATACCGCTGAAATGGCTATGGATGAAGCCCGGCGTTGTCTGCAATGCAAAAATGAACCTTGCCGGAAAGGTTGTCCGGTAGAAGTTTTTATTCCTCAATTTATTAAATTGGTGGCTGAAGGAGACTTCCGGGGAGCCATTAGTAAAATTAAAGAAAAAAATGCTCTGCCCGCCGTTTGCGGTCGAGTTTGCCCCCAGGAAAACCAATGCGAAAAGCATTGTACTATGGGTGTTAAATTTGAAGCCGTGGGTATTGGCCGGATTGAACGCTTCTGTGCTGATTGGGAACGGGAAAACGGAATTACCATTCCGGAAACTGCTGCTCCCACTGGTAAAAAAGTGGCTATCGTGGGTTCTGGTCCTTCCGGCTTGACCTGTGCGGCTGATTTGGCCAAACAGGGTCACAGCGTAACCGTTTATGAAGCTCTGCATGTAGCGGGCGGTGTTTTGATGTATGGGATTCCCGAATTCCGTCTGCCCAAAGCTGTAGTTCAGGCTGAAGTAGAAAACCTCAAAAAATTGGGGGTTAATATCGAAGTTAACTCGGTAGTAGGTAAATTTACTACTGTTAACCAATTAATGGAAGAAGAAGGCTTTGATGCAGTCTTTATCGGCACTGGTGCCGGTCTGCCTTACTTTATGAAGATTCCGGGTGAAAACTACTGCGGCGTTTATTCTGCCAATGAGTTTTTAACTCGTTCCAATTTGATGAAAGCTTACAAATTCCCGGAATGGGATACTCCTACCAAACTGGGTAAAAAAGTTGCCGTTCTGGGCGGCGGCAATGTAGCTATGGATGCAGCCAGAACCGCTTTGCGGCTGGGTGCTGAAGAAAGCCACATTGTTTATCGGCGTTCGGATAAAGAATTACCGGCCAGAGGCGAAGAAGTTGAACACGCTCACGAAGAAGGCGTTATCTTTGACCTGCTGACCAATCCGGTGGAAATTCTGGCTGACGATAAAGGCTGGGTAACCGGAATGAAATGCCTGCGGTACGAATTGGGCGAACCTGATGCTTCCGGTCGCCGCAAACCGGTTCCGATTGAAGGCTCCGAATTTATTATGGAAGTTGATACCGTGGTAGTAGCCATTGGTCAGGGTCCCAACCCGCTGGTTCCCAGAACCACCAAAGGTCTGGAACTTACTCCCAAGGGTAATATCGTAGCAGATCCGGCCACCGGAGCTACCTCCATTCCGGGCGTTTTCGCCGGTGGAGATGTTGTAACCGGAGCGGCCACCGTTATTTTGGCTATGGGAGCTGGAAAACAGGCTGCCAATGCTATTAACGAATATCTTGCCAAATAAAACAGGCTGTTGGGAAACCGGGATTGCTTCAAAGTGATCCCGGTTTTTCAGCCAGGCTTTTCAGGAGAAAAGCCCAATGAGCATCCGGACTGCACAAGAATTAACCTCCTATCGCCAAAGCAAGCTGGGTACGGATAAAATGCTGATAAACTTAATTGTTCAAAGAGAAATTTCTAATTTCAAACAGTTTTCCAGCAGTTTTCCAGCGAAATGGGATACGATGAAGGGGGAAGTAAACATAACTTTATAGATTTTTATAAGGTTTTTGCAACGGATGAAACAATTTTGAAAAATACAACGGATATTTCACAGGGAAACAAGGTTAAAATAACCTTGCAGCAAGGTGAAACAGATTGTCGAGTATAAAATATATATTAGGAGGAATTATCTGATGTCAGCAACCTTATTAGACGGTAAAGTAGTAGCCGCCGGTATTCGGGAAGAAGTTAAAGCCGAAATAGAAGCTTTGAGAGCCAAAGGCATTGCTCCCAAGCTTTCGGTAATTTTGGCTGGGGATGACCCGGCTTCCATCGTTTATGCCCGTTCCAAAGAAAAAAGCTGCAGCAAAGTAGGTATTGACTTTGAATTGACCACCTTCCCCGGCAATGTGGAAGAAGCCGAATTAATGGCCAAGGTTGATGAATTAAACAAAGATCCCAAGGTTCACGGCATTATGATTGAACTGCCTCTGCCCAAGCATATTGACAAAAAGAAAGTTATGGAAGCTGTTGATCCCAAGAAAGATGTTGACGGCGTGCATCCGATCAACCGGGGTTATATTTTGAGCGGCAGCGAAGGCTTGTTCCCGGCTACTCCGGAAAGCTGCATTGAAATTATGCTGAGAAGCGGCGTAGAAATCAAAGGCAAAAATGTTTGTTTGATTGGCCGGGGCGAAACTGTGGGTAAACCGCTGGTGTTTATGCTCTTAAATCAAAACGCCACCATCACCGTTTGCCACAGCAAAACCACCGATTTGGCCTATCATACTAAACAGGCTGATATTATTGTTTCTGCCGTTGGACGCCAAAATACCCTGACTGCTGATATGGTTAAACCGGGTACTGTGGTAGTGGATGCTGCCATTGTTCAGTTGGAAAACGGCATTTGCGGCGATGTGGATTTTGAAAATGTTAAAGAAGTGGCTGGAGCTATTTCCCCGGTTCCCGGCGGCGTAGGCAGTCTGACCACCGTTTTAATTCAAAGAAATGTTTTGAAGGCTGTTGCTTTACAAAATAAATAAAAAGGGGTTTTGATAATTATGTATGATCAGACTTTACGGCAGGTTTTAGCTGTTTCCGCTTCTGATTCTCCTACTCCGGGCGGCGGCAGCGTTTCGGCTATGGTCGGTTGTTTGGGTACAGCTATGGCTGCCATGGTAGGTAATTTGACCATTGGCAAACCCAAATATGTAGAAGTAGAAGCTGAAGCCAAGGAAATCACCGCCAAAGCTTATTACATTATCAATCGTTTGGAAAAACTGACCAACGAAGATATTAAAGCCTTTAATAATTTGATGGATGCTTATCGGATGCCCAAAAACACCGATGAAGAAAAAGCGGCTCGTCAGGAAATACTGCAAAAACGCTTAAAAGCAGCCACCAATCAGCCTATGGAAATTGCCCGCACCTTGCTGGAAGCGATGGTAATTATTGATCAGCTGTCCAAAATTGGCAACACCATGGCCATCAGTGATGCCGGAGTAGCCGCTTTTGTTTGTGAAGCGGCCTTAAATGCAGTTTTGTTGAGTGCGGATATTAATATTCCCAGCGTAACCGATCAGGAATTTGTTGACAGCATTATGGCCGAAAAAGCAGACCTGGTTAATAAGGCCAAAGCTTTGAAAGAGTCGGCTGTAGCTGTAGTTATGGAAAGAATGAAATAAATAATTGAGAGAGGGCATTCTTTATAAAAGGAATGCCCTTTTTGGTTAGGGCAAAAAGTTTTTAAGCAGACTTTTCAAGGTATCGGGATTATTGCCCAACATATTTAAAACCCCATCCAATGCCTGGCTCAAAGTTTGCGGATCTATCTGCTCCAAAATTCGAGCCAGCATTTGAGAATCCAAATCCTTAATCAGTTCCGACCAGAAACCCAAGTTTTCCAAAAAGGATTTATCCATAGTATAATAACCTCCTTGATAAGAATATTTTATGCCTTATCTTGCCCCAAAGTGCCAAAAAAGGTTCTGTTAAATTTGACAAAGCATAAATTTAAGCTTAGAAGGAGGGGAATTATGACGGAAAAAAATTTGGATATGGAGAATAATCAATTGGAAATCTGGGAAAAACTTGATTTAGTAGGAGAAAAATTATTGGCTCAATTGGACTGGCAGGAAAAAAATTATAAACAAACTCAAAATTTGCTGTTGGAACTGGAGAATTTTAAAAATCGCTTGGAAAAGATGGAAGATAAAACTTCCGGAAAAGAGAAAATCAAGGATATTTTGAAGATAATTTTACAGGTGATCAGTCTGGCGGCAGGTTTGTGGGCGACGAAAAATTCCTCTGAAGTTCAAAAAAATCGAGGAAATGATTTTTATTCCCTGTTAAATTTGGCTCAAATTTGGTTGGCTGAAAAAGAAAATTCCGAAGTTGGACAGGAAAATTCGGTTTTTTCAGGATAATTCTTTGATTATAACAAATAAAAGTGAAAGATATGGTCGGTTGAGGGGCTGCATCTATGCCCCGATTAAAGGCTGGTCAAGCCTTAGTTTCGATATAAGTAAAAAAAAGTATATAAAATTTTGAAAAAACCATTTGACAAGGGAAATAAAAAGTGGTATATTAACAAAGGCACTTTTGGAGGCAGAAGAGCTTCAGGCCGGGCTGGGAAGCGTGAAGAGCTGGGAGCTGAAAAAAAGCGAAAAAAGTGTTGACAAAGCAAGATGGTTATGATAAGATATTAAATGTTCGGCGGGGAAAGCCGAAGAGGTC
>JAZRVI010000038.1:0-13238 GCA_045599035.1 Desulfocucumaceae bacterium | reverse complement strand
AGAACCACCTGCCCCTTCTGCGGAACCGGCTGCAACTTTGACCTTTGCGTCAAGGACGACAAGGTCGTAGCAGTTACCACCACTCCCGACAACCCGGTTAATGGCCGAGCCTTGTGCATTAAAGGCCGTTTTGGCTGGGATTATATTTACAGCCCGGATCGCCTGAAAACTCCGTTGATCAAAAAAGACGGGGAATTTGTGGAAGCCTCCTGGGATGAAGCCTTTAATTTAATCGCCAGCAAGCTTGGCGAAATCAAAGAAAAATATGGGCCGGACAGCTTTGCAGCTTTAAGCTCGGCTCGCTGCACCAACGAAGAAAACTATTTAATGCAAAAATTTGTCAGAACAGTCATGGGTACAAACAATGTTGACCATTGTGCCCGTACCTGTCACGCTCCCACTGTAGCCGGTCTGGCTACCTCATTTGGAAGCGGTGCAATGACTAACTCCTTTAATGAGATTGAAGATGCCGAACTGATTATGGTTATCGGCAGCAACACAACCTCAGCTCACCCGGTAGCCGGTTATAAAATTCGGCAGGCCAGCCGCAACAAAGCCAAATTAATCGTAGTGGATCCCCGCCGCATTGAATTGGCAGAAGAAGCTGACTATTGGCTCCGTCTGAAATCCGGAACCGATATTCCGCTCCTAAACGGCTTGATGCACATCATCTTTAAAGAGGGCTTGCAGGATGATGAGTTTATCCGGGAAAGAGTTGAAAATTTTGATGAGTTAAAAGCTACTGTTGAAAAATACAACCCTGAATATGTCAGTGAATTAACCGGTATTGCAGTTGATACTTTATACGAAGTAGCCCGGCTTTATGCCAAAACCGACAAGGCCATGATTTTCTATACCCTGGGGATTACCGAACATGTTTGCGGTACCGATAATGTTATGAGCATTGCCAACCTGGCCATGATTACCGGTCACCTGGGACGACCCAGCGTGGGAGTTAACCCTCTCCGGGGACAAAATAATGTTCAGGGTTCCTGTGACATGGGGGCATTGCCCAATGTCTATCCTGGCTATCAGGCCGTTACCAATCCAGCCTGCCGGGAAAAATTTGAAGCCGCCTGGGGAGTCAAGCTTCCGGACAAAAAAGGCATGATGATTCCGGCCATGTTTGACGCAGCCAATGAAGGCAAGCTCAAAGCCATGTTTATTCTGGGCGAAAATCCGGTTTTGACTGACCCGAACAGCAATCATATTCGTTCCGGTATGGAAAAACTGGAATTCTTGGTAGTTCAGGAACTATTCTTAACCGAAACTGCTGAATATGCCGATGTAATTCTGCCTTCTGCCAGCTTTGCCGAAGTAGACGGAACCTTTACCAATACGGAACGCCGGGTTCAAAGAGTAAGAGCCGCCATCAAACCTTTGGCTGGCAATACCGCCTGGCAAAGTATTGTGGAGATCAGCAATCGGATGGGTTATGCTGAAAGCTATGCCAATCCGGGCGAAGTTTTTGCAGAAATGGCCAGCTTGACTCCTTCCTACAGCGGAATTAACTATGCCCGAATGGAAAACGAAAGCCTGCAATGGCCTTGCCCCAATACAGATCACCCCGGCACTCCTTATCTGCATGTGGGCAAATTCACCAAGGGCAAAGGAACCTTGAAGGCCATCGACCACACTCCGCCTGCTGAACTTCCGGATGCAGAATATCCGTTCCTGCTCTCGACCGGCCGGATTTTGTATCA
Source organism: Desulfocucumaceae bacterium (assembly GCA_045599035.1). Lineage (GTDB taxonomy): Bacteria > Bacillota > Desulfotomaculia > Desulfotomaculales > Desulfocucumaceae > CATZDY01. The sequence continues at coordinate 11,535 of JAZRVI010000038.1, read as the reverse complement.
TTACAATGTTACAACTCCTTATTCGCCCGCCCTCTACAGCATTTGGAACAAAGAATATTGCCAAATTAATCCGGAAGATGCGGCAAAAATGAATATTAAACAGGATGACAAGATCCGGGTTACTTCTCGTCGCGGGGTATCTGAAGCTTATGCCGAAGTTACTGACAAGGTAGCTCCGGGCATGGTCTGGATGTCTTTCCATTACAAGGAAAGTCCCACCAATGCCCTGACCAGCCATGCCATTGATCCTATCGCCAACATCGGAGAATATAAGGTTTGTGCTGTCAAAATTGAAAAAATAGCTTAAATGAAACAGGTTTAAATTAAAATCTACTTGAAATTAAATAGCAAGGTTGTTTTAAACAACCTTGCTATTTTCCTAAGAAAGGAGCATCGCAAACATGAAAAAGTTATTTATGCTTTCCAGCCTGGTGCTGATTTTAGCTTTATTTACTTTGCCGGCTCTGTCCGCTGAAGAACAAAGCTCTGAATTAACCGACATGATTTTGCAGGTTAAAAACCAAATCAATATAAATGTGGACGATTGGAAATTTGAATCAGAATATATTAACAACCCCCAGGACAGCTATTGGCAGCTTTCCTGGCATGATGAAGATTTCAATCAATATTTATCGGTGAGTGTCCAGCCGGTCACCAAAAGCATTACCAGTGCTTATTACAATGCCAGTCCGGAATATGGCAACATCTACAGCGGTTATCCAGCTTACAATGAAGAAGCCTGTCTGGAAACAGCCACTCAATGGGTCAGCGAAACCTGGCCGGAAGCCTATGCCCAAGCCACCCTGCAAACCGGAGAAAGTCAGGATCCGGTAATTCCTTCCCAAAGAAGCTATCCTTATCAGTACAGCTTTTACTTTTACCGCTCCCAGGACGGCTATCCGGTTTCCGGTAATGAAATCAATGTAGTAGTCAACGGAGAAACCGGAAAAATTTGTGAATGGTCCTATAACTGGAAGGATAATATAGTTTTGCCATCAGCAGCCAATATGATTTCCCTGGAACAGGCCACGGCTGCTTTCCAGAAGCAATCTTTGTTTGACCTCAATTACAAATTAACCAACCGCTATGATCCCAAGGCCGGTCAGGATTTAATCTTAACCTATGTACCCAAAAATTCCGAAACCTTTATTAATGCCTTGACTGGAGAAGTCATGGATCCTAATGAATTATTTTATGCCGGACATCTGGCTAAAGGCGGTTATGCCAACTCTACCAAGGAGTCTGTTAGTAATGATGAACGTGCTATTGTTTTAAGTCCGGAAGAAATCAACGAAGTGGATAAACTGAAACAGGCCATTAGTCAGGAAAAAGCCATCCAAATTGCCAATGACTTTCAAACGATTCCGGAAGGATTTCAACTGACGCGAGCTTCCTTGACCGGTAATTCCGATTTGGTGGGAGTTAAAGCCACCTGGTATTTGTATTACGAAAATAACAATGATTATATCAGCTATGATATTAATTCTACCACCGGGGAAGTATTGAACTTTTATCAATATATAGGCAATGCTAATGCGGACAATACGAAACAGATAACCCAACAACAAGCCCAGCAATTAGCGGAAGACCTGATTAAACAGTATAATCCGGAAAGATTGGAACAATTAAAACTGACAGACAACCATGTTAATGAAGGGGATCAATACAGCCCTAAAACCTACACCTTCATCTACGAACGCCGGGTTAATGATATTTCCTATCCGGATAATCATTATAACATCATAATTTCGGCTTCTACGGGAAAACTTGACAGCTATTCGGCTCAATGGGAAGATTTGCAATTTCCCCAACCCGCCAACTTAATAGCCGTAAGTCAGATTGAGGAACAATATTTGCAGGATAATCCTTTACAGGTTCTTTATGTTCAGGATTTGGAAGGCCGCTATTATTTGGTTTACTATACCTCCATGGCCGTGGGCGATATGTATAATGCCACCACCGGAGAATTGCTGGATTATTTTGCTAATCCGGTGAAAAAACCGCTGGAAACCACTTTGGAATTTAGTGATATTGCCGAACATCCGGCTGAAAATGATATTTTAGCTTTGGCCAAAGCCGGAATTATCAGCAGTAAAAACCAAACCTACCGCCCTGATGATCCCATTACGGTAGCTGAATGGCTGACCATGCTGCTTAATGCCCGTCCCAACATTCATATTAAACCTGTAGTGAATACCGGAGAAGCCTGGTACGCCAACTATTGGCAGGAAGCCTTGAATCAGGGAATTTTAAATGATAACTTGAAGCCTAATCCCGACAGCCAACTCACCCGACTGATTGCCTCCCAGACCTTGATTAATGATCTGGGCTATCAAAAAATTGCTGAAATTAACGGAATCTATATCTTGCCCGCTCAGGATGCCGAAAACATTAAAGCCGAGTTATATGGCTATGCAGCCATTGCCGATGGTCTGGGCTTAATTCCAGCCGAAAACGGCTTCTTCCTCCCTTATGATTGTGTCACCCGGGGAGAAGCAGCTCAAATTATTATGCGAAGCCTGAAGCTCTAATATCTTCCTTCCGCCCAATTCAGCGGACATAAAAAGGCGGCTTTCAGAATGATTTCAATTCTGAAAGCCGTTTTTAGCTTAAAAGTCTACTTCCGTATCATAGAAGCAGCATTGCAAAAGCTTTTCCATTTCAACCTGAGTAATGCTTCGTGGATTGGAACCGGTACAGGCATCACTTATAGCCAATCTCGCCACCTGACTCAGCTTGGCTTTAAATTCGGCTTCATCAATAATGCCACCTTCATAATCCTTAATGCAGCTTGGAATATGCAAAGACTGGTTCATTCTTTTAATTTCCTGAATTAAACCTACGGTATAGCTGGCTTCGTCAGTTCCTTCCAGGCCAATAAATCGAGCAATTTGGGCATAACGCCGCAGAGCTTCCGGATCCTGGGCATTAAATTTAATGACCTTGGGCAAATACATGGCATTGGCACAGCCATGGACAATATGTCCCCCATTGTAAGCCGCCCCAGTTTTGTGAGCCATGGAATGCACAATTCCCAGCAAAGCATTGGAAAAAGCCATTCCAGCCAGACACTGAGCATTGTGCATCCGATGCCGAGCTTTCATATCCCCATGAAAGGAAGCAATCAAATCATTATGCACCATTTTTATGGCTTGCAAAGCCAACGGATCGGTATAATCACTATGCAAAGTAGAAACATAGGCTTCTATAGCATGAGTCAAGGCATCCATTCCAGTATAAGCGGTTAACTTGGGAGGCATGGTTTCGGCTAAAACCGGATCTACAATAGCTATATCCGGAGTAATATTGAAATCAGCCAGGGGATATTTAATTCCTTTGGCATAATCGGTAATAACCGAAAAAGCGGTTACCTCGGTGGCTGTCCCAGAAGTAGAAGGAATTGCACAGAATCTGGCTTTCTGCCGCAAGGTTGGAAAGCTAAAGGGCGTAATCAAATCTGCAAAGCTGGTCTGGGGATACTCATAAAAAACCCACATGGCTTTGGCTGCATCAATGGAAGAACCACCGCCCACAGCTATAATCCAGTCCGGTTCAAAGCTTCGCATTTCCGCCGCACCTTTTAAGACGGTTTCCATACTGGGATCGGGTTCTACTCCTTCAAACAGAGCGGTTTCCAGTCCGGCTTCCTTTAAATTACGCACCACTCGATCCAAAAAACCAAACTTTTTCATGGAGTTTCCGCCAACTACCACAAAAGCTTTTTTTCCCACAAAGTTTTTGAGTTCATCAATAGAATTTGCTCCATGATATAAATCCCTGGGTAAAGTAAATCTTGCCATTTTTTCTTTCCTCCTTACTTAATGAAATAGCCATCTGAACCTATTATAACCTGAAACTGCTAAGACTATGATACTTTTTCTGGATTTAGTTCCTTTTTATTGTTTGGAACCATCAAGACGGCTACTCCAGCCAAGCTTTCAGGCTAACACTTTCCCGAACGGGATCGCATATTCTGAAGATAAAACCTTTTTGCGGAGGAATGTTTATGAAAAATTACCGCCAACCCAAGCCCCCCTACAAGCCCTATCTTCCCAACTGTCCCAACAATGATCAAAGCAGCCAGGTTCAAAATAACCTGGCCGAAGCTCAATTCCCCATTCAAAATCCCCAAAGCCAGCAATACAGTCCGGAGCAGGCTCTCAAAAAAGGAACCCTGTTCCCGGATTTATTTAAGCCCAATTATTGCCGCCAGGCTGCTGTCAATGGAGGTGAAGCCTGATGAAAGCTTCTCCCTTACTGCTGGAGCTGATGCAAAAACAATTTGCAGCCGTAGAATTAAATTTACTCTTAGATACCCATCCCCAATGCCGCTTTATTTTAAGCCAATATAACCAGCTTGTGGAACAGATTGCCCAGCTTGCCCGACAATATAACCAGCAAATTGAACCTTTGGCCAATTTTGGCTGTGCTGCTTCCGCTGGGGATCAATGGGGCTGGGCGGTTGAACCCTGGCCCTGGGAACTTAAATATTAAAAGAAAGGATGGAATCTAATGTGGATTTATCAGAAGAAACTCCAGATTCCGATTAAAGTTTGCGGTTCTAACCCCCAACTGGCTTCGCTTATTATCAGCCAATATGGAGGACCAGAAGGTGAATTATCAGCTTCTTTGCGTTACCTGAATCAACGCTACACCATTCCCACTTCTCAGGCCAAGGCAGTTCTAACAGATATTGGAACCGAAGAACTGGCTCACATGGAAATAGTTGGCAGTTTAGTTTATAAATTAACTGAAAACTGCTCTGGTGAAGATTTTAAAAAAGCGGGTTGGGGCAGTCATTTTGCGGATCATGGCAAGAGCTTGTATTGGGAAAATGCTTCCGGCAATCCCTGGGTGGCTGCTTATGTCTCCGGCACTTCTGATCCCATTGCGGATATTTATGATGATATGGCAGCAGAACAAAAAGCTAGAGCTGTTTATGAAAACCTTTTGCAGCTTTCCGATGATCCGGAAGTTACTAAGGTTTTGGGCTGGCTGCGGGAAAGAGAGATTGTTCACTTTCAGCGTTTTGGGGAGCTTTTAATGAAATTGCAGGAAGAAGCGAATTGCAAGAAATATTTTTAGCTTCCAACAGCTTCAAATTTTGTCCGGAAGAAATGCAAAAAAAATAAGAGCAGTCGTATGACTACTCCTTCAAATGACAAAAAGAAAAGACACTCAACCTTTATGGATTGGGTGTTTATATTCCGAAGCTATATTCTTTTTTAGTATTTCTCTACCAACCAGTCAAGCAAATTAATTACCTTAATTCCTTCATAGTCGCCCGGGGTCATGTGATCCAATGTGAGAATAATCTTTTCGTAGTTATCCTTAATGGACTGCAGCGGTCTGATTTCACGGTTGAAGGTATCCTCGTTTGTCATATCAGCGGTCACCTGATAGTAATGCAACACTCCCTGTTTCTGTGCAACAAAATCAACTTCGGTATCAGCATTTTTGCCAACATTCACTTTATAACCTCGTCGGAGAAGCTCAAAAAATACGATATTCTCCAGGGAGAAGCCAAGATCATATCGCTTCTTTGGCAGAATATGATTGCGAAGTCCAAGGTCAACGATATACCATTTGCGATTCACTTTCAAAAGCTGCTTTCCGTTAATATCAAAGCGTTCGACAGGATAGAATATAAAAGACTCCTGAAGAGCCTCCATATAATCATCTACTGTATTTGGTGAAACCTTTCGACCAGAAGAAACAAGATAGTCAGAAACACTTTTGACAGAAACAGGATTGCCAACCACACTTGCGAGATATCGTGAAATTGTTTTCAGCAAGGTGATATCCGTGATTTTCCGCTTGTTGGGATCACTATTTTTTCTAGCCTGCCGATCCTCTATATCCTTTACAACAACAGTATTATAGATTCCTTCCAGATAGGTATCAACTTTTTCAGCCGTGTTTTCCATTTGGGAAAGATAAGGAAATCCGCCGAACTGCATATATTTTGCCAGTACCTGCTCACCAGATCCTCCGAAGCATTCCACATATTCTGCAAAAGACAAAGGAAGCATTGATATCTCGACATATCTGCCGGTGAGCAAGGTTGCCAAATCGCCCGAAAGAAGATAGGCATTGGAACCAGTAATATAAATATCTGTATTTGGTTTGATAAACAGGCTATCCACAGCCTTTTGGAAGGAATCAACTTTTTGAATTTCATCCAGAAAAATATAAGTCATTTTATCCGGGCAGAGGCGTTCCTTGATATACGCATACAGTGCTTTGTAATCCAACAAATCTTCATAATCCAAATCTTCAAAATTGATGAAAATGATCTGTTCTTGAGAAACTCCCTCCTGCAGCAGACTATCTTGAAACTGCTTCAATAGAGTGGACTTTCCGCAACGCCGAATGCCGGTAACCACCTTTATAACCTGCTCATTTTTCCAGGCCAGCAGTTGATTCAAATATTCCTTACGAATGACCATGTGTACGGTCTCCTTTTTTATTCCGATTATAGAATATCTTACGCAAAAAATCAAGTAATATTCCGATATAGGCATTTATTTTCCGAAGCTCCATATTTTTTCTTATTTCGGAAATAATTATTTGTTCCTTTTGCAATGCCATTTTAAAGGGGCCTTCCAGACAAGTGGAAAGCCCCTTTTTAACACTTACAGACTTGACTTTTGACCAATCACTTTATTCTTTCGGCAAAGGCAGGCAATACGGCCATTAAAACACCGCAGGTTTGGCGGGATAGCCATTCCACTCAGGAGTAGTCCAACCGTCTTTACCTTCCAAATAATAGATAACAAAATCAGAAGCAGTATTTTTGAAAACATCAGATCCAAAGCTGCTGGGAGCATTTCCCTTGAAATAAACCGTAGTTAAAGAGTGGCAACTAGAAAATGCCCTATCCCCAATACTGGTCAGGCTGTCCGGCAAATTTATCTCAGTCAAAGAGTCGCACAAAAGAAATGCCTCATCCCCAATACTGGTCAGGCTGTCCGACAAATTCATCGTAGTCAAAGAGCTGCACTTACCAAATGCATAACCCCCAATACTAGTCAGACTGTCCGGCAAATCCAGCTCAGTTAAAGAGCTACAAGCATGAAATGCCGTAACCCCAATAGTGGTCAGGCTGTCCGGCAAATCCAGCTCAGTCAAAGAGCTGCAACCATCAAATGCATGATCCCCAATACTGGTCAGGCTGTCCGGCAAATTTATCGTAGTCAAAAAGTCACATCTAGCAAATGCCCAATCCCCAATACTGGTCAGGGTATCCGGCAGATTTATAGCCTTTGTAACGGGGTAATAATCTGCCCAAGGAACAGTAATAGTTTCGAATTCTGAGTCGTAGCCGTACATCAGGTCATAGTCGTACATCGCTCCGCTGCCCGTAATATCCAGAACTCCCGTGTTCAGATTAAAGGACCAGCTCAGATTATCTCCGCATTTTCCAGATGGATTAGCAGGAGATGGATTATCAGGCAATGAATTAACCGGCTCGGCCTTATACCCTTTCCATTCAGGAGTAGTCCAACCGTCCTTACCTTCCAGATAATAGATAACAAGAAGATCATCAGTAAGTAAGAAAACATCCTTTCCAAATTTATTGGGAGCATTTCCCCTGAAATAAGCCGCCTTCAAAAAGCTGCAACCAGCAAATGCCCAATCCCCAATACTGGTCAGGCTGTCCGGCAAATTTATCGTAGTCAAAGATCTGCACTCAGAAAATGCCCTATTCCCAATACTGGTCAGGCTTTTCGGCAAATTTATCGTAGTCAAAAATATACACCTCTCAAATGCATTATTCTCAATACTCGTCAGGCCGTCCGGCAAATCCAGCGTTATCAAAGAGCTGCAACCAAAAAATGCATAATCCCCAATACTGGTCAGGCTGTCCGGCAAATTTATCGTAGTCAAAGAGCTGCAATCAGAAAATGCCCCACTCCCAATACTGGTCAGGCTGTCCGGCAAATTTATCGTAGTCAAAGAGCTGCACTCAGAAAATGCCGTATCCCCAATACTGATCAGGCTGTCCGGCAAATCCAGCGTAGTCAAAGAGCTACAACGATAAAATGCCCTATCCCCAATACTGATCAGGCTGTCCGGCAAATCCAGCTCAGTCAAAGAGCCGCACCTATCAAATGCATAAGCCCCAATATTAGTCAGACCTCCCGGCAGATTAATAACCTTTATATCGGAGCAATAATCTGCCCAGGGAGCAGTAGTAGAAGTATAATAGTCATAATCGTCCATCTTTCCGCTGCCCGTAATATCCAGAACTCCCGTGCCCGGATCAAAGGACCAGCTCAGATTATCTCCGCACTTTCCAGATGGCTTAGCAGGCCTAGTGTTATAGCCATTCCAATAAGGAGTAGCCCAACCTGATTTACTTTCCAGATAATAGATAACAAAATCAGAAGCAACATCTCCGAAAACAGTATTTTCATAGTAGAATGCAGACCAGCCTCCAAAGTCGCTGGGAGCATCTCCCCTGAAATAAGCCGCCTTCAAAGAGCTGCAACCAGAAAATGCAAAAGCTCCAATACTGGTCAGTCTGTCCGGCAAATCCAGTGTCGTCAAAGATCTGCAATTAAAAAACGTCCAAGTCCCAATACTGATCAGTCTGTCCGGCAAATCCAGCGTAGTCAAAGAGCTGCAACCTTCAAATGTCATACTCTCAATAATGGTCAGGCTGTCCGGCAAAGTTATCGTAGTCAAAGAGCTGCAATCAGAAAATGCCCCACTCCCAATACTGGTCAGTCTGTCCGGCAAATCCAGCTCAGTTAAAGAGCTACAAGCATGAAATGCATCCTCCCCAATACTGATCAGTCTGTCCGGCCAATTTATCGTAATCAAAGAGCTACAACCAAAAAATGCATCCTCCCCAATACGATTTAGGCTGTCCGGCAAGTCCAGCTTAGTCAAAGAGTCACAAAAAGCAAATGCACCATACCCAATACTGGTCAGTCTGTCCGGCCAATCAATCCTTCTCAAAGAGCTGCAACTCCAAAATGCCTCATCCCCAATACTGATCAGGCTGTCCGGCAAATCAATCGTAGTCAAAAAGTCACACATATAAAATGCCCCACTCCCAATACTGGTCAGGCTGTCCGGCAAATTTATCGTAGTCAAAAAGTCACATCTAGCAAATGCCCAATCCCCAATACTGGTCAGTCCTTCGGGCAGCTTAATAACCTTTATATCGTAGTAATAATCTTCCCAGGGAGCAGTTGTTGTATAATTATTCTCTTCATAGTCGTACATCGCTCCGCTGCCCGTAATATTCAGAACCCCTGTGTCCGGATTAAAGGACCAGCTCAGATTGTCTCCGCACTTTCCACTTGGATTACTTGGATCAACTGGATCTCCTGAAGATGGATCTCCTGAAGAAGCTGAAAGTATTATTTTTTCCCATGTAAAATCTTTATTAAGTTCAGCAGTAAATCCAAAAGCCTCAGCCAATAACTTAAGAGCACCCTCAACCCGAACTCCAACCTCATGCTTAAACTCAGCCTGTCCCTCTATATTAAAACCATCATGATTATTTAAGGCTATGCTGCCATTGGCCTTGGCATCAGCACGATAAAACACAATTCCGTCTATCGAAGCTGGCATGATTCCTGCTATCATAACACCTGCCATTGCTCCAGCTCCGACTTCAAGCTTGGCCTCCAATTCTCCGGCCAATTTGACTCCCATAAATGGATCTGAATTTTTATCGTCGGCAGATCCTGAAGAAACATCAAATATTTCCAGCTTTCTTTCAAAAGGCAGATCGTAGCTTCGTTGCCCCAGGTTACTGCTCAGGGGACCATAGGCTCCAGAAAATCCTTCTTTTTGGAGATTAAATCCTTTTTCATTATACGAATTATACGAAAAAGTCAGGGTTGCCACACCTTTGACACTGCCATCCAAATCCATAATTACGGAAAACAGCAAGATGGGATTAAGAGGAGTACTCATCGATTCCCCGGAAACGGTTTCTATACTGCCAGGTATAACAGGTATAGCAGGACTAACTCCAAATGTGGCCAAAACAATTTTATTATCAAAGTCTACTCCCTGGAGCTTAAGAAGCTCAAAGTCAGCCTTATTATCAAATCCTCCGTTCATAAATTTGACAAATTCCTTTGTATTAACTTCAGCCTCATATTTAGCTTCCAATTCACCAACTACTTCATAAGTTACTTTAGATAATATTTGCTGAGGAAGCAATTCCAGATTAGATGGATTGTAATTGCGGTACCATTCCAGACCGCCAGTATAGTTTAGGTTCTTGATTCCAAATTGTCCTTGTACGGTAATTTGATCATTTTTAGAAGACTTCTTGCCATCTCCGTCATAGATAACTATATCATCAATATTTATCATAAGATCCAAACCATCAAAAGAACCAGCTGCATTAAACTTGGGATTCAAACCATTGATCAGCTCTTTAGGCTGCCAGCCTGGATTAGCAAAATCATCATCTTCAGAATCATCATCTTCAGAATCACCATCTTCAGAATCATCATTTTCAGGAATAGAAAAAATCCTTACTTCATTATTATGAGTTATTTCATATTCTGTTCCATCAGGCAACAAAATGAACTCAACCGGATTTTCTTTATCAATGCCCCCGGAAAAGTCCAGTCTGACATCCCCTTCAAAAATATCTTCCAGGGAAGGAGACGAAAATTTAACTACTTCATATGAGTTAGCTGGATAATTAGTTAAATCATCACTTTCACCGTGCCATTGGAGAACACCAGTAAATCCCATAACAAATTGCTCACCTCGAGGAATCATGTAAGTATCGCCAATAGCAATTTGATTATTTTTGACGGCCGCAACCAAAGGAGAAGATTCCTTTAATAATATACATGTATAATCATCTTCGTAACTTTGGGTAGTTTCTCCTTCTGTCCAAATCTTAACAATACTGTCGTATATTTCTTGGGTATCTTCCAGATCAGTTGTTTTTACTGTGGACAGAAATTCAACAGTTTGACTTAATCTGTCAATATAAATAGATTTTTCGGTCGTGTTATTTGAAGCATCCTTAGCAGTTATAGTAAGATTGTTTCCGCCTACATATAAAGGAACTGTTATTTCAAAATCAGCAGGGTTCTCAATTTTAATATCGCTTGTTTCTCCATTAACTCCCTGGTTTTGACAGGTAACCGTATCCAATTTTACATTATCAGTGATATTTCCTTTAAGAATTATACTCTCCTGATCCGTTTGGATCTTTCCATCTGTCATTTCATAACCTGTAGGACTTAAAACAATTTTTGGAGCTTCTTCATCATTCAATGAGGCAACATAGTTCAAAGTTATGGACTTATCTATAGAATTATTTTTGCTGTCCACAACCGTAACAATAATAGTATTATTGCCTTCAGCCAGTTCAATATCCGAAACATCAATGGTATAGGAAGTCTGATCACCGGTTTCATCATTGAACAGAATAACGCTTTCACCATCATTCAGCTTGTAAGAAACTTCAGCTATGCCCGAAGAACTGGCAACAGTACCCTTTAAATTATAAAGCTGCTCATTTGTTTCCCCGCTGGTTTGAGA